>BQJT01000166.1 GCA_021604845.1 Cyclobacteriaceae bacterium
AGCGTTCTGAAATATTCCAATAAGGATCTGGCTTCTTTCTCTGAAATATTCTCATTGATCATTGGAGTATTATCAAACTCCAGCAGCAGCTCAATTGCCAGTGAATCTTTTGCCAGCATTTCCGTAGGGTTTATCATCATATTCATAATCCATTCCGGGGAACGACGGTCCAGCACTCCCTTAAGCGGAGGACCCACTAGTTTTTTATCGGTGATATGACAGGAAATGCATTTTTTGTTAAATGTATCCCTTCCTTCAATTGCCATTTCAAGGTCAATAGCTCCTGATATTTGCAAGTTTTTAACCGGTCCAATTCCTTTGGTAGTAAGTACCACGCGTTTACTGGGTGGGACCTCAGGGTTATTAGCTATGCCTTCCTGCGGCCCAGGTACATCTTTATCATTTTCAGTGATTCTGGTGGTATCACCGGTGGTCCAGAAGGGCTCAAAAAAAGTTCGGAATTGCATCCCCGAAACTGTGGCATCGGTAGCCCCTCTTTTATGATAATTTCTTTCACTCCAAAACCATGCAACCTTCTGAGCTGCTATTCTTGCTTGCTCTACTGGACTTTGGAGCAACTGGTTTAACAGTTCCAAATTCTTTACGTTATGTTGTTGATGCAACCATAGAATCTCAAGCATGGGAAGGGCATCGCTTACTTTATTGGGGTCAAATCTTCTTACCCACTTTTGGGCTTCCGAAATGACCTCTTCTGAGTTTCTACCACTTAACTCTACCCTGACACTATGACGAATGCCGTCTACCGGGCTCAGGAAAAGTTCCAGGAGCTCCGAGATTGGTTGTCCGTAAATATCAGGGTTTAACTCAAGGGGTCGGTGTTTAGCCGAAATCCGATAAATACGTCCATGTGCCTGGTCGCGGCTAATATCCCGTAAGTTGTACGGTGAATGGGTGATTACTGCATTTTGCCAATCGCTGAAATACAGGGCTCCGTCTGCTCCGATTACGCCATCTGTTGGACGAAAGTTCGGATCACCTTTATACCCTTTGGGTAGCCTTCTGGGTTCAGCTTCTGATGATGGATTGAAGGTTGGATCATTCCCAGTATAAACCAGGTCGCCTATTTCCACCCCTTCAATCACCCCGGATTCCTTGTATTCCAGTCTATATCGTTTAATTCCCTGAAATCCAATTACATTGTATAACAAAAAATTGTTCTGGTAATCATCAGGAAAATGAGTGCTGGACAATATCTGATTAGATGATAATGGTCTGATGGTTTGTTTAAAAAGTGGCCGTTTATCGAACTCATTATCGTCTGAGACCGAGGTGACGTGCCTTTTATAGTAGACCTGAAAAGCCCTGCCGCTGGTCCCATCCGTAATAAATTGATTGCCCCATTTATCGAAACTAATGCCATGAGCATTGGGGGTATTTTCAACTACGAATGAGTAGTCGAAGGTTCGCGGGTTAAACCGGTACAATCCCGGAGAACCGGATTCTTCGCTGTGCCGCCATGGGGTTTCGATGTTTTCCAGTATAAAAATTCCTCTTTGGTAATAAATATATCCATCAGGGCCATAAACCAGATTGTTAGCCGTGTGGTGGGTGTCGTCACTTCCAATGCCTCCAAACAAACGCTCTTTAAGATCAGCAATACCATCACCCGTGGTATCTTTCAAATAAAGTATATCCGGTGCTGAAACTACAATCACTCCATCGTTCCAAAACTCAAACCCGGTAGGATGGCTCACATAGGCAAAAGTGGTGGCTTTATCAGCTTTACCATCCTGATTTTCATCCGTTAGAAATACTAACCTATCGTCCATTGGAGTGTTTGGTTGCCATTTCGGATAGGTTGCCCACGAGGCTACCCATATACGTCCCTTGGTATCTATTTGCATGGCAACCGGGTTAATGATCTCCGGAAATTCATCCTCGGCCGCAAATAGATTTACCTGCAAATCATCCGGAACGGTCATTCGATCGATGGCCTTGACCGGATCGATGTACTTTACATCCCTGGTAATATGGGTACCAACAGTTACAGGTTCAGGAATATTATTGTCATTTATTTCCAGGTCATCTCCATTGGCCCTGGCCCATATTTTCCGGTCTCGATTGGCTGCCATCACCTTCAGCATCTCTAACTCATTTTGAAGGGTATTATAGTTGCCGTCCTGAGATGAACGAATTCCCCAGACATCATTCCCGGAAGTTGCACGATAACGGTTAAACCACAGCCAGTTCTTATCCAGTATGGTACTGCGAAGTGAGTCCAATGATGATCCGGTTAATCCAACTTCAGCTCCCAGAATATGATGAGTAAAATATTCTGCCAGTTTTTTGTTGCCTGTTTCATTCAGATGAATTCCATTGATGGTCAGGGGCACTGGCGATTCCTTATACTCTTCCATAAAGAATTGATACAAGTCTATAAAAGTAATACTCTTATCATCAGCTACTTCTGACATTACTTTGGTATATAATGCTAAACGTTGATTGTTTTCCGATCCATCCGGTAAATTGGGAGAGTTCAGGTTCTCATGTGCTATTGGAGAAAAAAGGAAAATCCTTGGGGGTATATTGGAGTTATATATTTTGGACCGGGTATATTCGATCCAGGCATTTAGCTGTTCCCGGAATTCTTCAGGTTTATTCTCAAAAGATTCATTGTAACCGAAAAATGCAAAAATGACAGACGCATTCATATCCGCAAGATGCTTGTCACTACTGCCAAAACCTTCGTGGGCGCGCGGCCTGTAGTGTACCTGATCTCCAGAGTATCCAAGGTTTCTGAACACCAAACTATCCTTAGGGAAAGCCGCCTGAACATAGGTTTCAAGCCACCCGTCATGTTGCATCCGCTCGGCTAGGCCATTGCCGATAATTGCCACTCTGTCTCCGGGGTGAAGAGATACCTGGGAAGTTTTATGACAACCGATCAAACAGATGGCCATTGAACACAATCCAATGCAATTTAGGTAAATAGCCGGGTTCAATTTTCTCATCCCGGTTAAGTTGATCCTTTTTTCATTTTTTCTAAACCGTATCCAATCTCACTTTTTTACCTCCCAGAGAAAAACTCCTCATGGCCGCTTCCATGAACCTATAGATCTCCAAGGTTTCCGTGGCGGAAACAGGCGCCTGATTGGTCAAAAAGAACGAGACGATCTTTACCACCAACGGGCGGTAACCTTCAAAATCACCGAGTGCAGTTATTGAGTCATTTAGGAATGCCATACCACCATAGCTGGCACTATGCCGCCGACTACTTTCCCTAAAACCTCTGAATACTCCAATCCTGTCATCCTTCCAATAACCAATTACCATATCTTCTGTATCGGAGTGTTTAACCTGCTCCACTTCCAGGCACCCGGTACCCATCACAGTGTACAGCATTTCCACGCCATGAATTCCGTACCAGAAAAGATCGGTATGACTTTTTTCCAGGTGAGCCGGGCTGTAGACATTACAGCCTTTTGCCAACCATCCGGATTGGCGTATTTCTTGTGGAACTTTTCCATACCGCAATGATGAAGACGAAAAAATTGGCACCTCCATCTGACGGGCCTTTTCATAAATAGCAATAACGTTTTCCAGGGTATCAGCTACCGGCTTATCGACAAACACTGGTTTCTTTGCTTCCAATACCGGTAGTACCTGTTCCATGTGAGGCCGGCCATCGTTGGTTTCGATCAGGATTGCATCCGTAATACTCAGCAGTTGGTCCATTGATGCGACTATTTTCACACCCATTTCTTCTACCTGCTTCCGGAATTTTGCGAGTTGATCTTTGGTAAAATCTACGTCCGGGTTTCCCGGAGGATGATATAGAGCAGTAATACGGCAACCCATCAGGTCTGAAGTTTTATTGGGGTCATTCAGTATTTTTGAGAAAGCAGCGCTGTGTACTGCCAGGCCTACAACACCCAGTCGAATGTCAGCTTTGAAAGCCTTTTTGTTTAATTCAGCAGCGTTAATCCGTCCACCGATTGCCAAACCAGCGCTTAAAGTTGCAACGGTTTTAAGCGTGTTTCTGCGGTTAAAAATTTTAGTCATTCTCTATATCTGGTGTTGGAGTGTTCGGTAATTCACCTGGTGCTAAATTAAGCATATTCTTGTGAATGAAATGTGAATCCCAGCCCAACTCACAGATTAATAAGGTCGTTAAAGAGAATTGCATCTCAGTGTTTGCTGTGTGTTCTACTCAAAATATAACTTCCCGGAGGCACTGGACCTTAAAGTTGTGAACCCTTGTTCGATTAATACGTTAGTATAAGATAAGCAAAGTTCATAACAGCTGATGCCCCAATCGGTGTCTCACTGTTCCTACGTGCCCTATTTATCATAGGGCTATATCGGAGTAAGAGCCCTGGTGCTTCCGGGTTCGTTTGTAAAGCCAGAAATAAATCCAAATATTTATTCTGATGGCTGATCACTATTACCTGCTTATCGCTTTTCCTTCCATTGATGGCATACTAACGCAACGATGTCACCTTCCGAAATGATTACCAATAAAATATATTTCAAAACATTGTATTTCTATTCGAAATGCTTGGATTTTACAAAACGTCTTAGGAAATTCCTATAGATATAACGAAACGAAGTTTTTCAGTACCCCTAAATGAAAAATTTGTTTTCGCTCTTCAACGAATCATGCTAAAGTGTGACAACATGACTACACTAAACCAAATAAATTATGAAACAAAAATTACCAATGAATTGGACTATTCTATTATCAGTCCTTTTACTATTAAGTGTGGTTGCATACGGTCAGGATAGAACAATTACTGGTTCTATTACCTCTTCAACTGACCAAACAGGTTTACCAGGTGTAAACATCCTAATTCAAGGAACTACCCAAGGTACTACATCGGATACGGATGGAAACTATTCATTGAGTGTTCCGGCAGACGCTTCAAGTCTGGTATTTTCATTTGTAGGTTACAAAAGTCAAGTAGTGGTAATTGGCAATCGGTCTGTTATCGACGTTGGAATGGAGGAAGACATTGCAGCGCTACAGGAAATTGTGGTTACGGGTTATGGTACCCAGGAGAAAGCGAACGTCACCGGTGCGATCTCATCTTTGCCTGATGGTATTATCGAATCCCGGCCAATTATCAGCGCTGATCAGGCATTGGCAGGAACTGTAGCTGGAGTTAACATTGTCAACCGATCAGGGGACCCCGGAGCTCCAATTAGTGTAAGGATCCGGGGAGTGGGAACTGTTGGCGTCAATCAACCTTTATGGGTAATTGATGGAGTTCCTATTGTGCAAACCACAAATATTACCGTAAATACTTCTTCAACTACCGATTCAAATCCATTGGCAGGGATTAATCCGGATGATATTGAATCAATGGATGTTCTGAAAGATGCTTCAGCTGCGGCAATCTATGGATCCAGGGCGGCCAATGGGGTAATCATCATAACTACCAAAAGAGGGGTAGAGGGAAGAACCAAGGTTACCTACAATGGATATGCAGGTTCAGGTCAAATCAGGAAAACAGTAGATGTACTTAATGTTGACCAATATATAGACGTCCAAACCGAGCTCGGTCGAGATGTTAGCCAGTTTCGAGGAATGCCGAATGTTGATTGGCAGGATTTGGTATATCGAACAGCTCCGATGCAAAGTCACAATGTATCGGTTAGCGGCGGCTCCGAATATGCTAATTTTCACGTTTCCGGTGGCTATCTGAGGCAGCAAGGAATTGAATTCGGCCAGGACTTTGAAAGATATACGGTTAAAGTAAACTCAGATATTAAGGCAGGTAGCCGTTGGAGTTTTGGAGAATCAATACTGCTAAGCCTTACTGATAGGTTAACTCAATCGGAAGGAGTTGGAGATTGTTGTCACGCGGCATTCAATAGTTCCTTAAATGCCCCTTATTTTCCGGCATTTGATCCAAACGGACCATTCGGTTATCAACAAGAGACTCAGGCCGCTATAGGTGAGGGCTCCGCGCTAAATCTATTGTACCGGACAGATACCAGGGTTAATGAGACTCGGATTAAGAGCTCAAAAGTACTGGGTAACTTATATGGAGAGTTTGAAATAATAGAAGGCCTTAAATTCAGAATGGAAGGTGGATTTGATTACAACGTTGGTGATGCCTTTTTCTTCCAGGAAAGAGTTGATTGGGGCGATAGTAATATACGGGATTCTCGCTTAATACAATCCCGGCCGATCGAGCTTACTACCAACTGGGCCAATACCCTTACTTATACCAGATCGTTTGGTGATCATAATTTAAATGTATTAGTGGGATATGAAGAAACCAATTTCCGTTTTGATAAGGTAAGGCTGCAGGGAAACACGCTATTCAACTCAGCAGTGAAATTTGCATCGGTAGCCAGTCAAACTTCTGCTGGCAATGAAGCAGATCACTGGGCTTTAAAGGGCCTTCTGGGTCGGATCAACTATGATTACCAGGGAAAGTATTTAGCAACGGTTAATATTCGAAGGGATGAGACCTCCCGATTTGCCGAGGGCAACAGAAGTGACGTGTTCCCATCAATATCAGTGGGGTGGAGATTAAGTGAGGAATCGTTCTTCCCGCAAGGCAATTTTATCGACGACTTTAAACTGAGAGTAGGTTATGGTGAGGCAGGCAACCAATTTACCGGGGTCAATTTCGCTTTCTTGAGTGCGCTTCAAACCACAATTTTCTATGTTCTTGGCGATAACTCAGGCGGTCAAAATGTAGTAAGAGGCCCTGCACCGGTTAACTTTGCCAATGCTGCTTTAAAATGGGAAACCAGCACTTCAACGGACATAGGTTTCGATGCTTCCCTGTTGGAAGGAAAGATTGATTTTTCATTTGACTATTGGGATAAAACCTCAAAAGATGTCTTAATTGGACTGCCGTTACCTTACGTTTCTGGCTATTTCCTCCCTGCAGATGCAAATTTAGGAGAAATTAAAAACTCAGGGATTGAGCTCTCCATCGATTATAGAAATCAGAGTGGAGATTGGACCTGGGGAGCCGGAGGAAATATTACTACTGTAAAGAATGAGGTAAAGGATTTGGGTTCTGTTCCCAGTATCATTACCGGTACCGGTGGAGGTCAAACACATAGGACCATTGTAGGAGAATCAGTTGGCCATTTTTACGGTTATCTAACCGACGGAATATTCCAGAATCAGGGTGAAATTGATGCGGCACCGCCGGACCTTTTTTCCGGAGGACGTGAACCTGGTGATATCCGTTTCAAAGATGTTAACGGTGACGGGGTAGTGGATGCCGACGACCGCACCATTATGGGTAGCCCAATACCGGGATTCTTTTATGGTATGTATTTCAACGCAGGCTTTAAAGGATTCGATCTGGATATACAGTTAAGAGGTGTAGGCGACGTACAGCTTTATAATCAGGCTCGATCATCATGGGAGAACTTATCGGGTAATAACAATTTTACCACCACCACTTTGGATCGATGGACAGGACCTGGCACCAGTAATACCATGCCACGACTCTCCCGCTTTGATCCTAACGGCAACAACCGTTATTCAGACCGCTGGATAGAGGACGCGGATTTTTTGAGAATACAAACCATACAACTGAGTTATACATTGCCCTCAACACTGCTGTCCAAGACCGACTTTATTTCCAGTGTTAAGGTGTATGTCGGTGTTAATAACATAGCTACTTTCACTAGTTATTCCGGGTTTGACCCCGAAGTTGGGCGGGCACAGAGTTTTCAAAAAGGAGAATTTCCTTTAGCTACCGGGCAGGATGGTGGAGCATCACCTCAGCCAACAATCTGGCGTTTTGGTTGGACAATTGGATTTTAATGGCGTTTACCTGAAACATTAATTATGATGAAAAATAAAATTAACTTTAACAGACTAGCAATCAAGGCGCTACCCATTGTTCTAGTGGCGCTGTTTATTGCTAACTCATGTAATGATCTGGATTTATTACCGCTGGATAGGGTTACCGCTGCTTCATTTTATAAAACCACGGTAGACTTTGATGGTGCTATATTTGCCTCCTATTCTGCTATGCAGGATTTATACGGAACCAGTACGGAGACCCTGGGTGAATTTGGAGAGTTTTGGAAAATCACTTTGGCCATCACAGATGATGTGGCTGCTGATATTAATCAGGCGGATGGTAGATCCCAGGATGCGGATAATTTATTTGTAAGGTCCACCGATGTTCCTTATGCTGCCGCTTATACCCAGTTGTATGAGGGTATACTAAGGGCCAATATTGTGCTGGAACAGCTTGAAAATGAAAATGAGCTGACTGCTGAGGAAAAAACACGTTTTGGTGCTGAAGCCAAATTTCTTCGTGCCTGGTTTCATTTTCAATTGTTAAAAATGTGGGGTACCCCGCCACTGGTTACTGAGGTACTTACTGACATAAATAACTTGGCCCAACCCAATGCCACACAGGATGCATTGTACACCCAAATACTGGCAGATTTCGGGGATGCCGCAGCCGGATTACCAGCAAGCTGGGGTGGGGGAGACGTAGGCAGGGCTACCGCTAACGCAGCTACTGCCTACATTGGAAAAGTTAAAGTATGGCAGCAGGATTGGCAGGGTGCCATTACTGCCTTTGAATCAGTAATTGGAGAATACTCATTGGTGCCAAACTATGAAGATGTTTTTGCCTTTGACAATGAAAACAATGCAGAGTCAATATTTGAAATACAATATGGTGGGCCATTTTCAGACGACAACCTGTGGGTATTTGACGACACGCACTCGGAGAATTTCAAGGCCTCCCAGGGGACCGGTCGAGGTTGGCATTATGATGCCTCTAACGGCGCGCCGGGAGGTAAGTTGGGACAATGGGTGCCTACTCAGGACTTAGTTGATGCCTATATGGCAGAACCAAATGACCTTCGTATCACCACAAATTTCTACCAGGATGGTGATATGTATTATACCAATAATGATGTCTCTCTGCCTTACGACCCCGCCTGGTCATCTACCGGGTTTACCATTAAAAAGTATCGAGGCCCGCGAAATACAGTGGCGGCAAATCACTCAAACAATGCGCAGTCTGATTTCAATAACGAAAGATGGTTCCGTTTTGCTGAATTAAAACTCTTATATGCAGAAGCATTGATTGAAGTAGGAAGGGATGTAGATGCAGCTACCCAAATAAATGATATCAGAGACAGGGCTGGACTTGGTCCTTTTGTAGGAGATATAACCGATGCTTTAAGACGGGAAAAAAGGCTGGAAATGGCCTTTGAGCCCCACCGTTGGTTTGACATCGTACGATGGGGCATTGGTCCGGATGTTGTGCTGCAAGGAACCTGGGATCCTAAGTTAACCTTATTCCCATTTCCACAATCGGAGATTGATCGATCAGATGGAGTATTAATACAAAATCCCGGCTACTAAATACGTTATTCTAATTATTAATTTTGTGAGGATGTTTGTCCAATGGCATACATCCTCTTTTTTTTGAAGTTTATCCGGATAAACCTGACCATAGATGGTCAAATAGAGTTTTAGAATTGATTTAACTCATTCATTTTAAGTTTTGATCAGTTAATTTAGTAATGGAATAATACAGCGTAAATGACTATCGGCAAAGGAGTAGTAAATACCCCCAAAACGGAGGTTTCAGATGATCGGTCTATCTGTTACATTATTGTGATTCTGCTTCTATTATTCGTAGGCTGTTCCCAAACCAGGTTTAAGGAAATGAGTTCAGGTACTACCGGAATTGACTTTTCCAACACACTAAGTTATAGTGATACTTTATCGATTTTGGATTTTGAGTATATGTATAATGGTGCCGGGGTTGGGATTATAGACGTAAACAATGACGGTTTGCAGGACCTGTATTTCACCGGTAATATGGTCAGCAGTAAACTTTACCTGAATCAAGGTGGCTGGAAGTTTAAGGATATCACAGAAGCAGCAGGCGTTGGCACTATCGGCTGGGCTAATGGTGTTTCCATAATTGATATTAATCAGGATGGCTATTCAGATATTTATGTTTGTCTCGGAGGGCCCCGTGGACGAGCTGACCGGGAAAGAGCCAACCTGCTTTTTATCAACAACGGATCTCCGACACCCGAAGGTATTCCCACCTTTACCGAGTCAGCCGCTGCGTACGGGCTGGATGATACCGAATACAGTGTTCAGGCGTCGTTTTTGGACTATGATAAAGACGGAGATCTGGATGTATACCTTTTAAGTAATGCTTTGGTAAACTTTAACAGGAATACCTCCAAACCCCGGGAATTAACCGGCAAAGAACCTTCAGTAGACAAACTCTATCGAAACAACGGTGATCAGACATTTACCGAGGTCTCAAAGGAGGCTGGAATACTGGTTGAAGGATTCGGCTTGGGGGTGGAAATATGCGATATTAACCAGGACCTGTGGCCTGATATCTATGTGGCAAACGACTTTCTTACCGATGACTTGCTCTATATTAATCAACAGGACGGGTCATTTGTCAATGAACCTGGACGATACCTAAAACATCAAACCTTCAATGGCATGGGAGCAGATCTGGCGGATATTAATAATGACGGGTTATCGGATATTGTGGTATTGGACATGTATCCTGCAGACAACCGGCGCCGGAAACTTACCATGATGGGGAATAATTACGATGAGTTCCATACCGGATTGTCATATGGGTACCAACCCCAGTACGTACGAAATACCCTGCAGCTCAATAACGGTAATGGCTCTTTCAGCGAGATTGGACAACTTGCGGGTATTGATGCTACAGATTGGAGTTGGAGCCCACTGCTTGCCGACTACGACAATGATGGACTCAAGGACCTGTTTATAACCAACGGTTACAGACAGGACATTACCAACCTGGATTTTATGGTATATGGGCAGCAGGTTTTGCAAATGGGAACCGAAGAAGCCAATAAAAA
>BQJT01000167.1 GCA_021604845.1 Cyclobacteriaceae bacterium
TGAGCAGCACAATGTTCGCTCAGCAGGTACAGAAAGAAACCGCTGGTATGATAACTTTTGCTGCTGACCGGGTAGCACAACTGGCAGAGGCCATTCCCGCTGACAAATACAGCTGGGCGCCAGAAGAAGGGGTTCGATCTGTTGCCGGAGTCATTGGGCACGTAATTTCTGCCAACTACTTCTTCGGATCCAAGATGGGGGCCACCATGCCAGATGGAATTAATCCCCAGGCCATTGAAAAAGAACTAACCACCAAGGAGCAGCTAATTCCTGCCTTGAAAAAATCTACAGAATTTGTGATCAGCGCCATCAACGGTGTAAGCAATGATGCTTTGGATGACAAAGTGGAATTTCCTTTTCCTGGAGAATATACCACCATGACTGCCATACTGATCGCCCAGGGCCACTGTAATGAGCATTTGGGACAATTGATCGCCTATGCCCGTTCCAATAGTGTGGTACCACCCTGGAGCCAGTAATTTATAAATTACGAATTACGAATTACGAATTTAAGCCTGCCGGCGGGCAGGAATTACGAATTACGAATTGGTCCCGCCGGTGGCGGGATCTTTTTTTGTTTATGGCTTGAGCGCATTGCTACGCATAAACACCTGATCTAAAAACTGGCAAATACGATCATGTTCAGCTGGTCGCGATTCAGGTTGGGCAGAAATTGGTTCATGTAACCCAGTTCAAACCGGAATACCTTGTTCAATTTGTAACCAATACCGCCATACAGCCGGTCCCTGTCGAACACGTTATCTTCGGTGTTCAGAAAGATCTCATTGTAAGCCGAAAGATAGAAAGTCTTCTCATCCATAGTAGGGTTATTAAGAGCAACATTTACTGCCAGAAAGTATCTGAATCTAAGCCTGAAATCACTTTCTACAAAACGCTGCTCGAACCGGTACCGGTGTTGTAGGTAAACCCGGTTAAACTGCTGTCTAGTGATAAATTGCTGATAAATTCGATGCTCATGAACACTTTGTTTTTCCCCGGAATCTTCCAGATAGTTTTCACTGAGGATGTACCCGTATCCCAATAACAGGTTGTTGTTGTTTTCAGAGAGGTTCAACCCTATTCCTGTGCGCAGCAGTAATTGTTCCAGGTCACCGATTGCATCGTAGTTGCGGTACTGGACTTCGTGATGCCAATTCCATTTGGAGTCTATTTTTTTATTCCCAAAGTAAATCAGCCAGTTTCCCAGGTCGCTGTCCTGGGCGAAACTCCAGGTAGGTAACAGCAATACAATAATAAGCATGGTATTCTTCATACCACGAAATTAATTGATGGCTTGTATTAGGACAACCTGACCAGGCAGGAATTTATTTTAAAATTGCCCGGGCGTTTCGGTGATACAAATTCTTAAGTGCCTCATCGCTCAGTTCAAAACCATTAAGCGCCCAGTGGTATCCAAACAGATCCGATTGATAAAAGTGCTCATCTCCGGATTCCAGGATGCGGAATGTAACAGCGTACATGCTGGTGTCGAATCCCATATCCGTTCCGTAAAGCAACCGATCACTGTATTTCTCAAAAAATGCCCTGGCGTATTTGGGTACCGGTGCAACTTCCGCAAAGCGCGCACCGATATCAGCGTACAGATTAGGATACCGGTCTAATAAACTACCAATGATGTTTAAATCGTGGCTGCAATTGGCTAAATGACAGGCGATAAACGTGGTGCCTGGATTATCCCTCACGGCATTTTCCAGGGTAGCAATTAACTCAGCATGGAAAAGTCTGTTTTCTTCGGTGGTATCAATTTTCCAGTTGTAGGCATTCATCAAACCGTCGTTGAAGGCATCCATCGGCAGATACATCCAGTAGGGCTCAGCCACATGGATGTTGATGGGCATACCCAATTCGCCGCATTTACGGATCAGGGGCTGTAACCTGGGGTCATCAATATGCAACCCATAACCGGGGGTCGGCCGGGAATTTAACAAACCACGACCTTTATCGCCTAACTCACCTACGCCGGTTGCTCCAACTTTAAAACAGCGTTCCAACTCCATCACTGCTGCCGCTCCGTATCCTTCTTGTTGGTAACCGGTATAATCAAAGCCGCACCAGACTTCGAACCGGTCGCCAAATTGAGAATAAACATGGTATAAACTATCGAAACGGGCACCAGTGGCACCGGTCATTACAATGGTTTTCTCAATGCCCACCGCATCCATATTATCCACCCATTGCCGCAATTCATCCAAAGACCTGGCGTAGGCATGTGAATGCATATCGATTACCGGATACCTGGCCTTTTCGATCCTGGTTTTGGGAATATTGTAGATGGAAACCGGCCGGTAATCCTTTAATAACAGTGTTTCCGGTGATTGGCAAAAGCCATACCCGACAATCATAGACAGAGCAATAGAGATAAGCGTTTTCATAAACTTGAAATGATAAAGTGGTTGGTTAACAATATAATCAACTAGGGCTTTAATTCCGTAATTGCCAGGTGACTGATTTACTATAGCCCTCGTCGAAATTAAGCAGAATCTCATAAAACAGGGGTTAATTGACAAGTGGGACCTGGGTATCTGCCTAATTGGCACAGCGGGCTAGTTTAGTATGGTATTTGCTTCTATTCTAGTTAGAAACGGAGTAAAACCACTATCTTTGTAGTTCTGCCTGAAGGGGCAGATGTTCTTTGAAAATAGTTTCTTGCCGTCTCCGGCGAAACAAATGGGGCCGACTGGACTTGACAGGAGGCATAAATGCGTATGTAAGCATGCAGGCTCATGGGGTGAGAGCCTTGAAAGATAGTCCCGACCTATGAATGGCGAAGATTATTCTTACGCTATGGCAGCTTAATCTGATATAGTATCAGGTTAACCCTGGTTTCCAATAAGATTGGGACCGGCCATCATCGCTCTCCGCCTTGGTACTGTGGGCAGGGAAATAGCGGTGTCAGATAACAGCTACTGGTTTCGGTAAGGTTGCGCATCCGGAACGAGATTTAAGCAACTAAGGTAAAGTTTGGTAGTGATACACCTGGCTTTATTCGAAAACCAAAGTATTACTAAGCATGTAGAAGATCCGTAATTTATCTTCTCTGGACCGGGGTTCGAATCCCCGCGGCTCCACCAACGCCCTCCGAAGCCCGCATAGGCGAAGGAGGGCTTTTCTTTTATAATCCAACCACAATTTTTAGTTAACAATCCATCAGGGTTACTGCCGACCCAGTCCACTAGTTGAAAGGGGAGCGAAATTCTCGAATAGCACAGGAGTTAAATGTAGCACTTATGCTACCAGAGGCTTCAAATTCAGGTAACTGTAGTTAATGACTCCAATATGTTCGTAATCGTCGGATCCTCGGGTCACTGGTTCATCTAACAAAGTTTCCAGCTTGGAGTTAAGCTGGCATTGCTCCATCAGTTGGTCCGAAATAAGCAGATACTCCTCCAAAGGAATACTGTTTTTAAGTAATCGATGGGCAATGATCACATCTTCCCCAATTAGCTTAATTCTTTTACCGATCTGGTTGACACCAATTTTTCCATAGTGCATAATGATTTTTAATCCAAGAATATCGGGGATATTATCACTATCGGGATGATGTTCATGTTTACGATTTAGTATCCGCACTTTTTCATAAAACTGGGTATAGAAATCGTAACACTGTTTTACCAGGTCCTCTAAGGCTGGTGGCGGACCGCAGAGGTAAAATAGTATGGCATCTCCTTCAATTTCCGAAACTTTCAAACCGATACTATTGGTATAAATAATATCATTCAATAAGGCCGGTATCACCTTGGCACTGAGTTCTAATTTCGTATCACTCATAAACTCGGTGAATCCTTTGATATCGGGTATGCAAATTAACGCAGGCTGTACTTCCATCATAAATTGGTTTCAGGAGTTATAGAAATTATCGTACCAAATCTTAAAGCCCAAAAACTACTGGCAAAGCAAGTCATTCTAAACCATTCTGAGTATAATCTTCAACTATGTTGTGGAAGTGAGTGCCCATTTCAGATAAAAAAAGTTGTTGTAATCCAGGCAGTCTTTCTGATATGATACGGCATTCCTCTCTAAACCAATCACTTACAATTAAACCTTTCCTGTATGGAATTTTGGTACACAATTCACTACTGGTTAGAAATGATTCAGAAGTGGCATATAAACTAAAAGTTACTAAATGGCATCAGGGATTTTTGCAGTTTTAGATGATGTAGCAACGCTCTTAGACGATGTAGCTGGAATGAGTAAAATCGCCACTAAGAAAACTGCTGGAATCTTAGGCGATGATTTAGCGGTCAATGCGGAAAAAGCATCTGGCTTTGTTTCCAGTCGTGAACTGCCGGTGCTTTGGGCTATTTCCAAAGGTTCACTTCTCAATAAACTCATCATACTGCCCTTTGCTTTCTTGCTAAGCGCCTTTTTACCATGGGCGGTGACCGTAGTACTAGTTCTTGGTGGACTATATCTGGCGTTTGAAGGTGCGGAAAAAATATATGAATTCTTCGTACCGCATGACCGTAATCATATTCCCCCTGATATGAAAGCACCCACTAAAAGCGAGATTCTTACTTTGGAGAAGTCAAAAATCAAGTCTGCTATCGTAACTGATTTTATCTTATCCGTTGAAATCGTGATTATCGCCTTGGGAACGGTCCTCAATGAACCTTTGGTTTCTCAAATCGTGGTGGTCTCTATTGTTGCATTGATTGCTACCGTTGGGGTATATGGTATTGTTGCCCTTATCATCCGAATGGATGAATTCGGCGCTAGATTAATGGCAATCAATGAACAAGAGCACAGTATCTCCGACAAAATTGGACGGTTTTTTGTAAATGCATTACCCAAAGTAATTAAAGCACTATCCGTAATCGGAACTATAGCCTTGATTTTAGTGGCCGGCGGTATTTTTGTACATAGCCTGCCTTTTTTACATCACATCTTTCCAAAGATTCCCGGCCTTATTATTGAATTTATGGTTGGATTACTGGTTGGATTTCTCACACTGCTAATTTTCAAAGGAGCTAAGAAGTTATTTGTCAACACCAAATTGGAAGCCCATCTCTAATTGTCAGCTTCAGGCATGATTATTTTGAGGGAATCTACTTTTTTTTTCAGAAAGCTATAGATCTCATACTGTGACCGAAGAGGTTCTTCATTTTCTTTACCCTTAACGTATTTGTTCAAAGCTTTGTCATCGACTATACGTGCTTTCACAGTATCATTCAATTGTAAATGCAGGATATGCCGTAGCTCTTTGAAAATATCTACGTCTAAAATTGGAGTAATGACTTCTATACGCTTGTCCAGGTTTCGGGTCATCCAGTCGGCGCTCCCCATGAACATTTCCTCCTTTCCATTATTATGAAAGAGGAATACTCGCGCATGTTCCAAAAATCGATCAACGATACTGATAACTTTAATATTCTCACTCTGGCCTTTAATTCCGGGAATCAGACAGCAAAAACCACGTACCAGCAAATCAACTTTAACACCCGCATTACTGGCCTTATAGAGCCATGCTATCATCTGCTTATCTTCGAGACTGTTCATTTTTGCGGTAATATGAGCCGGTTTATTGGCTTTTGCATACTCAATTTCACGTTTAATCAGATTTTCAAAGGTGGTTCGGGTATTGAAGGGAGAAATCAATAGGAGCTTTAATTTTGGCAGTAACAGGCCTCTTTGCAGCACCTTAAAAACCTGTTGTAAATCCCCTGAAATTTTTGAATTGGCGGTAAACAGACCATGGTCACAGTAGATTTCGGAGGTCTTTGCGTTGAAATTGCCGGTACCGATGTAACAATACCCCTTTAGTATTTTATTTTCCAACCGCTCAATGTGCAGTATTTTCGAATGCACCTTAACATTGGGAAAACTGTAGTAGACCTTGGCTCCCGCATCTTCAAATTTTCTCCCCCACCTAATATTATTGCCCTCATCGAACCTGGCTTTAGCCTCCACAAAGATCGTTACCTCCTTTCCCTCCTGCAGGGCCTTAAGTAAGGCAGAGGTTAATCGCGATGCTTTAGCAATTCGATATAATGAAATATGAATTGCCGTAACCGAAGGGTCGATTGCCGCCTGCTCCAGCCAATTTTCAAGGTATTGAAAACGTTGATACGGAAAATGAAGTAGTCGATCTTTCCTGGCAATTAGCTCAAAAAAATCATGTGACTGCTCGAATTCTTTATGTTTTAAAGGAGGTAAATCCTTAAATACCAGGGATTCAGAATCATTTGGTTTTGGGAACGAGAAGAAATCACTGAAATTATGTCGACGGCCTCCTTGAAACATATCGATTTTACCTAATTCCAATAGTTTCCGCAGTTTCTTATGCAAATTTTTTGGCATTCCTGTCTCGAAAAGAAGTCGTGTTGGCTGCCCGGTTTGCCGCTTTTTAAGAGACTCATAAATAAGTTCGATCCAGTCTCCTTCATAATCATCTTCCAGGTAAAGCTCGGCATCCTTCGAAATTTTAATATTGTAAAGTGAAGGACTCTCTAATCCGGGAAATATCATTTCCGAATTCAATTTTATTACATCTTCTAAGTAGGTATAGTAAAAAGCCTTGTCATCAGATGGAATTTGAATAAAGCGACCGAATTCCTGGACCGGAACCTGCGCGAAGGCCACCTTATCCGTTACGTGATCATATGCGACCACATAAAGGTCTCCTTCTTTAAGGGAGTCGGAAGAAATATTTGAGTTATAGGTTATCGAATCAAGAATTTCTAAATGCTCTGAAAAAAATCTTTTTAGAATTTCCTTATCCGTTTCAGAATAGGTTGATATTGATTTTAGATAGATACCCTGCTTTTCCAAATCCGGAAGAATCTGCTCCCTGAATATTTTACCGAAACGCTGCTGTTGTTGGTCAATTTCAGACAATAGAGTCTTTAACTGGCTATTCGGTCTAAGCCCCAATGGCCTTCGAACCCGCTTTTTGATTTTTTTTATTTGACGTAATTTCGAAATTCTTACTTTGAAGAACTCATCCAGGTTCGATGAAAAAATAGCAAGAAATTTTAAACGTTCTAAAATCGGATTTCGGCTGTCAGCAGCTTCTTGTAGTACCCGCTCATTAAAACTGAGCCAGTCAATATCCCTGTCCTTAAAACTATATTCTTCTGTATCAATGGGTATTGTCATAGTAGCAAAATTAACCTTATTATCAGTAGGAAGCTGTTTAGTTATTAACAGCAATTTTATCGCCATGTTTAAATGCCTGCAGGAAGCAAGGATTTACTGACTCTGAACAATTCAAACTGAAAATCAGTTTTGGGGTGAGAAATAATTTACGCAGAACCGGGTAATTGAATCCTCACTGAAATGGCATTGATACCACAATTCGATACAGTAGATGAGTTGGCATCGTTTTTTCAGATGAGTTGACGAACTAAAATACAAAAAGACATGAATACGGATAATAAAATTAATGACAATTTAAAGGATGTTATCGAGAGAAATTACGATGCCTACAGAGGTTATGAAAAGGCCGCTGAAAAAGTAAATAACCCTCAACTAGCAGGCACTTTTAGAGATCAGGCGCAACAACGCAAAAGATTTGCATTGGAATTAGCGGCTGAAACCAATATCCTGGGAGCAGATACTAAAGAACAAATGGAAAGCGGCACTTTTGAAGGAAAGCTGCATCGCACCTGGATGGATGTAAAAACCGCCTTAAGCTTTGATAAGGATGAAGCTGTATTAGAAGAATGTTTGCGAGGTGAGAAGGATTCGTTGGAAGAATACGATGAGTTGATCAAGAGTACCAATTTATCGGGTCAACCCCAAAATCTAATTACCAGGCAGCGCAATACCATAAAGAACTGCATTAACGATTTGCAACGTTTAGAAAACGCTATCGACTAAGGAGCAAATCCTGCAGTATCAAGCTCAACAAATAATGAAAAGGTGAGATAAAGAATTTTTCCTTATCTTACCTTTTCTGCATAAATAGGTCCTTTATAGCATCGCAGTGGTTCTTTTAACCCGATGGCTTTGGATCATTTTATCTTACTGTGGGGAGCTTTATCCACTTACAATTGGTTTTCGCGATTGTGATGGTGATTTCCCACCTAATTGGAGCTCGGCGAATCTAACGACCGCAGAAAATCATTTTATGAGACGGGTCCATTTTGACTATGAAGAATTTCTTGACGGGTTTAAGCTTGCTACTGGTTGCAAGCACATTTATCTCTTTAATTAAACATCAAGCCTGGTGGATTCGAATTTTTGATTTTCCAATACTACAGATTGCAGGATTAACTGTTTTGTGCCTGTTTGGTTTTGCTTTTTACTTTGATCATCGCAGTTGGTTCGATTATTTAATGGTACTGGCACTGACCGGTTGTGTTGGGTATATGAGTTATTTTATTTATCCCTATACCTTTCTTGCCTCTCCACAAGTACTTAGTACTGATCCGGATCCGGAAAGATCGATCAGTCTGCTTACTGCCAACGTTTTTCAAGGCAACAGAGATGCGCAGCCATGCATTGAACTAATCAAACAAAAGGACCCTGACCTTGTATTGCTCCTGGAAACAGATCAGTGGTGGGTTGATCGAATTGCAGTGATTGAAAATCAATACCCTTATAAAGTAACCGTTCCCTTAGATAACGCCTATGGTATGGCGCTATACTCAAAAATCCCGATGATCAATCCAAAGGTCGAATATCTAATGGAGAAAAAAGTGCCTTCTATTCATGTTGCGCTGGAATTGCCTTATGGAAAAACCATAAAGCTGCACTGTTTGCATCCCAAACCGCCCTCACCAACCGAAAAAGATACTTCTATCCCCAGGGATGCCGAACTAATGCTGGTAGCAAAGTTGACCGGGTTCAATGACTACCCTACCATTGTAGCTGGCGATCTTAATGATGTCGCATGGTCTCACACCACCAGACTGTTCCAGCGGGTAAGTGGTTTACTTGATCCGCGCAAAGGCAGGGGCTTCTTCAATACATTTCACGCCAAAATTCCCATATTCCGGTGGCCTTTGGACCACGTATTTCATTCAAATGATTTTAAATTGGTAGCTATTGAGCGGTTACCAGATATTGGATCGGATCATTTCCCCATTTACATCAACTTACAATATCAGAAGACCGCGGAACAACAGCAAGATGAACCAACTGCTGATCGCCAGGACCAGAAAGAGGCCACAGAAAAGATCCAGGAGGGCATAGAAGCTAATTAATCGGTTTGCAAATACTACCCCCTTGAATAGAATCAGAGTGCATGCGTTTTATATTTCCATTATAGATTATACCTTGCTTTGGTAACGAACAATATGAATTCAGAGATAATAGCCAGGGGAATATTGAAAGCCGTAGGCGTGCTTGCGGTAATCGTTATACTGGGATATTTAATTTATAAGGTTCAATCGGTTATCGCTTATATTACCATCGCCGCGGTAGTTGCATTAATTGGGAGGCCCATTGTGGACTTTTTGCGTAGAAAGCTAAAGCTGCCCGATACCTTATCAATTATTACCACCATGTTGGCCATGCTAGGCCTGCTGGTAGGAATTATTGGGCTATATATTCCTCTATTGGCAGAACACAGTGAAAATTTATCCCTGTTGAATATTGACAGGCTTGTAGGTGAAATAAGCCTGGTTTTTGAAAAACTCTCCCAGTATTTTGGGGCTTCCCCAAAAGTAGTTGAGCAGATCGTGGAGGAAGTAGAAATGGAAACAGCGGTCATCGACGAGTTACACATTGGGATGGTCCCAAAAGTCCTTAATATTTTATTTGAGATTTTTAGCAGCGCTGGAGTTGGCATTTTTTCAGTGCTTTTTATATCATTTTTTCTCTTAAAGGATAGTAATCTGATCCAAAATGTGATTTTGGTGTTAGTTCCTAAATCTGAAGAATCTAAAATAGTCAACTCACTAGCAGCGATAAAAAACCTGTTGTCCCGCTACTTTATTGGTTTGTTGCTTCAACAGCTCATACTGTTTTTGGCCTACACCACCACCTTGTTATTAGTTGGCGTTGAAAAGGCTGTACTTATCGCTTTTTTATGTGCACTTTTTAACGTGATACCCTACATCGGACCCATTATGGGTGGTTTCACCATGATCGTATTGACAATGACCAGCGATCCGACCATGGACTTTGGAACGGTGGTATTACCTATGGCTGGTTATGTATTACTGGGAGTGATCATCGGACAACTGATAGATAACTTTTTTTCTCAGCCTTTCATCTTTTCGAATAGTGTCAAATCTCATCCGCTGGAGATTTTCTTAATAATTGTTACCGCAGGGCTTCTGTTTGGCATATTGGGTATGATTATAGCAGTCCCGGCATATACTGCGCTTAAGGTGATCCTGAAGGAGTTTATGGGGGAGCACAGGATGGTTAAGGCTTTGACTAATAGTCTTTGATCAATTCTTCTATTAGGAGTTTAGGCGCTGTAGAGTAATATGACCAGAAAACTAACCACAGAAAGGGTTAATCCAATGATGAAAATAGAATATGAATAACGGATTAACCGGTATTTTTTAGTCAGAACAATTCCTAAATAATAAATGTCAATACTCATGTTATCGTAGAGAAGTTGTCGATCTGATTTTAACTCCCTCATATTTAAAATAAAATCTTTCAAATCCAATTTGGAGAAATTACCAAAGAACAACACACTACTCTTCTTCTCGCGTATCTTTTCCAGATCTACTTTCTTCTCTGTAACGTCCGGTTTTGCTGATACTACAGCGAAAATTACCGCGGTCAAACTACTCACTAAGAGCATGGTCATAGGTACGGTGAAT
>BQJT01000168.1 GCA_021604845.1 Cyclobacteriaceae bacterium
CGACATCGCTCACCAGGATGGCTACGTGGTCAAGGGAATCTATTTTAAATTTCTGTGGTCCATTCATGATTAGAAATAATCTTCTGGTTACATTTTTTATTTACAAAAGACTGAAATTCATTAACAATATCAAGTTAATCCTGCAAGATTCGGAAATGTCATTTCAAGTGCATACCTGCAAAAGGCACCTTTAAGCGGTGCATTACCAGTCACCCACAACGTCTCAGTTTCCTGTTGAAAGATCAGTGCTGTTTACGCACACTCCTATTTCTTAGCATACATCAAATCTTCCTTCAACTGTTCGTCTGCTAATTCGGCATACTTATCTACCATTGGCATTTTCTCCATAAACCCTACTTCTACCATCGGATAGCCAAAATCCTCAACCACTTTTCCTTTGATACGGTAGAACCCCCTCCCCTTAAAGGGGAACTGTTTGGCTACAGGGGGAAAGTGAGTAGTATCGAACACCATTCCTTCCCGGTCATAGAAGGTGCCAAAATGCATTAGACTACCATTTTTGGTGTGGGTATCTTTGGTAGTTACCAAATAGCCTGTGATGGTGACGGAGTGGTTTATTTTTTGCGGCAACTGACGAGACAGTGTATCAGTTGTTTCTTCTTTATGCAGCAGTTCAAAAGGTGCGCATAGGGGAAACCCCAGCAGCTCAATTTGATCAAAAGCGTCTGCGTAGGGATAGTTTTCCAGATCAGGCAGATCATATGACTTGGGCTTGATATTAAAAAGATCCAGGGTGGTGCGTATTCGCTGTGGCTGGTTAAAGTAGCGGTGTGCTTCCCACAGCAATGACCTTTTATCTTGTCCGGTGAAACGGAATGCATCAATGCGGATCAGAATGCGCAGTTGCTCCAGGCCTATGGATACTCTTCGTAAAAAATTGTCCAGACTGGTATAAGCACCCTGCTGGTCCCGTTCCCACTCAACGCTCTGGGCCAGTTTACTTTCCAGGCTTTTCAGGTGAATAAATCCCATGTAAATAGTTGTTTTCTTGATCGAGGTCAGGTATTTACTGTGGTTGACACAGGGGGCTTCAATGGTGGCACCGTTCATGCGGGCTTCATGAAAGTAAAACTCGGTGCGGTAGAATCCCCCAAAGTTATTGATCACTCCCACCATAAATTCCAGAGGATAATGTGCTTTCAGGTACAAGCTTTGATAGCTTTCCACCGCGTAACTGGCGGAATGACCCTTGGAAAAAGAATACCCGGAAAAGCTCTCGATCTCAAACCACACTCTCTGACTCACCTTATCCGGATATCCTTTGTTCTTGCAATTCTGAAAAAACTGCTGCTCTACTCTTTTGAATTCCTCTCGGGAACGGAATTTACCGGACATACCCCGGCGAAGGATATCAGCTCCCGCCAGAGAAAGCCCGGCAAAATGGTGGGCCACTTTAATTACATCTTCCTGGTATACCATCACACCATAAGTCTCAGCCATTAATTCGTCCATTTTAGGATGAATGGATTCATAGGTGCCACCATTGGTCACCTTATGATGTCGCTCGATATAAGCCCGCATCATACCGGAGCGGGCTACTCCCGGGCGTATAATGGAACTGGCTGCCACCAGGGTCAGATAGTTGTCGCAGGCCAATTTGCCCAGCAGCATCCTCATAGCTGGTGATTCTACATAAAAACACCCCATGGTATGACCGTTGCTAAGCAGTTTTCTGATTTCGGAATCTTTTTTAAAATTTTCAAAGTCGTTGATATCTACCTGCTGTTGCTGGTTCTCTGAAATCAGCTGTACCGAATCCTTTATATGCCCCAACCCCCGCTGGCTGAGAATGTCGAATTTATAGATACCAATGTCTTCCGCGTTATGCATTTCGAAATGAGTGGTAGGATATCCTTTGGGAGGGAAGTCGGTGGCGGTATAGGCATGAATCGGCTCTTCAGTAATCAGTATTCCTCCCGCATGTACCGACAGGTGCGAAGGAATGGATTGCATTCTTTTCGCATAGCGGAAAATCAGTTGTGCTACATGATCTTTTTTGTGTTGAGGATAAGCCACCAGTTGGTCGATTTCACTTTTAGGGAGCCCGAATACCTTTCCCAGCTCCCGCACAGTAGACCGTTCTTTAAATGTGTTGTGGGTGCCCAGCAGTGCGGTATGCTGGTATCCATAACGGTCGAAAATATATTGAGTAACTGCGTCCCTGTCACGCCAGGAAAAATCAATGTCGAAATCAGGGGGCGAACTGCGCTGCGGATTAAGGAAGCGCTCAAAGTACAGGTCAAGTTCAATAGGATCCACATTGGTTAACTGCAGGCAGTAGGCTACCAGGCTGTTGGCCCCGCTTCCCCGTCCCACATATTCGAATTGTTGTTGCCGGGCAAACGAAACTATATCCTGGCTGATCAGAAAATAGGCGGCAAAATTTCTTTGAGCGATGATCTCCAACTCCCGTCTTAGGCGCTGAAGGGCTTTTTTCTGGTAGGATTTATGGCAAAAGCGAGCGGCAAAACCTTCCAGGGCCAGTGATTCAAGTTTTTGCAAATCCTGCTGCCTGCTTCCGGTTACCATGGTCTTGTTCTTGTCGGTTTCAAAATCAAATTCGAGACTGCACTGGTTAAGTAACTTCTCAGTATTGGTAATGATCTGGGGAAACCGTCGGTACTGCTGCTTTAGTAGTGTTGCTGGCATCATCATCTCACTGGGACTGGCTTGTTGGTCCGGGCGTAACTTGCTCAGCAGGGTATTGAGATCGATGGCCCGCAACAGGCGATGAATGTGGTAGGTATTCCGGTCGTTAAAAGTAACAGGGTGCCAGGCTACCAGACGATGCTGGTTTCTGGAATATTGGCTGGTGATTAGCTGATTCAAATTTTGAGGACGGACCCCAATAAACTCATGGTCCTTTAAATGTTCCGGAGCCCGCCCCCATGGATATATTACAAAAGCGTGTTCAAATGCTGGAGCCCTGCTTAACAACGGGAGGCTTCTTTGATTGTGATACGACAGGTAGCCGTTCAATTCCTGGTACCCCTGATGATTACGAGCAATGCCTATGTATTTTAGCTTGCCTGTATCCCAAAACTCAATGCCCAGCGCTATGTCCATAGGATAATCCGCTGACCGTTCCCGGCAGATTCTCATCATTTCGATATGTCCGGCAGTACTGTTTATATCCGTAAGCGCAAGTTTTTGTATTCCGTATCTGCGGGCTTCATCAAAAAGTGCCTGTGGAGATAAAGTACCGTACTTAAAACTGAAATAGGAGTGACAATTAATAAACATAGCTAATATTTGTAGCAAAAAAGCTAAAAATATTGGAATTAATAAATAAAATAACTAATTTTATAACCATAATACTAAAATTAATAGCACATGGAAACTAATGTAATTGGGTCACCATATAAATTAAGGCTGTGCTCCAAAAAGTTGGAGTCAGGGAAATTCCAGGTAAAGTTTTACGCTTCCAAACAGGCGGTGGGCCAGGATCTTTACGGATATGTTTTAGTAGACCCTAAGGACACTTTAAAAAGGGTGGTTACAACTATAAAAACCAGGTTAAACCTTATGGAAGAAGCCAATGAATACTATCACACTCATTTATATGCCGTACGAAAGGCAGCGCCGCCCAAATCGGATTTTATGATTTTCAAGCAGTAAACCCGGCTTTAATTATTAATCTGTTGACCCAGAATACAAGCTGCATATATAGTTAATACCGGCAATGATGACAGAGACCAATTGACTCTACCACTAATGAATATTAACTTAGCGCCAATAAACTCAAAAGATGTGATTGGAAGCAATATCAAAACCCTTCGCAAGCAGGCTGGCCTAACGCAAGGCGCACTTGCTGACAAAATGGACATTAAACGGTCTTTAATTGGTGCCTATGAAGAGGGGAGGGCTGAGCCACGGATCAACAACCTAGTGAAACTTTCTGAGGTTTTTAGCCTCCCGATTGATGCCCTGGTGCAACAGGATCTTTCAGAACCTTCGCAACACACTATTGCCCGGGCTACCGGATCACAGCTCAGAGTACTATCAGTAACAGTCAACGAACAAGGTGAAGACCAGATCCAATGGGTGCCTCAGAAAGCTGCTGCTGGCTATTTAAACGGATTCTCTGACCCTGAATACCTGCAGGAGCTACCCAGGTTCAGGCTTCCCAACCTGCCCAAAGGCGGTACCTACAGGGCCTTCGAATTAACTGGCGACTCCATGCTTCCGTTGCATTCTGGTACTATTGTAGTGGGAAAATACATTGATGACTGGCGCGATATTAAAAGTGGGGATACCTATATACTACTAACCGATCAGGAAGGAATTGTTTATAAGCGTGTCTTTAACTATGTTAACGAAAGTCAAAAATTATTTTTAGTGTCTGACAATCGTGGCTATGCGCCCTATGAACTGGCTATAGACCAGGTACTTGAAGTCTGGTCAGCACAGGCATTTATTAGTGTAAGTTTTCCGGACCCCGCAAGCGACCCGCAATTATCACTGGAACAACTGGCCGGTATGGTCCTGGAATTAAAACAGGAAGTGACAAAGTTGAAGAAATAGTCCATGGATTCGACTGTCAGCCGGTTTAATTCCTGTCCTTCACCGGGATTACCAATTTTAAACCAGACCAGATCTTATCAACTGCGCATACTTTAATGTCGACCAGGCCATTTTTTATGGCAATGTTTCGCACTACATCTTCAGTAACATCAGTAAGTATTTTTGATGACTTTTTTGGCCAACTCACCCATATCATCCCGTCTTTAAATATTTCCTCCCTTAGTACCGAAAGAGTTTTCTCTAACTCCTTAGAATCTTTGGTGAAAAGATGGATAAGGTTCTTTTTAATACTGGGATTGTCATTAATAAGAAGGTTATCCGGTAAATCAGCAAACAGCTTGAAGTAGTAATCCGGCGCGTGAACCAGCTTAATTGAAAAGCCTTCTTTTAAGCCCAGTTTTTTGCCCAAAGGGGTATCTGAATATCCAGCGGTCATTGTGGTTTATTTTTTGGTGTTTGTACCAAGTATAATTAATTGGGTTTAATGAATCGATTTTGTTGAAATAAGGAATGCTCCAGCTTTTGTTTCAGGTAGTTAACGATTCATGGATTGGACCTTCAACATTGCATCCAAACCAAAGTGCCGTTATTGTTACTGCACACCTTTAACTTTCATATCCAACGTATACACAGAACCCATGGCGGTTATAAATAAAATATTGCGTTCCTTACCGCCAAAGACCACATTTGCGGTCCACCTTTCTCCAGTGGGGATCTGTTCAATCTGTTTTCCTTTTTTATTAAAAATGGTGACCCCGTCAGAATTGGTGACGTATACATTGCCTTTATGGTCTATGGTCATGCCGTCGGATTTTGCCTCTGCAAATAATGTTTGATCGCTCAAAGTACCCATGGCTTTGTCAACCTTATAGCTGTAGACCTTATTGTCTTCAATATCGGCAACATACAACATCTTTCCGTTCGGTGTACCTACAATCCCATTAGGGCGCACCAGCCCCTCTGCTGCAATAAAAATTTTCTTATTACTGGGGAAAAAGCAATAAACATTCTCTTCTGGGATTTCCTTTTCCTCGTGTTCCCACCACTCACGTTTATAATAGGCGTCAGTGATATAAATTTGCCCTTTGGGGTGGATCCACAAATCGTTGGGTCCGTTTAACCTTTGACCCCGGTATCCATTGAGTATCACTTCAATATCTTGATCTTTATTGATCCTAACCAGTTGATTCTGTAAATCAGCGCAGGAAACCAGGTTTCCTGCCTGGTCAAAATACATGCCGTTTGATCTCTTGGCCCCCTCCATGAAAAGCGAAACCGAACCATCTGCTGCTGACCATTTGTAAATTCGGTCATTGGGTTGATCCGTAAAAAACACGTTGCCCATTTTGTCCACTGCCGGGCCCTCAGTGAAGGAATATCCCGAACCAGCTTTAGTTAGCACTGACCCATTAGCAATTACCGGGCTCTGAGCCAAACTGGTGACTGTCCAAAAAAGGAAAATACCTAATACCAAAGAAAATGGTCTACAACTGATTTGCGCGCTCATAGCTTATTATTAACATCTAACATCTATTCTATTCAAACTTAACGGGCCGTCCAGCCACCATCAACGGTAATCATGGAACCCACCATATAACTGCCAGCATCACTGGCCAGTAAAATTGCCGCCCCTTGAATTTCTTTTAACTCTGCCCATCGTTCCAATGCAGTAGCTCCCACAATGAATTTCTTGGCTTCCTCAGAATTAGCAATGGACTTATTAATCTCCGTAAGAAAGGGCCCCGGACATATTGCGTTAACGTTAATATTATCCAATGCCAGCTCCAGCCCTAGCGCCCTGGTCATTTGTACAATGGCCCCTTTACTTGAAGTGTAAGGTGTTCGATTTGCAAGACCAACCAACCCCAGTGTACTGGCCATATTGATAATCTTGCCGTTTCCCGCTTTCTTCATGTAGGGCACCACCGCTTTGGAGGTCAGCCAGGTTCCATCTACATTAACCGCCATCACTTTCTGAAAGTCCTGGTAGTTAAGTTCTTCTATGCTGCCTCGAACATTGATGCCAGCGCTATTGATCAAAATATCAATGCGCCCAAACTTATCATATGCTGTTTCGACCATTAGTTTTACTTCCGATGGGTTGGTAACGTCGGCTCCAACGGCTATGCACTGTACATTATAACGGGAAGCAATTAAGTCGGCAGCTTCCATGCCTTCCTGTTGATTTCTGCTCACTAATACCAAATTACAACCTGCTGACGCCAATCCTGCTCCCATAGCTAAGCCCAACCCTTTCGAGCCTCCGGTGATAATCGCTGTACGGTTTGTCAGGTCAAATTGTTTCAACCCTGGTAGTTCTTCATTCATATGATTTTAGTTTACAAGATTTAGAGTTTCAATAGCGTAGTTAAAGGAGTCAATGATATTCTGTTCTTCATAAATTAGCTTTTCTTCGTTAGACATCCCTTCCACCGATGGTAACTCAGCAGTGGATTGGTGGTCTCTGATCCATTTAAAAGCGCCGGCTACTTCACTGGCAGGAAGGTCTTCGAAGGTAACCCAGTATGCTTCCGTATAGCAGGGAACTTTTAACGGGTTACGGGTGATCATTTCGAGGTTGAATTTAATTGCGGGGTTGTTCGTTCGACATACTTCAATGACCTTTTTAAGGTCCAGCTGTCCGGCCCCAAGCGGTACTTCAGATAATAAAAACCCATCGTCATAACTCTGAATCCCCATATCTTTTATATGAGTAGTAAATGAATAAGGAGCCAGAGATTCAATTACGTACATCGGATCTTCAAGAAACGATATGTTATTCCCCGTGTCAAGGTTAACTCCAATCCATTCGCTGTCATAAAGTTTCAACAAAGCAAGTAAATCCGGTACCCTCCAGTCCTTGTGGTTTTCAATTGCCAGTTTCATTCGGTGCTTTTCCAAAACAGGTATTGCCCGCTGAATTGAACCAATGGAATTCTTTTTAAATTCCTCGAATGCCTGCCCTGTTTCAAAATTTTCGTATCGACGGCCGCTTAAGCAGGCGGTTCGGAGGATATCAGCACCTGCTTCCCTGGCGTATTCAACTTCCGACTTGAATCGTTCCGTATCTGCATCATCTTTAGGTAATCCAATTGATCCTTCTAGATATAGCTCTTTTTTCTCCCTGAACTCACGAACTTTACCACTAAAATCCCGGGTCCAGTTACGGGTACTAACCTGCACGCCGCCAGCACCAATGGATTCACAGTGTTGTAACATTTGAAGGGCATTTTCGAATCCGGGAAATTTCTTACTGGCATCACTCAGCCGCCAACGATTGCTATAACTGGATCCTGCTACTCCCATTGATGATCTCTTAACTCCTGCAGGTTGAAAAATCAACTCAGGCATCAGGCCCATTCCCGCCCCCATTACACTACTTTTTTGGACAAAATCTCGTCGAGAAAGATTGGTTGCAAAGTGGTTTTTCATTTAGCTAACAAGATACAAATTAAATGATTATTCAAAACTCAACATTCAATCCTCAACCCCGATTGATCCGTTTAAGAGACGTCAAGGAATCATTATTCATTTTTGGATGCTGAATATTCATCAAGTTCATCCGCAGTCCAAGGTGTGACCTTACCCTGAGTTTGGACCCGAATAGTGCCAACATCCCCGGGTTTAATTTCACTGGCCATATTACCCCATTCTTGTCTAATATAAGTCATAACTGCGGCCAGGTCTTCTGCAGGGGTATTGGCAAAAGCGGGCATCACCGGGAGGATATCGGGTGTGTCATATAACTTTCCTTTGATCTTGACCGGACCTTCCATCCCGTGAAGTAAGATTCTGGTAAGTCGTCCCGGATCTCCCAATACCCATTCCGAATTTACCAGCGGAGGACCAAAACGAGGCAGGCCTTTACCATCACTACCATGACAATTCGAGCAAACCGCCAGGTATAGATTTCGTCCTTCGGCAATTGTACCGGGGTCCGCAAGCTGAATGCTATCTGAAGGTGATCGGATTTCCGGCTTTCCAGGCCAGTCAAATAAGCTTGAGATTCTGGCAATTTCAGAGGGGTATTTATTGGTAACTTTTGGATCGATATAGAAATAGGGAGCATTCGAAAGCATGATTGACGACGAGGCAGATGGGGAATCGTGAAACGATAGCCCGCTAATTATGGCCTGCTGTATCCATTCTTCAGCGATTCCTTTTAACCTGTCAAGCAGGTCGGTTAGCTCACCCGGATCTTTTTTCCTGGCAATGGCTGTGGTTAACAGTTCTATGGTTATAGCCTTATCACTGGTAAACTCTTTCCAACCTTCCAGGTGCAATAACCTCAGCAGGAACTGAAATTCCTGTTGATAGATGCTGCTTATAATAGCATCACGGTAAAGTTGAGATTCGGAATGGATAGAAATAATATCAGCGAGCAGTTTGTGGCTTACTTCCTCCGGCAGGATTCTGGCAGTCAACGCTATTTGCAAATCCAGGGCATCGTCTCCCAGTGCAGGCAAAGCATCCACCAAACTTTTTTGCAATTCCGGGTCACTGGTAGCTAATGACTCCAGCACCCTGATTGCCGCTGCCTTAACTGAGCTGTTTTGATTTTCTCTGATTACTTGCAGATAGAATGCAGCGTCATCAAATCCGAGGCCTTCCATCACCCAGATAGCATGTAGTTGAGCCAATTCGTCCGGATGCTGCAGGATTACATTTTTTAGTAATTCCGCCGATTTAATATCATTTCTTTCAACCAGTATCCTTTGGGCCATGTCCCGGTACCATCCGTTTTTATGCCCCAGCAGAATTACCAGCTCCTGGTTGGATGCTGTGGAAAGCCGTTTGGATGGGGTAAGTTTGACATTTTCAGGAAGCACCCTCCATATACGTCCGAGGTTAACAGGCTGGTCCAGTTTTCTATTTAAGGTAGTTTCTCTTAGATAGGGAGACATGTATAAACCATGCTGAATGATTCCCCGATACATGTCTGCAACATACAATGCTCCATCCGGACCGGACGTAAGCCAAACGGGCCGAAATCTTTCATCGGAGGAGGCAAGAAAATCTTTATGCTGGTATGCGTTCTTAGCTACCGGATATAATCCTTCCTGACGAATTCGATTCTGTCTTATAAGATTTCCAGTGGGTTCACATACAAATGCATCCCCCACAATTTCAGGATTAAACAAATCACCTCTGTAAATATAAGGGGCACAGGCAGAAGTAAACTCTATGAGTCTGCCATGTTCATCTAAAGTGCCCTCTATATACCCCCGGTTAATCGCAGGATTTTCGCGAGCCGGAAAAATTTGACGATCTAATGATACAGCATGGTCAATCCCACTGGTGGATTGATGATGTGGATTAGCACTTAAGTAGTTAGGCGGAACCAGGTCCGCATGAAGCTGTGACCAATTATAATTATAATATAAACGACCCAGGTTATCATGGCAAATTCCCCATTGGCCCCTGAATTCAGTTTGCTGTTTGACCCATTGACCATCTATCTGGCGATACCGGTAGCTTGATTTTGCATTGTAATACCAGTTGTCAATTCCTCTCCAAAGCCCGTTCGGAGCGTGTTCTACCACTCCTCGTTTCCCATAAGCACTGTCAACCACCATGCGCTTGTCAGCTCTAAGGTCTCCGTTCCTATCCTCCATAAACCATAGAATCTGATCTTCTGCTATTAGTGCTCCATCCTTAACAATAGCCAGGGACCTTGGAAGTACCAGGCTGTCAGCAAAGACTATAGAACTATCCATCAGCCCATCATTATTTTTATCCAACAAAATCGAAACTCTTCCCACCGGCTGGTCTTCCCCGTTACCGTCAATATCGGGCATGAAGCCACGCATTTCCACCACCCATAACCGTCCATCTTCATCAAATTGTATCACCACAGGATCCTGGACTATTGGTTCAGACGCCACCAACTCCGCACTGAACCCGGGAGCCAAATTAAAAGTCTTCAGTTCCTGATCTGGTGCCAGGGGAGGGGAAGGCTCACGACCGCAAGCAAGCAGTATCAAAAATAAAGGGGTATACAATTTTATCAGGTGCATAATCCCGATAATATAACTATTGAATCACTTAATTCTCAAATTGCCGGGACAATCTAACAGAATCCAGGTTTGAATTTAATTCCCTAATAGCTGATCCATGCTGTTAATGCTAAAATTCCCAGGACCTTTCAGGCGGC
>BQJT01000169.1 GCA_021604845.1 Cyclobacteriaceae bacterium
CCGCAATTTGGGAAAGGATCAAAATATCCAACGGATCATGATCCTCACAATAGGTCTGTGGGATAAAACCATAGTTTGCAGGATAGTACATTGACGAGTAAATTACCCGGTCCATTTTCAACAAACCGGATTCCTTATCCAGTTCATACTTAGCCCGGGTATTTTGGGGAATTTCAATAATTCCATTAACAATTTCAGGTGCCTGATCGCCAATTGAAACACTGTGCCAGGGGTTGTTTAATGTGGTGCTCATAATTCAATACTTAGGTGGTATTTTAGGGATGTGACCGCCTGAGTTAATTCTTGTACTAACTTACGTAATATAATATTATTTCACTCCCTTTGTTCTTTTAGCCACCTAACCGGGATCAGGTGGTTTTGAAACGCGGAATCTATCATGAGTCTATGCTTACCCCCGGAGCTTCCAAGTTGGGATGGTTTTCCTAATAATTTTATCATCAATTTGCAATATTTTTTATAAACTGGTTTATTTTATAAACTTATTTATATAATTTAGCGTTAAGATTATTGTATACTATCACCGAACATCAAAACAATGGAAAAACAACTTTCACATCAACAAAGTCTGGAGATCATCACTGAGATGATTGGCAACGCTAAAAGGAATTTGGCACGGGGTGGCTCCTTCTATTTTCTACTGTGGGGAGTAGTAGTGGCCATAGCAAACTTCATTATATACTATCTGATTAACTTTACTTCCACCAATGAATGGTACTACGTATGGCTGATTACTGTACCTGCAATAGTGGTTACCATTATTCATAGCAGGCGACAAATGGCCAAAGCAACTACCACCGGGCCAATTGATCACCTTTACGGACAAATCTGGATCGGTGTATTTGTGGCTATGGTTATTACCCTGGTCTTCATGGCCAAGATCAATTACGCCGTAAATCCTATTATGCTTATCTATGCGGGTATTGGTACCTACATAACAGGTAGACTATCTCGCTTTCAACCACTGGTAATAGGTGCGTTCATACTTTGGATCAGTTCAATTATTATGTTTTTAGTGCCTGTAAATCAGCAATTTATGGTTGCAGGAATTGGCATCATAGCGGGTTATGTCATTCCTGGATTTATGCTAAGGAAACTGGAAAAATGAGCAAGTTCGGGCAACTGGATCCGCTATTGCATTCTCAGCTCCGGCTGGCAATTATGTCTTCTTTGATCAGCCTGGAGTCTGCAGAATTTGTATACCTCAGGGAAGCTACGGCAGCCACTGCGGGAAATCTTAGCGTCCAACTGGACAAGTTGGAAAAAGCTGGATATATAACTATCAGTAAACGTTTCAAAGGTAAACGACCGGTTACTTCTTGCAAGATCACCGCCAAGGGCATTAAGGCATTTGAAAACTATGTTGATACCCTGAAGAAATATATTAAATAACTGCACCACCTAACTTCTAATTCCATGAAAATTTATTTGAACAAATTCATACTGGTTATCGCATTCCTAAATTGCACAGCTCTGGAAGCGCAGCAGGTGCCAGAACCGCAAAAGCTTAAACAGTTTTCTTTTATGATTGGGGAGTGGCAAGGAAACGGAACTTATTACTCCAGTCAGGGTGAAAGCGAAATCGAAGTTCATGAATCAGTGGTCTTTGCTGCTGATAGTACCATACTGCTAATTCATGGCAAGGGTCGTGACAGCGATGGTAAAATACACCATGATGCAATCGGGGTGATTTATACTGAAAACGGACAAACTCACGTGCATGCATTTACCATGCAAGGTCAGAATGTAATTGCCGATGTAAATAAAAACGGTGAGAAATCCTTTGACTGGGGGTTTGATCTGCCCAACGGAGGTAAAATAAAGTATTCAGCCACATTCACTGAAACTACCTGGGAAGAATCAGGTACCTATACCACTCCAGATGGCAATCAGTCATTCCCCACGGTTAAAATGTCACTAAAAAAATCAGGCCGGTGAGCTTGGAGCTCAGGGGCTTATCATCCAAATACTTCAGTGGCGTATTCCAAACTCAATTGATGCGCTTTTACCGCATCCAGCGTATTGGAGGATGCTTCCTCAATCGCCTGTTCCAGTACAATATGCGGTTGAATTCCTCTGGATTTCAGGATGTCCGCAAGTCTTGAATAGTCTATATCTCCTTCGGAAAAAGCTTCGGTCCATATTCCATCTTTTGACTGGCGAAGGTGTAGTTCCACTACACGATCAACATATAAATCCACAATGTCGAACAAGGCAACCTGAGAATCCCCGGATCCCCGGTATATCCAATGTGCATCCAGACATAACCGCACATTTTCGGGCTCGGTAGCAAGCATCATATGATGAAATTCCCTGGCACTATTGCGCATTTCCGCATCATGATTGTGATAAGCCAGGGTAATGCCCATACTTCTCAGTTTCTTGCCAAGATGGTTCAGGGCTTTTGCCTGGGTTATCAGCTGAGCATCTGTTTTATCTTCTGGCCCTCCCCAACTAATGGGAGAAGGATTGGTAACCAGTATTTCTATGCCCAGGGGTTTTGCTGCCTCAGCTATTTCCAATACCTGGCCAATACTGTCTTCTGTCCTTTCGGCGTCATGCAATACAGAGTTGACGTAAAGTGATTGGGTTGCTAATTTGTGCTGCCTCAACAGAGGTTCCAGATTCTCTACATCCTGAACCGACTCAAAAGTTGGTTCAAAGCCTGTAAAACCCGCTTTCGAAAATTCGTTCATTGAATAGGCAAGGTCTTTATTCCAGTCTTTGCCTTCCCGCCGAAAAAAGGTGAACCATGGATATTGTTGACATGCAATATCAGATGCTGCTAAAATTTTCGGCAGTGCTGACAAATGAGGAGATACCAGGGTTGCGCCAACACCAGCTGTAGTGATCTTAATAAAGTTTCGCCTGGTTTTCATGAACTAAACCTCCCACCCTTTTCGATATTGCCGGCCAACATACTGGTTGGCCTCCTCTAAATTAGTGATCCGCATGTTTTCACCATCCCATAACAATTTTTTACGGGCATAAAACTCCATTCGATCATTACTTCCTTTTTTACCCAACATGTAACTTCTAATGGCGAGGTTACCCATTAATACGGTTTCGGTCATTGGCCCGGCGTAGTCAAATGAAGACGTAAGGGCTTGATGTTCCTGGCTATTGAAGCCTGCTTTACAGGCATCAACCCATTTACGTTGGTGTCCGTATTCCGGCTCATCATTTTTTTCAACTTCCGGGCCAAACTCGGTGGTTCCGTCATTCAGATAGAGTTTGGGCATCAGCGGTGAGCTATCGTTTATGTTGGTTGAAATAATACCCTTCTCCCCGATAATCAGCACCCCGTTGCTGCTGTTATCACCGCCTATATCATGATTTGCCGGGATGATCTCTGGATGTGAAGGTCTTATTCCACCATCGCTCCAGGTCATTTCGATGGGTGATTTGCTTTTCTCCGTAGCATCAAAATGCAGGGTTATAAAAGATGAAGGCGGGCATCCTTCCGGATGATAATCTGCAGTCCACATTTTCGAATAGACTGAGCTCACACTACACTCAGCATCCGTTGGATATTTTAGACCGAGAGTTCGAAAAGGAATATCAATCAAATGACACCCGACATCCCCCAAAGCTCCGGTTCCATAGTCCCACCAACCCCTCCAGTTGAAAGGGTGAAGGTTGGGTGTATAAGGTATTTTATTTGATGGCCCTAACCACAAATCCCAATGAAGATCCTTTGGTTTTTGGCTTTCCTCTGGTTCCGGAAATTTACCCCCTTGAGGCCATACCGGTCTGTTGGTCCACACCTGAACCTTGGAGATCTTGCCGATGGTATCTGAATCTACCCATTTTTGGACCATCTCTAACAGGGGGTTAGAACCACCCTGATTTCCCATCTGACTAACAATTTTATACTCCCTGGCCATTTGGGTTAATTTGCGGGCTTCCTGAATATTGTGCGTCATTGGCTTTTGAACGTAGACGTGTATACCTCTTTGCATTGCAAAGGAAGCCGCAGGCGCATGAATGTGATCCGGAGTAGATATGGTGACTGCATCAATATCCTTTTCTTCCTCCAGCATAACCCGGTAATCGTGGTATTGCTTGGCATCAGGGAAGTTTTTAACGGATCGACTGGCTGACCCGGAGAAATCGACATCACAAAGAGCCACAATTTTTTCCCTGCCACCTACGGAAGCATTTTTAATATCACTGGTCCCCTTGCCACCGGCGCCTATAGCCGCCAGCACCAATTGATCACTGGGAGCGGTAAAACCCACTCCTCCTAAAACATGTCGTGGTACAATGAAAATAGAGGAAGCCACCGCTCCTTGTTTTACAAATGACCTTCTTGATAAGTGCTTATTGGTATTTTTTTGCATTGCCGGGAATCTTGAACATTAAATTTACTGAGTAACGCCTAAAAAAGATATAAAAACCCTAAAATACAAATCACAGGCCGACTAGAAATCCATGTCCCCACCCCCATCAAAGTCTCCATCACCGCCTCGACCGCCTCGTTCTCTCTGTTTTCTCTGGTTTAGCCGGTAATTGAAAGAAATTACCACGGAGCGAGCGCGACGCTGATACACTGCATCACTGGTATAGGTACTAGTTATTGTCTCGTACCGGTATTTTCGAGTATTAAATAAATCACGAACGCTTAATGTCAGGGTTCCATTGCCTTTCATAATATCCCGGTTGAAACCCATGTCGACTACAAAATAGGATTTTCGTCTGCCTTGAGGTACTTCTTGAGGAGCACGATAACTCAATGATGTTTGGAAATTCCAATCCTTTTTAATTTTCATTTGAGACATTAAACGGGTATAGAAGGTGGTAGTTTTCGTAGACAGGTCTTCTCCATCAGCAAAAGCATCAGAGGCTGCATGATAGAGGTTTGCATTAGCATTAACCCGCCACCAGGAATTAAACTCATTTGAATAGTTTACCTCTAAGCCTAACGCATCGCTAGTGCCAACATTCTCCGGCCGGGTATAGGTAGTCCCCTCATCATCTACCGTAGTAATATAATTTACCTCACCGGTAGAATATCGATAGTATAATGCATAATAAAAGGAGGACTGCTCCCAATTCTGCAATACTCCAAGCTCATATGAGTCTGAATAGGTTGGGTTTAAGTCCGGATTCCCTGAGCGTATGTTTCTGGCGTCACTGAATGAAGAAAATGGGTTCAAGCTTCTAAATCTGGGTCTTCTGATCCTTCTGCTGTAGCTAGCCTGGAGGAATTTCTCCTCTTTTAGAGTATATGTCAGGTGAGCCGAAGGAAATAAGTCTGTATAATTTTTGCTATTCACCTCTGCTGTTTCTTCCAATTCGGTTTGGATGTCAGTAACCTCCGCCCGAAGTCCCAGTTGATAAGAAAATTTGTTGGCTTTATTTCCGTACAGCGCATAAGTTGCGTAAATATTCTCGTCGTAATTAAAATTATTGCTAAATCCCACCAGGTTTTCCCATTCACCCATTTCATTCTGCTCCTCCACCAGATAATCATTACCAATTCTTCGGATACTGTTTCGGAAACCAACCTCCAGTTTACCGTCTTTTCCGAAGGGATGTTCATAGTCTGCCTGGATCAGCCAGCCTCGGTCGAATTCTTCATTCAATGACCTCTGAAACAAATCGGGTAACTCCATTTCTTCCAGCACGTCGAAAGAAGTTTCCTCAATATTCGATTCTTCCGTTTCGTTATTATCCCGGTATTGAACATCAGCCGATAACTTTTGTCCTTTTTTCGAGAACGTACGAGTATAATTAATGGAATACTCCGAATTTTTATCAATTTCCAGCTCGTTATCATATCGGTCTGTAACAAAGAGTAAATTAAAGTCACGGTCCAGATCCTGATAATTCAAATTGTAGTCATTGTCTTCATCTGAAATCCGATATAGTGCAGACACGGTAATGGTATTCTTATCATTTAGAAAAAAATCGGATCCAAATCTTAGATTATTACCCCAGCCGCCTCTTTCACGGTCACTTTCCCTGATGGTGTAATAAAGTGTATCCCCCGGGAAAAAGGTCTGAAAAGAGTTGCTTATTCCTGGGCTTTTCCGGTAATCTATTCCGTAGCTGGCAAACAGGTTCGTCCACTTTTTACGATAATTCAAATTAAAACTTCCCCCTAGATTTTGAGGATATCCTGTGGTGGCGGTAAAACTCCCGTTTACACCTTGACTCTTTTCCTTTTTTAAAATGATGTTAATGATACCAGCTGATCCTTCCGCGTCATAACGGGCAGAAGGATTGGTTACAACTTCTACCCTTTCAATCATATTGCTTTGAAGCTGCCGTAATCCATCCGCAGTATTGATCCCCAGTAAGCCGGAGGGCTTGCCATCTACCAGTATACGAACATTATCACTACCCCGTAGGCTTACATTTCCTTCAACATCTACCTGAACCGAGGGAATATTGTCCAACAGGTCCGCCGCGCTTCTGCCGGCGTTAGTAAGATCTTTCCCTACATTGAAAACCCTTTTATCCAGACTCATGGTCATGGTGCTTTTTTCCCCCTGAACTATCACTTCGTCCAGAATCTCAGTGCTGGGTGCCAATCGTACAACGCCAACATCCTTGGTCATTTGGTCACGGTTGAGTTGAATACCGCCTATATCTTTCGAACCATAGGATAAGAAATTAATGCGCAGGGTAAACCTTCCTGGCCTGGCAATAATTTCAAAGCGGCCTTCAACATCAGTTACTGCACCACTAACCACAGAACTGTCCTGTTCAGCAATCAGCGCAGTGGTGACATACTCCAAAGCTTCACCGGTTTCTGCATCAAGTACCTGGCCGGTTACTTTAAATGGTGATTGCCCATTAGCACCGGTTCCGGGCCTTCTCTGCGCATTAGGCTGCTGCGCAAAAACTCCAGTAGAAACCAGGATAAAGATTGATATAAGAAATGCTCTCATGCTTAATTTAAGTTTAGTCAAAGATCGCACATTGCTCTGAAGCAATTTGGTACCAATTCTGAAGGAAACCTGAAGTTTTACTTGCGGAATAAAATTTCCAATTTATGATTCTCATTTTCGTAAGCATACTGCACCTGAAAACCGCTGTAATCGCAAATTTTCTTAACAATTGCCAGTCCCAGACCTAGACCGTCTCCTTTGCGTTGGTCTTTTCTGAAACGGTCAAACATCGCCTGTGGATCTACGCCTAAGGCAGGTCCGGTGTTTTTGATAATAAGACTTTTTTGGTCCAGGAAGGTTTTTATTGAGCCATGTTCAACGTTATGCCTGATGGCATTGCTCAATAAATTATTGATTAGAATGGTGGTGAGCGTTGCGTCCATGGCCACCAGTACGTTTTGCTCATGTTCACTCTTTAAGTCCAGTGACTTGAGTTCAATTAATTCACTGAAATTATCAATAGCGGCATTTAACTTATCAGATAAATTAACCTGCTCGATTTTCTCGAATTCACGATTGTCAATTTTGGTTAACAAATTCAACGAGTTGCCCATTTTCGACAGGTGTTTCAAGGTACTCAGGGTGGCAATAATCCGATCGTTGTTTTCCTCGGTTAACTGTCCTGAGGAAAGTATTAATTCAAGCTTTCCTATAGCATTGGTCAATGGAGTTTGCATTTCATGAGATGCATTCTCCGTAAATTCGCGCAGGGATCTATAATCCCGTTGTATTTTTCCAGTCATTTCCTGCACGAAGGAGTTGAGTTTGTTAAATTCAACCGTACCGGTTTTACTAAATTCAAGCGGTGAATTCTGATCCAGCCGGAAATTTTTAATTTGATCCAAAGTCTGATTAAACGGCCGGAAAAGGATTACCCCTACCAGACTGCCTACCACAAGCATAACCACCGTAAGCAACAGGTAGATTTTTATCATAGATTCCCTAACACTATCAACAATATCATCTTCTTCCACAATGATCTCGAATAATGAAATTTTGTAGAGTCTGCCATTGACTGCTCGGATGACATCCAGTTTAATATGCGGCTCCAGCCTTTCTAAAGTACGGTGCATAACTACCGTATCAGAAAATACTACATCGGTCTCATGGCCTGCATTTAGTGGATAAATCTGGATCTTTTCGCGTATGAATGCCTCTTCTGGTGAATGTTTTTGAATCCAGTTGGTAAAGAACTCCAGCCGTTCCAGTAAAAAGCGTTCCTGCTCCTCATCAATCTCTTTTTTAACCACCTGATAGGTGATTACTCCTCCCACAAAAAACACACCCAGTGATATCAGGAGAAACAGTAAGGTAAATTTAAGAATTAATTTCATTGATAAACCTCAAATTTATACCCCGATCCATACATGGTTTGAATCGAATCTTTCCCCCCCGCCTGGGCGATTTTCTTTCTCAGGTTCTTGATATGCTGGTATACAAAGTCAAAAGAATCCAGGGCGTCAATATAATCTCCCCACAAATGTTCGGCTATGCTCTGCTTGGTTAGTACCCGGTTCTTATTCACCACGAAATACAACAGCATTTCATATTCTTTACGAGTAAGGTCGAGCATCTCATCATTTACCTTCACTACATGTGTTTCGGTATCGATATTAATGTCCTCACAGGTAATTGTACTACTTCCCTGAAGTTGTCTTCGTCTGAATATCGCTCTTAGCCTTGCATTCAGTTCAGAAAAATGGAATGGTTTTGGCAAGTAGTCATCAGCTCCCAGCTCCAGTCCCTCAATTTTGTCCTGCAATGAGTTTTTAGCGGAAAGAATCAAAATTCCCATATCCTTATGTTCCTGCTTAGCCCATCGCAAAACATCCAGACCACTACCGTCCGGTAACATAAGATCCAGCACCATCACATCGTATTTAAACCCAACCAATTTTGAAGTTGCCTGCTCCACTGTGGAAGCTTCCTCGCAGACATAGCCTTCCTTGGACAGATACGAGTGCATGTTCTGAGCTAATTCTGCATTATCCTCAACCAACAAGATTTTCATTATCACAAAGATACGGTCAGTTTTTGAAGAGATTTTGAAGTTTTTTCGTCCAGACAATAATACATTTCCCAATTTTAAACAAAATAATATATTACATTTGGCCGTTCTATAAAACTGAAATGTCTCACGCCTATCTTATTGCCGGTTCAATTACCAATGAAGACGGTAAGCCCTTACAAGGTTTAATGATAAAAGCATTTGATGTGGACCTGCTCACCGAAGATGACTTTTTGGGTCAGGGAGAAACTGCCACTGACGGTAGTTTTACCATATTATACCGGCAAGCCCAATTCGTAAAAAACGTGCTGGAATCCTTTACTGAAGGAGGGCCTGATATTGTATTGACCATTTATGACCAAACCGGTCAACTACTGCATACCACCAAAAGAAGAGCCGGTGCGGCACGGTTTGAAAAATACACCATACAGATCTCTGATCTCTGATCTCTGATCGCAATCGCAGCCCCTTTAATAGAAACGGAACTACCAGGTATATCCGCCTGACGGAGGCGGCCACAATCCCAGCATTCGTCTTAATAAAACCACTTCGCCCAGGTGATAGCTGATATGGGAAGCCATGGCCTGTATAACCCCGAAACCATGGGGATAATCACCTTTCACACCGCAAAGTTTGTCAGGTTGCGGCAACTTCGTTTGTGTCATGTAGTTAATGCCGGTTAGCAGCTTGCCCAGCTCCCGTTTGTACATTTCTTCATCTTCGGGCGCTGAATCAAACTTCCAACCATCATCACTGGTCTTTGCAGGTAATACTTTCATACCCTCTATACGGCTTATTAGTCGATCCTGCCAATAGTTTAGATGCTTTAGCAGTTGCCAGATGGTATGCGGGGATTCAGAAACCAGTTGTCCGGACTGTCTCCAGGTTAGCCCCTCGAATGCACGCTCAGGTGAAACATGAGCTCTGTTCCCTATCAGGGCATCACTCAACAGTTCGCAAATTAAATCTGGTGAGATGGTTTCATTCGGAGTTGTTTTCATTAGGTTATCTTTTTAAGTCCAGCCTCAGTTTCCGGTCAGCAATTGTTTCACTTTTTGGTTTTCGTTTCACCACAATGGCAGTCATTACCCCTGCAAGTATCAGCGCAGCTCCGGTGAACCCATAAACAGAGATTCTTTCCGGCTCAATCCAATCAACGCCAACCACAGAGAGCAATGCCATGGTAACAATAGTTATTATAGGGTTTAAGGTTACGATTATTCCAACTTTATTGGCTGGCAAAAATCTAAATGCTTCCGCGATAGCTCCATAGGCAAGCAATGTATTAAGCCCCAGGAAAAGCATGAGCCCCCATAGAGCCAGACTCAACGATGCCAATGCTCCAAAGTCAACCAACGGAATCATTAAAATAGCCGGCACCAGGTATATTAACAGGTTAAGGCCCTGTGCATGATATTTTTGTACCAACCCCTTTTGCAGGCTGGCAAAAACCACCCAGGCCAATGCCGCTCCAATTACCCAGGTGATCCCCAGGTTATAATGATCCGTCGACACCAGTAGTTGACTGATTTGATCCCGGTAGAATACTACAAATCCGGCAATTGCGGTAATGAATCCAAGGCCCTGTAATAAATTGATCCGTTCCTTATAAATTATCAAACCTACTACGATTAACATAAGCGGGGCTAACTGAATGATTATCTGAGCATTGCTCGGTGTTGTCAAATCCAAACCTTTTATATATCCTATATAATTACCAGCCAGGGCAATCGCTGCAATAATT
>BQJT01000170.1 GCA_021604845.1 Cyclobacteriaceae bacterium
TATTCCTGGTGATTGGAATATTAAGCATCGCGGCTGCAGTCAATTATACTTCGGGAAAAAAACCATATGGATATAAAGGATGGGGGGATCTTTCTGTACTTATTTTTTTTGGTCTGGTGGCTGTATTTGGTTCCTATTTTCTTCAAACTTTTAACTTTCGATGGAACAATTTCTTGCCTGCAATGTCCTGTGGACTTTTTGCTACGGCGGTGCTGAATATTAACAATATTCGGGACATTGAGAGTGATAAAAAAGCCGGTAAATTATCCATTCCGGTGCGAATTGGATCTGTCAATGCCATAAAATATCATTGGATGTTATTAATCTTAGCCATGGGTTGTTCCGTACTTTTTGTGCTGCTGAATTATTCTACGCTATGGCAGTGGTTGTTTTTGTTAGTATCTCCGTTACTTTTTCTTAATGCCAAAGCAGTTCAATCCAAAGTCGGGTCAGAGCTGGATCCCTACCTGAAACAAATGGTGCTAACCACTCTTGCATATGTAATTACCTTTGGCATTGGGCTTATTATTGCGGCCCTGATCAAATGATGCTTTTCCATATTAGCTAATTCTGAATTGCACTTACACTTTGGAATTCCTTCTCTTTGATCGGTGTCGATGTTCAAAACATTCTTATATTTAGCAAAAACCACTTAACCAGGAACTCCAATGAAAAAAATTCTTGTCCCTACAGATTTTTCCAAAGAAGCCGGTTATGCCCTGGATGCAGCAACAAACCTTGCCGTAAAGACCGGATCGGAGTTGCTGCTACTGCATGTGGTGGAAGGGTTTGTTCAGGGTTCTTTTTCCACTCAAGGAGGCACTACCGGCAACTTGAATGAGGAAGTATTTACCTTGAAACTGTTAGAAAAAGGCAAAAAGGACTTATTGAAATTAGCATCCAGCAGCAAATTGAAAAATATTAATGTGCAGACAAATGTTAAAGTTGGAAATCCTTTTCATCATATCGCCAAGGATATCCTGGATCATGAAGCAGACCTGGTAATCATGGGATCCAAAGGCACTTCCGGGTATAAAGAAGTATTAATCGGATCTAATACCGAACGGGTAGTACGTCACTCTAAATGCCCGGTCATCACTATTAAGCAACCTACGGATTTCGGTCAAATTACAGATGTGGTTTTTGCTGCAGATTTTATAGAGACTGAAGATAATGTTGCTATACAGCTTAAGCAACTGCAAAATTTACTCGACGCCAAACTACACTTATTAAAGGTCGACACTCCTGGAAATTTTGAAAGCACCCGAACTATAAAAAAACGGATTCATAATTTTGTACAGAGACATGGATTGGAAAATTTTACCATGGAGATATACAACGAGTCAACAGAGGAAGATGGAATTGTCTATTTTGCGGAGGACATTGATGCCGACATGATCGCCCTTGCCACACATGGCAGAACCGGATTACGTCATTTAATAAGTGGAAGTATTGCCGAAGATGTGGTAAATCATGCGCAACGACCCGTGTGGACGTGTAAGGTAAACTAGAAATGTCCAGAAAAAAGAACAGGCAGCGGTCCGGTGTAGTTTATTCCACCAATCCAGACTATCAGTACAACGAATATCAGGGTGAGCAGCATGAAACAGTTAACCCTTCACAGCAAAACTTAACCGTCCAACTGGATAAAAAAGCCAGGGGCGGCAAAAAAGTAACCCTGATTACTGGATTCCGGGGCTCCGATGATGACATTAAATCATTAGGAAAGACCCTGAAATCTCAATGTGGTGTAGGAGGATCGGTAAAAGAAAGTGAAATCCTGATCCAGGGCGACTTTGTCGACCGGGTGATAAACTTGTTGTCGGAACTGGGTTACCGTGCAAAAAGAAGTGGAGGATAGTAAAAATCTTAGATCTAAGATCTAAGATCTAAGATCTTTTATACTATTTTTGCCCCCATGACTCAACAGATCCTAATTGTTGACTTCGGATCCCAGTATACTCAGCTTATTGCCCGGCGTGTTCGCGAACTGAACGTTTATTGTGAAATTCACCCTTTTAATGATGTACCTGATCTAACCAGCGATATCAGGGGGGTAATACTATCCGGGAGTCCCAGCTCGGTTTTAGATACTAATGCACCATACCTGGATTTGCAAGCGATCCGGGGAAATGTGCCAGTTCTGGGGGTGTGTTACGGCGCCCAATTTATAGCAACTCAGAATGGGGGAACCGTATCACCCAGTAAGCACCGGGAATATGGCAGAGCCCGGCTTAATAAAGTTGATACTCACGACCACCTGATGAAGGAGATGTCGATCAACTCACAGGTCTGGATGTCACATGCAGATACCATCACTGCTTTATCCGCACAATATCAAATCATTGCCAGTACCGAGGATGTTGAAGTTGCAGCTTTTAAAGTAGCTAGTGAACCAACTTACGGAATCCAATTTCATCCGGAGGTAACTCACTCGGAAGAAGGAAAAATAATTTTACGAAACTTTGTAGTGCATATTTGCCAGTGTGCTCAGGACTGGACTCCGGATATATTTGTTGAATCTACGGTGGCTGCACTGGCACAAAATCTTGGTGCTGATAAGGTTGTTATGGGGCTATCCGGAGGCGTGGATTCATCAGTAGCAGCAACGTTGATTCATCGAGCCATCGGGGACCGGCTTTATTGCATATTTGTTGATAACGGATTACTGCGAAAACATGAATATCAACAAGTGCTGCGATCTTATGAAAACATGGGATTGAACGTGGTGGGTGTAGACGCTAAAGAGAAGTTCTATCAGGCACTTTCTGGCATCAAGGACCCAGAAGCTAAAAGAAAAGCCATTGGTAAAACATTTATCGATGTCTTTGATACGGAGGCACACCGAATTACCGATGTTAAATGGTTGGGACAAGGCACCATCTACCCCGATGTAATTGAATCGGTCTCTGTAAAAGGACCTTCGGCAACTATAAAGTCGCATCACAATGTGGGCGGACTGCCGGACTATATGAAATTGCAGGTGGTTGAGCCGTTAAATACCCTGTTCAAAGATGAGGTAAGGCAGGTGGGCCGTACTCTGGGTCTCAGCGACTCCATCCTGGGAAGGCATCCCTTTCCCGGCCCGGGGTTGGGAATAAGAATCCTGGGAGAAGTTACTGAAGAAAGGGTAAAGCTGCTTCAGGAAGTAGATTACATCTTTATTGAAGGTCTCAAACATCGAGGCTTGTATGAAGATGTATGGCAGGCTGGCGCCATCTTACTTCCTGTGCAATCCGTTGGAGTGATGGGCGACGAACGGACTTATGAAAATGTGGTCAGTTTACGTGCAGTAAGTAGCGTTGATGGTATGACCGCCGATTGGAGTCATCTGCCCTATGATTTCCTCGGAGAAATGTCCAATAAAATAATAAACCAGGTTAAAGGCGTTAATAGAGTAGTATATGATATCAGCTCTAAACCGCCCGCAACTATCGAATGGGAATAAATTTTACAAGCATGAAGTCATTTTTTTCTGTCTTACTGGTGATGATGCCGATTTTTTTGTGGGGGCAGCGATCAGGTAATCCGCAAAAAACGTATGTAAGCGGTAAGGAATTTTACCAGTCAAAAAGGTTTGAAATGGCTGCGGAAACCTTTAAGCAGCTTACTACCTACAGCAACAATTTTACCGAATATGCCACTTTTTTCTATGCTCTGTCATCTTACTATAGTGGGAAAACAGAAATTGCTAAAAACATTCTATTGCAGTTGACCCGTAAATTTCCTAACTGGGTCAACAACCACGAAGCATACTATTGGTTAGGTAAAATATATTTTGAAAAAGGGGACTATGCATTAGCCCTGGAACAGCTTTCACGGATAAAAAAAGGCGATATAAGCACGGATGTTTCAAACCTTAAATTGTTTCACCTAAGCAATGCCTCTGTAGATGAACTTCAAAATCTTTACCAACAGTACCAGCAAGATGCAGAAGTCGGGGAAAGTCTGGCAAGGGCTATAGGTCAGCAACCGCTGAATTCCGAACAATTAGACCAGCTTCAGCAGTTAGTGGATAGGTTCAACCTTCCTTCAGAAGAAATCACCAATCAGTTTGTTGGCCAAACCGTAAAAAAGGACCGGTATAAAGTAGCAGTCTGCTTTCCATTTCTTACCAATGAACTAAATCAAGACCCTCGGCTGAATACTAACCAGTGGGTACTTGATCTCTACCAGGGAATCCAGCTTGCAAATGAAAGTCTGAACGACAACAATGTTAAAATTGACTTGTATGCTTATGATACTGAACGGGATAGTGCTAAAATGGCGAAAATCCTGTCACTGGATGAAATAAAAAGCATGGACCTGCTCATCGGTCCGCTGTACCCGGGGCCCAGTAAACTGGCGTACGCCTTTGCGTTCGATGAAAAGGTGAATATCCTCAACCCGCTTTCCAGCAATACGGAAATAATTTCCAGCAATCCCTACTCCTTTCTATTTAACCCGGCAGACGACACCCAGGCCAGGGTTGCCGGGGAGTTTATGAAAGATCATATCGATCCGGAAAAAAAGTCTTTAATTATCTACGGTTCCAGACCCGGAGATTCAATTGCGGCATTCCAGTATGCTGAAACATTGATAGACCAGGGGATAGACGTAATAATGATGGATCAAATTCCCACCGTTGACTCCGAGCAGGTCGCAAAATTTGTTTCAGATCATTTATATCAGATTTTTACGCCTCTTTCTGATGACCCGGTTTTACTGGCTGAGAAAACCGGGGTGGATGAAGAAAGGCAAGAACAAGCTTTCATTCCAAGAAGTGATCTTGGGCATGTATTTATTGCCTCTACAAATGAATTGATAGTTGCAAATGTTATCGGCACACTGGATAATATCGGGGCTGAAATTACCGTCATGAGCAACGACCGGTGGTTGCAGTCGAGGTATGCAGATTTTCAACAATTGGAAAGGTTGAAAGTGTACATGCTGGCACCCGGCTTCCTGGATTACCAATCGGATAATTTCAAGAACTTCCAAAGAAAATACAGACGCCGTTTCGGAAGTATACCAAATAATTACAGTTTTATCGGATATGATCTGATGCTCTTTTTTGGAAAACAGCTGTATGAAGGTGGCACATATTTCCAGAATGATTTACGAGAAAATGAATTTTACCCTGGATACTTGTTTCAGGGATTCAGCTATATGGAAAGCAATGACAACGCCCACGTGCCAATTATCCGTTTTGAAAATGGTGTATTAAAGCAGGTTAACTAAATTCTTTCAGTGTCAACCGCATGAATCAAAATAATAGCAACAACCTTTTCCAACGAGCACAAACTCTGATTCCCGGTGGGGTCAATTCACCGGTCAGGGCTTTTAAAGCAGTAGGCGGGGAACCATTATTCTTTAGCAGTGCTAAAGGTGCCTATATGACTGATGTAGACGAAAACCAATACATAGACCTGATCAATTCATGGGGACCGATGATACTCGGTCATTGTCATCCTGAAATTGAGCAGGCTATCACGTCTGCGGTAAAGAAATCCATATCATTTGGAGCTCCTACCCCTTCCGAGGTAGAAATGGCCCAGGTTATATGCTCAATGGTACCTTCTATTGAGAAAGTACGTATGGTCAATTCCGGTACAGAAGCCACTATGTCGGCCGTAAGACTGGCACGTGGATTTACCGGAAAAGATAAAATCATAAAGTTTGAAGGATGCTACCATGGACATGGGGATTCTTTTCTGATTGCAGCTGGCTCTGGGGCACTCACCATGGGTGTACCTAACAGTCCTGGTGTAACCAGTGGAACCGCAAAAGATACCCTGATTGCCAAATTCAATGATCTGGATTCTGTAAATCAACTAGTTGACGCCAATCGACACCAGGTGGCGGCGCTGATTGTAGAACCGGTAGCGGGAAATATGGGATGTGTACTCCCCCGGGAAGGATTCCTGCAAGGATTACGTGAACTTTGTACAGCAGAAGGGATTTTGCTGATATTTGACGAAGTAATGACCGGGTTTAGGGTGAGCCAGGGAGGAGCACAGCAATTCTTCAATGTCTATCCGGACCTGACCACATTAGGAAAAATTATTGGAGGTGGCATGCCTGTGGGCGCATATGGAGGCAAAAAGGAAATTATGGATTACATTTCTCCTGACGGTCCAGTGTATCAGGCAGGCACCTTATCTGGTAACCCGGTGGCCATGGCTGCGGGGCTGGCCATGTTGAACCATTTAAGAAACCAGGGGGACGGGTTCTATTCAGCACTGGATGAAATTACTACCTACATTGCCAAGGGAATAAAGAGGCAACTGGATGAACTGGGATTGCCCTTCAAGATCAACCAGCTGGGGTCCATGATGAGTGTTTTTTTTACCAAGGATCCGGTTTATGACTTTGAAACTGCGGCTGGCAGCGATGCCGGATTGTTCAGACAGTATTTTCAAAGTATGCTTTCATCCGGAATATATCTTCCTCCCAGTCAGTACGAAAGCTGGTTTATCTCAACTGCAATCACTAAAGAGATCAGCGATCAGATCCTGGACGCCAGCTTTAAAGGTTTGCAGTCGATAACCGGTAAATAACATTGGTGCTGAGTTATTCAAATCCTACTCACATTGAAAACCCGATACTCAATCGGCGGTAAGTTGATTGCAGTAAACCGTGAAAATCCTATTCCCCTTTTGTTCTGTAAAATTAAAATATTTACGGAATGACCAATCATTGAGTAGCAAAATCAATAATTGCCTTGAACTTTTCCCATAAATAAAGCTAAATGTATGAAATGAATGTAAATTTAATTTTAGTTATATTGCATTATCATTATTTTGGGATCGATTAAAGAAATATTTCCCTAAATGCTTTTAAAGAGCATCATTTCCTGGTGCATTTTTTTGACAATTCTGGCACCGGTCTGCATAGCCCAGGATCAAAAGACCGGTGAGGTACTGACCTACGAAGGAGTCAATGATGATCCTTACGCAGTAAACAAGCTATTCATTCATATTCAGCCGGTCTACGGAGAACTATTCGCTACCAATGTGAACCTTGGGTTTGGTTTGCAGGTTGACTATCAGATTGCTCGAGGATTAGGTTTAACCGCGAATTGGAGGCATCCGTATGCCCGACAAACTGACTTTGCTCGTGAAGTGGCTTTCAAAAATCAGGATAATATTGACAACAATAAGACCTGGAACTATCTGGAGTTTGGTGGAACCATCCATCTTTCGGATCATGATCAGGTTGGGAAAAGTAAAATCATTCTCTATTCAAAGAGATACAAAGGCAACAAATGGGCCAATAAAACCGCTGAAAAACTTATCATTCCATCAAGGGTGAGAAAAGTAATGGGATTCAGGTGGGGAGGAATGATGTATAACAGCACTATTGACATTTCCAATGCGGCAGAACATCAGAATATTGGTTTGGTCGATGAAGAAAACAACTCGGTAGACCAGGCGAAATTATATGGCAACATTGACGTCAAGGGAATTTATGCCGGTCTCAGTTTGCAAATAATTAAGAATGTAGCTATTAAGCCGCACCGGGATTTTGGAGTCCTGGTGAATGATCTCCACTTTAATGCGTTCATCGACGTGATGTACGCACCTTCAATCAATCTTGAGGATATCATCCTCGATGGCCAAATCATTAGCGGCGGCCAACTTCAAACTCAGGAGCTGGGCTTTCGCGCCGGGATACAAGGAAAATTCAACAAACCTGTGGGATTTTCTTATGGAGGCGAATTCGGCTATCGACCGGGACTTAAAGATCTGGGGTTTTACTCAATGTTCAAACTGGGATTTCCAGTTTTCGGTATACCTCCAAAGGACCTGACACGTAACTATCGCTAGTTAGCTAATCCTGAATGGATTTATTAGTTGAGCACATTAAAGGGCTGGTATTGGCAGGGGAAAGTCCCTCCCGAATTGTATCGGGATCCGCGATGTCCAAATTGCCTGTCATACCGGATGCCTTTCTGTTAATCAAAGACGGCAAAGTAGACTCGTTCGGTCCCATGAAACAAAAAGTGGCGCACCGGGCAGAAAAGGTCATTGACGCTTCCGGCCGGTTTGTTTTTCCCAGCTTTGTTGATTCGCATACGCACATAATCTTTGCTGGCAGCCGTGAGGAGGAGTTCGTCTATCGTATACAAGGCTTTAGCTATGCTGAGATAGCCAAAAAAGGTGGCGGAATATTGAATTCTGCAAAGAGGCTGCAAAATACTTCAGAAGAGCAACTTTTTGAGTCCGCCCAACTTCGGTTAAATGAGGTAATAGCAATGGGTACCGGGGCCATTGAAATAAAGAGTGGTTATGGTCTCACCACCCAGGATGAACTAAAAATGTTACGGGTTGCCAGGAGGCTAAAGGAAACTAACCCGGTCACCATAAAAACCACTTTTTTGGGAGCCCATGCCATACCCACAGAAATCAGCCGCCCAAAATATCTCGATAAGGTTCTGAACGAAATGATCCCGATGGTTGCTGATGAGGGATTGGCTGACTATTGCGATGTTTTCTGCGAAGAAGGTTTCTTTACCACCGAAGAATCCCTTGCCATTCTTGAACAGGGCAAAAAATACGGATTAAAACCTAAACTACATGCCAATCAGCTTCATAATTCAGGAGGTGTTCAGGTGGGGGTTCAATGCCAGGCAATTAGTGTAGACCATCTGGAAACTATTGGCGATGACGAAATCGACTGTTTGTTGAACTCAGATACCATTCCTACCTTACTCCCGGGAGCCGCTTTTTTCCTTGATATGCATTTTCCTCCGGCCCGTAAAATGATAGATGCAGGTTTGCCGGTAGCATTGGCTACTGATTACAATCCGGGTAGCGCTCCTAGTGGTAATATGCCGCTGGTAATGTCTTTGGCCTGTGCCAAAATGAAAATGACTCCTTCTGAGGCGATTATTGCCGCTACCATTAATGGCGCTTTTGCGCTTGAACTTCAGCACCTGCTTGGAAGCATATCTCCTGGTAAACTGGCCAATATTTTTATTACCAAACCAATCCCATCGATAGACTACTTCCCTTATGCATTTGGTAGTAGCCTGGTTGAAACCACCATCCTAAACGGCCAAATATTCACAGGCCAATAGTCAAATTATAGTTTTCCTTTGTATTTTACCGTATGTCAGTACGAGTAAAGGACATCTTGAACAAGAAAGAGGGCAAGTACCTGTTTGTCGATATAATCATGATGTTTTTGTTACTGGTCAATTTGTCACTGATACTTTTCGACTATCTCTTCGGCAGTGATCTTTTCAAAGGGCTTTTCCAGAAATATACACCGGGTTTTTACCAATTCTATGACACTTATATCCATCAGGATTTTCTGGCCATAGATTTATGGTTCGTGAGTATTTTCGTCATTGAACTCCTGGTAAGATGGGCTATCGCTATCAAAAACCAGAAATACCATCGATGGTTCTTCTATCCTTTTATGCATTGGTATGACGTACTGGGTTGTCTGCCGTTAGGATCGTTTCGGTTCTTTAGAATTCTAAGGATCGTGGGGCTCACCATTAGGTTGCACAAGCTAGGATTTGTTAATCTAACCAGAACCTATGTATATAAGAAAGCAATAAAATACTTAAATATTATTACCGAAGAAATTTCGGACCGTGTGGTGCTTCATGTTCTTTCAGGGGTACAAAGTCAAATAGAAAAGGGAAATCCGGTATTGGAGCAAATTGTACATGATCTCATACTTCCAAAACGACGCCTGTTGGTGGACTGGCTTTCTTATAATCTTCAGGAAGCCACCTCTGCTGCATATGAGGCACATATCGATGACTTGCAGTACTATGTAAACCAAAAATTGATGTCTGCAATTGAAAGCAATCGCGAACTTAAGACGGTCTCAAAGATCCCTATTGTAGGAGGTATCGTTACCTACAATCTTGAAAGAACTGTGCGTGATATAGTAAACTCAGTGGTAGATGAGAGCTTTAGGGATTTGGCCAGTCCTAAAAATAAGGAAGTTGTTGATGATGTCGCTAACCTGGTACTGGATAGCTTTGTTTATCAAGATCGGGATACTGAACTTAACAACCTGGTAAGGGATATTGTGCTTGATTCTCTGGAACTGGTCAAAGATCAGGTTCGTATTCAACAATGGAAAATCAGAGAGGAGCTTACAAACGAAATCCGTGAAGAAACTAATCCAACCCAAGTAGTTGAAGATGACCACCAAAGCACCTGACCCTTGCTAATAATTTTGGATTTTTTATCTACCTTAGATAGTTAAACCCTAACTGTGTCCAATAGTTTAGTAATCATACCAACTTACAATGAGTACCTGAATATAGAGGCGCTCATCCAAAAAGTATTTGCATTGGAAATTCCTTTCGATGTGCTGGTGGTAGATGATGATTCACCGGATGGCACCAGCGAAGCAGTAAAGAAACTGCAAACCCAGTTTCCCAGGTTGTTCTTAATTACCAGGGAAAACAAGAGCGGGCTGGGGACAGCTTATATCAGGGGTTTCAAATTCGCCCTGAAGGAAAACTATCAGTATATTTTTCAAATGGATGCAGATTTTTCTCACAACCCCAGGGACCTGGTAAGGCTTTACCTTACC
>BQJT01000171.1 GCA_021604845.1 Cyclobacteriaceae bacterium
TGCAAGAGTTATGCCAACTATAGACTCCTTATTAATTTTTCCTGAAAGAATGTCCTTCGACAAAGCATTTAGTAGCTCCCTTTGCAACACACGTTTTAACGGGCGTGCACCAAATTGTGGATCATATCCTAAACTGGCAAGATGCTTTAGTGCCTTGTCATCCGCTTCAAGTCGTATGCCTGATTCCAGCAATCTAGCCTGAATTAAGCCAAATTGAATGGACACTATCTTCGTCATATCCTCCCGTGAAAGCGGTTTAAACATAATAGTTTCATCAATCCTGTTCAGAAATTCCGGCCTCATGGATTGCCTCAACAGCTCGAAAACTTTCAATTTTGTTTGTTCCACAAGCTGGTCCTTATTGGCATCGTTCAATTTTTCGAATGCTTCTTGTATCACGTGAGAACCTATATTGGTTGTCATTATGATAATGGTATTCTTAAAATTGGCTACCCGGCCCTTATTATCGGTTAACCGTCCGTCATCGAGCACCTGAAGTAGAATATTGAACACATCCGGATGCGCTTTTTCGATTTCGTCAAGTAATATCACTGAATAGGGCTTTCTGCGCACCGCTTCAGTCAGCTGTCCTCCTTCATCGTACCCTACGTAGCCCGGAGGTGCTCCGATCAACCTGCTGACTGCGTGTCGTTCCTGATACTCAGACATGTCAATTCGAACCAGGGCATTCTCATCGTTGAACAGAAATTCCGCCAGTGACTTGGCTAGCTCTGTTTTACCTACACCAGTGGTGCCGAGGAATATGAAAGATCCTATGGGTCGTTTAGGGTCCTGTAATCCAGCCCGGCTGCGTCGTACTGCATCTGACAGCGCCTCTATTGCTTCAGCCTGACCAGCCACCCGTTTGCGTAATTCTTCCTCAAGATGTAGCAATTTTTCACGATCACCCTGTAGCATTTTGGAAACCGGTATTCCCGTCCATTTGGCTACCACCTCAGCTATATCCTCGGAAGAAACCTCTTCTTTCAACAGAGACCCTGAGGAGTGCATTTGATTCAATTGAGACTGCAGTTTCTCAAGCCGCTCCTCGCTTTCCTTAATTTTGCCATATCTGATTTCTGCAACCAATCCGTAGTCTCCTGCCCTTTCCGCCTTTTCCGCTTCTAACCTGAATTGTTCAATGAGCTCCTTTTCATGCTGTACCGCCTGAATGACAGCCTTCTCATTTTCCCATTTAGCTTTCAATTCATTCTTCTTTTCAGTAAGATCTGCAATCTGTTTGGACAACTGATTGGCTTTATCCTTATCTTTTTCTCTTAATATGGCTTCCCTTTCTATTTCCAACTGCATAATCCTTCGCTGCAACTCATCCAATTCCTCCGGCAATGAGTCAATCTCAATACGAAGCTTTGAGGCAGCCTCATCCATTAAATCGATCGCCTTATCCGGTAGATACCGGTCAGTGATATATCTATGTGATAACTCTACCGCTTTTATTACCGCGTCGTCCTTAACTCGCACACCGTGATGCAGTTCGTACTTATCCTTGATCCCTCGTAAAATACTGATCGAATCAGGTACTGAAGGCTCATCTACAATTACTGATTGAAACCGGCGCTCCAGCGCTTTGTCTTTCTCTATGTATTTTTGATACTCCTTTAGGGTAGTGGCTCCAATTGCATGCAATTCTCCCCGTGCCAGTGCGGGTTTTAACAGGTTTGCCGCATCCATAGCGCTCTCACCTCCTGAACCAGCACCTATTAAGGTATGTATCTCGTCAATAAAGAGGATAATTTCACCATCAGAATCTGTCACTTCCTTGATTACTGCTTTTAACCGCTCTTCGAATTCGCCTTTGTATTTGGCCCCGGCAACCAGTAACCCCATGTCCAAACTAATAAGCGTTTTTGTCTTTAGGTTCTCCGGTACATCACCGTCCACGATACGCTGCGCCATACCTTCGACAATAGCGGTCTTGCCCACGCCCGGCTCGCCGATTAACATAGGGTTGTTCTTGGTCCGTCTGGAAAGAATTTGGAGCACCCGTCGGATTTCCTCATCCCTGCCAATCACGGGATCTATCTTACCCTGTTTTGCCAGCTCGTTCAAATTATTGCTATAACGCTGCAATGACTGGTATTTTCCCTCGGCATTCTGATCGGTAACTGAACTGCCTCCTCTAAGCTCTCGAACTGCTTTAATCAGTTCTTTAGAGGAGAAACCGGCGTCTTTCATAAGCTGGGCTACTTTGTCTTTACCCGCCAGAATACCCAGCATTAGATGCTCAATAGCTATATATTCATCCTTAAACTCTTTTAAATACCCGGCTGCTTTGGTCAACACCGTATAGCTATCATTGGATAAATACGGCTGTTGGCCGGAAATTTTTGGATAAGAGGCCAGTATCTCCTCAAGTCTGCTATTTAATAAGGCCGCATTTATATTCAACTTCTTATTAATAAAGGAGATCACGTTTTCGTCAGTCCCCAAAATCGCTTTCAACAAATGGCCGGTTTCTATGGCCTGTTGCTGGTTTGCCAGTGCAATCTCAGTAGCCTTTTGAAGGGCCTCTTGTGATTTTATGGTATAGTTGTTCAAATTCATTTTTCGTTCTTCTGTATGCAATTCAATCTGTTTATATCAAATTGTAATCCAGTAACAACATATTATTAAAATACTGCAATAATGGCAGTAAATTCTTCAATATTGTATTGAAATAAGTCAATTTGTCGGTATTTTGTGATATTCCCCCAACAACCAGGTTCTCAAAGTTCCTGAAATAAAAGACTGTAACATCATATGAATACACATTCCAGAAGAAAGTTTCTCAGAAAGAGTTCATTAGCCCTGGCAGCTGGCACCGGAGGCTTGGCGGCCGCTTGTCAGGGTGCTGAAAAGGAAAAAATCAGTGCACCATACCTCAACTTTAATAACAGTTACGAGTGGAAAATCACCACTACCTGGCCTCCCAATTTCCCGGTACTCGGTGAGGGGTGTAATCTGCTGGCGCGTTGGATTGATGAAATGTCAGGCGGCCGGCTGAAAGTGAAGGTGTATGGAGGGGGAGAGCTAATTCCTCCTCTGGAAAGTTTTGAAGCGGTAAGCAATGGTGCCATTGAAATGGGGCACGGTGGAGCTTACTACTGGGCGGGTAAAACCCCTGCTTCTCAGTTTTTTTCTACTGTTCCGTTTGGGATGAACGTAAACCAGATCAATGCCTGGATCATTTCAGGAGGTGGCAGGGAGTTATGGGAGGAATTGTACCACCAATTTGATCTGTTGCCTATTCTTTGTGGCAACACCGGGGTTCAGATGGGTGGATGGTTCAACCGGGAAATAAATTCCATTCAGGATTTACAAGGGTTGAAAATGCGAATGCCCGGTTTGGGAGGAAAAGTATTGGCCAGAGCTGGAGGGACCGCACTCTTGGTTGCAGGCGGCGAGATCTATACAAATCTTGAACGGGGTGTAATAGATGCCACAGAATGGATTGGACCTTATCATGACTACTTAATGGGTTTTCATCAGATTGCCAAGTATTACTACTACCCGGGTTGGCACGAGCCGGGTTCCGCATTGGAGTTGATTGTGAACAAATCGAAATACTTAAGCTTACCCAGTGACTTACAGGCAATCATTCAGGCAGCTGCCGCCCGCAGCAATTCCTGGGTTATGGCGGAGTTTAATAGCAAGAATGCTACATACCTGGATAAAATTATCTCGGAAGGAGAAGTTAGCTTGAAGTCATTTCCAGATCAGGTCCTTGAAACTCTCAGGGGATACACAGAGGAGGTACTGGCGGAGCTTGCTTCTGAAAACGATGATTGCCGTAAAATATTCGACTCGTTTGATAAGTTTAGAAAAGGTATTGCTCATTGGTCAACCATAAGCGAGAAAAATTATTACGAGAAGCTAATGATCCGTTAATCTTCCAACAGGTTTGGAAACCACGATATAATCTCGGGATACAGGACCACCAGTATTAGGAAAATCATCTGAATAATTACGAAAGGGGTAATCCCCCGGTACAGCTGCATAGTGGATACCTGAGGAGGAGCTACTCCTTTCAAATAGAATAAAGAGAAACCAAATGGGGGTGTAAGAAACGAAGTCTGAAGGTTTAGTGCAATTAATATCCCTACCCAAATTAAATCAATACCCAGTGCTTGAAATATCGGGGCGACCACTGGTACGATGATGAAAATAATTTCAATGAAGTCAATAAAGAAGCCGGCAATAAATACTGCTACCATAACCAGCAGCAGGAATGCCGTGGGGGAAAGCTGGGCGCTTTCAATAAGACCGATCAGATAGGTATCTCCTTCCAATCCCCTGAATACCAACGAAAACGCGGTGGCTCCCACCAGAATAATGAAAACCATACTGGTTAAATGTGTTGTCTCTCTGGAAACTTCTTTGAGTATTTTAAGATTAAATTTTCCCTGGAAAATGGTCAAAAGCGTGGCCCCTCCTGCGCCTACAGCAGCGGCTTCAGTTGGTGAAGCAATTCCGGCAAAAATTGAACCCAATACCGCCAGAATTAACAGGAATGGCAGCAGAAATGCTTTGAATACTTTTAAGTACATGCCTTTTTGCCGAAACCTTTCAATTTCTTCGTCAGGCATGCTGGGGGCCGCAGACGGTTTGATCAAACTTATTGCTAAAATGTACAGGGCGTAAAAAATTACCAGGGCCACTCCCGGTACAACGGCCGCCAGGAACAGATTGCCAACTGATACATTTAACACGCTTCCCAGAAGTACCAGTACTACACTTGGTGGGATAATCTGTCCTAAGGTACCAGATGCTGCTATAGTACCAGTCGCCAACTCCGTGCTGTATCCTCTTTTCAGCATGGTTGGCAGACTGATCAGACCCATGGTAATTACGGTAGCCCCGACAATTCCGGTAGATGCAGCAAGCATTGCTCCAACCACAACTACTGCCATAGCCAGGCCGCCTTTGAATTTCCCAAACAACAGGGCCATTGTTTCCAGTAGGTTTTCGGCAATACCGGATTTCTCCAGCATCATCCCCATAAAAATGAATAGAGGTACGGCGATTAATACATAGTTGCCCATGGTACCAAACACCCTCAATGGTAGCAGATAAAAGAAATCAACCCCAAAAGTAAATAGCCCAAAAATTACTGAGATTCCGCCCAGGGTAAAGGCTACCGGATATCCAACTAAAATCAAGACAAATACCAGCGCGAATAATATTAGTGCTAATGATTCAGTCACGCTGATCCGGGGTTTGCTTAGGCTCGATTATGGTTAGCACACTTTGGCAGGCCAAACTTACAGCTTGAATCAACAGTAATCCCATGCCCACCGGGATGGCCGCCTTTATTAAGTATCGTGCAGGCAGACCTCCGGGGTCCGGTGAAGATTCCGACAACCTGAATGAGTTGGCTACAAAATCAAAACCCTCTGTTATCAGGATTATGCAAAAAGGGAACAACAGTAGGGTGGTTCCTGCCAAATTTACCCATGCCCTGGTCTTTTCAGGGAACCTGCTATAAAATACATCCACCCGGACATGTTTGTCGTGTTTCAAGGCAAATCCAGCTCCCAACAAAAAAATCAGCGCAAAAATATGCCATTCTATTTCATAAATTGCCACCGATGAGGAATTGAAAAGATAGCGCATCACCACATCATAGCAGATAACCAACACCAGTATCGCGGTTAGCCACGAAACCACATTGCCGGCCCATCCTATGAGACGATTTGACAGTCCAATATATCCCTTTAATAAGTTGACCATGCTGCAGATTTCGGATACGAACCCGATGAGCATTTGAGTTTACGCAGTTGCAACCATTTAATAGTTTTAATGAATTTAATAACGGATGGATAGCCGCAAAATCTATTAAAAGCAAATTAGCAAATTATTTTAACATAGCCGGACGGGCTGTATTGCTATTAGTATCTTTGTAATATGCCTTCGGCTAAGCAAAAAGTTGATATAAGAAATCTCTCTCTGGAAGAGCTGATTATTTTTTTCGAGAATCAGGGTGAAAAAGCTTTTCGGGGACGCCAGGTGTACCAGTGGTTGTGGGAGAAATCTGCGGTCAGTTTTGGTGGCATGACCAACTTATCTGAAAAGCACCGCAGTCTGTTAAACGATCATTTTGTAATAAATCCGGTAAGGCTTGATCGTTCCCAGGTTAGTAATGATCGGACCATAAAGTCAGGTTTTAAATTACATGACGATCATTTGGTCGAAGGTGTTCTTATCCCTACGATCCATCGAATGACCGCTTGTGTTTCATCCCAGGTAGGCTGCTCGTTGTCCTGCAAGTTTTGTGCTACCGGGTATATGGACAGGGCCAGAAACCTTGACCCGGGAGAAATTTACGACCAGGTAGTACATATCAGACAGCAGGCGATGGATTCTTATCAAAAACCCCTGACAAATATTGTTTTTATGGGTATGGGCGAGCCGTTGCTCAATTACCAAAATGTATTGACCGCCATAGACCGCATTACCAGTCCCCGGGGCCTTGGAATGTCTTCCAGACGGATCACCGTTTCCACTGCTGGTATAGCAAAGATGATTAAAAAACTGGGAGCTGATCAGGTGAAATTTAATCTCGCGTTATCGTTGCATGCGGCCAATGATGAAAAGCGCAGCCAGATCATGCCCATCAATGAGAGTAATTCCCTAAAAGCACTCGAACAGGCATTGCGGTATTTCTATCAAGAAACCGGAAATGAGCTGACTTTTGAATACATAGTTTTCAATAATTTCAATGATACTCTGGAGGACGCAAAGGAACTTCTAAACTTCACCCGGAAGGTACCCAGTAAGGTGAACCTGATAGAATACAACCCTATTGAAGAAGCAGATTACGTAAATACCGGGGAAGACCGGCTAAAGACCTTTGCAGAATTTCTGGAGAACAACGGTGTAAATGTAAGGGTAAGATACAGCCGGGGTAAGGATATTGATGCTGCGTGTGGACAACTGGCTAATAAATCTTAATATCTAAAGTCTCTGATTTCTGAGCTCTGATCTGGGGTTCGGGTTAGATCCATGATCAACTCAGATTCTAAATTTTCCCATATGTCAGTTGTTGAGACTGACTATCGGTATTTTAGAATCTGTGAATCGACAAATACTTCAAGCAAGGTTGGTGAAATTCGCCGCGCACACCGGTAAATTAGCAGATAGTATAAAGCCTAATACGACTGGGAAAAACATGATATTGCAATTGATAAGATCTAGTAGTTCACCTGCATTGAACTACGCCGAGTCACAAAGTGCAGAGTCCACCAAAGATTTCGCTCACAAGCTGGGAATTGCCCTTAAGGAGTTAAGGGAAACCGTAGCCGCGTTAAATATAATCGAAGAAGCTAATCTTTGCGAGCAACCAGAACGGCTCGCCAACATGAAATCCGAGTGCAATGAACTTATTGCAATTTTCGTCAGCAGCATCAAAACGTTGAATGCCAGGCAGTAGCGAAATCAGAGATCCAAATCAGAGATCAGGCTTCAGAGATCAGAGATCTAATTGTTGCTAGCATTAAACAACTTCTGCTTCTCTTCCTTGGTGAGACTTTCATATCCTTTTTCACTGATCTTATCCAGGATGGCATCGATCTCATCCTGGGGCACGCCTGAACTGGTAGAAGCTTGGGCGGAAGCACTGCTCTTCGCCGTGGGACGGCTTCGGGGTGCACTTCGATGGGTCACCTTTACTTTTGGCCTCGCAAAGAAACTCCTGAAAAAATCCAGTACGGACTGTATCCAGAAACCTAAATCCAATCCTTTTTGAAGTTGTCTGACATAAATAAAACCAACTAATGCTCCGCCAAGGTGTGCAATGTCGCCTCCGGCATTGGGTCCGATTGAACCAACAAACGACATGGCTACATAAAATATAGCAATATATTTAATCTTTACCGGGCCCAACAGCAGCAGGTAGAACTGATGATCGGGCATTAAGGTGGCTGCTGCGACTACGATAGCAAACACCGATGCAGAAGCACCTATAAGAGAACTTCTGCCCACCTCCTCTACAAACAGCGGGGACACATTGTAGATAATAATGTACAGGATACCTCCTGCCAGGCCACCCAGAATATACAAATTCATCAATCTGGTGTTACCCAGATAATCATGCACTAATCTTCCGAACCAGTAAAGGAACAGCATGTTGAACAAAATATGAAAGAAACCATAGTGGGTAAAAAAAGTAGTTATTAAGGTCCAGGGCCGCAACAACAATTGCCCGGGGTCGGATGGGAGTCCAAGCAGGTTCAAATAACCCTGATGGAATCCTGCAGTTGCGTCAGTGACACCGGTTAATGCCAAAACCACTTCAGTAACTCTAAGCAATAGAAATACCAGCCCGTTAATAATAATTAACTGGATCAGGCCATTGTTGGTCTTCCTGAATGCACCTTTAAACTCTTCCCACAGATTGCGTTGCATGCCCGTTACCATTAGTAAAAACTCCCTCTTTTCCGCTGCCAGATCTTTAATAATATAAACGCAAATAACATACCACCTAGATGCGCAAAATGAGCAACATTATCTCCAGGTGCATTAGTTAGTCCGGAAAACAGTGCAATGAGGCCAAGTCCTATAGCCAGATATTTTGCTTTTAACGGGATCGGGGGGAATAATAACATAAACTCTGTATTGGGAAATAACATCCCGATGGCCATTAGCAATCCATAAATTGCACCGGAAGCACCTAACATTGGGTTCAAAGCACCCTGAAAATAACTAATTGAAGCATAGAGCACTGCTGCGCCTATACCACACACCATATAAAACACCAGAAACCTGCTGGCACCCCAAATCCGTTCCAAAAGAGGCCCCAGAAAGAAAAGTCCCAGCATGTTGAAAAACAGATGGGCAAAGCCGCCGTGTAGAAACATGTGGGTGAACAGCTGATATGGTTGAAAGTCCGGGCTGTGAAAACTATGCAGCATCAACTTATATTTTATAATACTCATACCCAGAAAATCTGTGACCACATACATTGCTATGTTGATCAGCAGCAGGTTCTTAACCATTGGAGTTAGGTTGCTCAGCATATTTATTCCTTAAACAGTTTCTCGATATTAGTTAATTCCAGCAATACGTGCGTCTTTTCTCCACCTGGCGCATAATTAGGGTTTTCGCAACCAAACAATCGGTCAATCAATAACTCCATCTCCTCCAGGGTTAAATTATGGTCAGGGATTACTGCTACCTTCCTGGCCATTGATCGGGCCAATCGTTGCTTGTTATCTGTGTTTGGGTCGTTGCTGAAATGTTTAATTTGCTCTATCAGACCTTCAAACAACGATCTGGCATCCCGGGAAGCCGCATCCAACGGCACTCCCTGAATCAACAGATCGAATTTACCAAACTGTTCAACAGCAAATCCTAATGCTGTAATATCCGGCATTATTTCCATAACCAGTGAGAAGTCCGCTGGATTCATGGTTATAGTTTGGGGAAACAGTAACTGCTGAGAAGCACCGGAACGATTCTCAAGACATTTTAAATAACTTTCATATAAAATCCGCTCGGAAGCAGCCCGGTAATCTACGCACATGAATCCAGATTTTACCGGAGAAAGTATATATCGTCGCAGCACCTGAATGGCGGTACGCTTATTGACCTGTGTATCCTCCCTACGATTTAATGCGCTACCAATGATCCTTGATGGCAACTCGTTTCCAAGCTCGATCTTAGACTCATCCAGGGAAGAACCATAGAGTTTCTCCCAATTCTCAATCTGGCTTTGTCGTAAACCAGGATTTTTCATTTGACTATATTGCTGTTCTGACCTGCTCATCGAGGATGATCGGCCAGGTGCTTTGATAATGGCTTCAAAATTAACATCACTGTCAAAATCCAATGAAGGCGTAATGTTATGTGTTCCCAAGGCCTGTTTTACCGCTGCCCTAACGATGCCATAGATAGTCCGTTCATCGTCAAATTTGATTTCTGTTTTAGTAGGGTGAACATTGACATCCAGGTGTTTGGGGTCAATATCAATAAACAAGGCATAAAACGGATGGTATTTTTCCTGAAGCAGCCCTTCGAATGCGGAAACTACCGCATGGTTAAGGTAACTACTTTTAATATATCTGTGGTTTACGAATAAATACTGCTCGCCTCTGGTCTTCTTACTGCTTTCAGGCTTTCCAATATAGCCACTGACTCTCATCAATGAGGTTTCTTCCTGGCAACTAACCAGTTGTTGTTGGTGATTTTTGCCAAAAAGCTGAATAATGCGCTGACTTAAATTAGCGGGACGCAGTAGATAAACCTCCATGTCATTCTGAAATAATGAGAAAGATATATCCACATGAGCCAGAGCTAATCTCTGGAATTCTTCCAGAATATGCCTCATTTCTACAGAATTCGATTTTAGAAAGTTCCTTCGTGCGGGAACATTGAAGAAAATATTTTTAACCAGGATGGTGGTTCCGGTTGAAACGGAGACTAA
>BQJT01000172.1 GCA_021604845.1 Cyclobacteriaceae bacterium
AACTGTGGTACAATCCCAAAGCCAGCTTAACTACATCCGAAAACTAGTGCACTACATTAACCGCTGCTTTAGCAAACCGCAGCCGGTTCACAAGTCCCTAAACTCCTTTTCTAATATTTTTTTCGTTTATTAGGATCTATATCTCCCGTCGATGAAAATTATCCTTCTTTGTTGTTTACTTCTGATACTTGGGTGTCCAATAGAAGCACAACAATCCACTGGGCAACAACCACTGGTGAGCAACTCGGATCTGCTTAACAACCTGGACGATGGTTCCGGAGTAACTTTGATAAACCTGGCTCGTGGAATCCTCGGATTGGCTATACTGATTTTTGTAGCCTACATTTTTAGTAACAACCGTAAAAAAATCCCCTGGAAAGTAGTGGTTATCGGGTTGATTATCCAATTGTTATTGGCCATTGGTGTACTGCAGGTGCCTTTTATTCGAAGTTTTTTTGAGTTCGTTGGGTCCATCTTTGTGGCAATTCTGAATTCAACTTCTGCGGGAACGGAATTCCTGTTTGGTGATTTTGTGGATACATCCAAATTCGGATTCATCTTTGCATTACAAGTATTACCCACAATTATCTTTTTCTCCGCGTTAACCAGTTTGCTTTTCTACCTGGGAGTAATTCAGTTGGTGGTTAAAGCTCTGGCCTGGTTACTCTCTCGGGCCATGAAAATCTCCGGAGCTGAGAGTCTTTCAGTGGCAGGGAATATTTTTCTCGGTCAGACAGAATCACCGTTATTGATAAAAGCTTACCTGAAAGACATGAATCCTTCCGAAATGCTGCTGGTGATGACCGGCGGTATGGCTACTTTGGCTGGTGGCGTTTTGGCGGCTTATATTAGTTTCCTGGGGGGAGATGATCCCATTCAGCAACTTATGTTTGCAAAACATTTGCTGGCCGCCTCGGTTATGGCAGCTCCCGGAGCAGTGGTAATATCAAAGATTCTAGTTCCGCAAACCGAAAAAATAGATCAGACTATAAAGGTTAGCCAGGAGCAAATTGGCAGTAACGTCCTGGATGCTATTTCTAATGGTACCGGTGATGGTTTAAAACTGGCTATTAATGTTGGAGCCATGTTACTGGTGTTCTTTGCTTTCATCGCATTCGGTAATTTCATATTGGAATCCTTAGGTAATTGGACCGGTATTAACCCGATGATAGCCGAATTTTCCAATGGACAATATGGTAAACTTTCGTTTGAATTTATCCTTGGATATGTATTCGCGCCGGTGATGTGGGTTATTGGTGTAGCCACAGAAGATATAACTCTGGTAGGCAGGCTTCTGGGTGAAAAGATAATCCTAACCGAGTTTATAGGATATGTCAGTCTTTCTGAACTTCAGAATTCCGGATCATTTAGCAGCCCCAAATCTATTATTATGGCCACTTATATGCTATGCGGATTTGCCAATGTGGCTTCGATCGGTATTCAGATCGGTGGCATAGGATCACTGGCACCCAATCAGCGAGTATTACTTTCGAGGTTTGGAGTATTGGCGCTTTTGGCAGGTACCCTGGCCTCATTACTTTCTGCTACGCTAGTTGGTATGATCCTGGGGTAGTTATTAACAGCAAGAGCAAGAGGGTTGAGCATACAGCTTAATAGCAAGAGCAAGAGGGTTGAGCATACAGCTTAACAGCAAGTGCAAGAGGGTTGAGTATACAGTTTAACAGCAAGAGCAAGAGGGTTGAGCCTGCCTGCAGGCTGGAGTCCTGTTCACGCCACACTGTTGCTATTATACCTGTATGCTGTTGCTAAATGCTGTTGCTGAAAACTGTTGCTGACCCCCACTAGTTCCGCTTATTCATCTCGTCACGGATCTTTGCTGCCTGTTCGTAGTCCTCTTTATTGAGAGCGTCTTTTAGCAGGTCATTAAGTTTCTCGGTGGTGAAGTTTTTTAGCTCATCCGCTGCAGCGCCTTTCGAGGGAGAACTATCCTCCTTTTCTTCCAGCACACCTCGTTCCTCATCGTTGGTTTCGTCTGTTAGGATAATACCCGCTTCCGACAACACCGCTTCGTAGGTAAAAATAGGTACTCCAAACCGGATACCTATAGCAATGGCATCCGATGGTCTTGAGTCTATCTCCACCGTCTGATGTGCATTGCTGCAAATCAGTTTGGCAAAAAATACTCCTTCTTTCAAATCAGATATCAGCACCTCATTCACTTCAAATTTGAAATTATGAGCAAACGATTTGAACAAATCATGGGTCATGGGGCGATTAGGGGTAATACGTTCGATCTCAATCGCAATAGCCTGAGCTTCGAACATCCCTATGATGATGGGTAGTCTTCTATTCCCGTTCGATTCTCCCAATACCAGGGCAAATGACCCCGATTGAGATTGACTGGAGGACAATCCTAAGATTTCTAGTCTGATCTTATCCACAATAGTTTAGAGCTTTTTAAAACTATTAAAAAATAGGCATATATCATGATTTCAAGGAATTTATTGCTGCTGTCAGTTTTGGAACAACATCAAAAGCGTCTCCTACAATCCCGTAGTCTGCGGCTTTAAAAAATGGTGCTTCAGGATCCTTGTTGATTACTACAATTACCTTGGAGGAGTTAACTCCTGCCAGATGTTGTATTGCTCCTGAAATTCCAATGGCAATATACAAGCTGGGACTTACTTTTATCCCGGTTTGTCCAACATGTTCATGATGAGGCCGCCATTCCATATCCGAGACCGGCTTACTGCATCCCGTAGCAGCTCCTAAGGCCGCGGCCAGCTCTTCAATCAAATACCAGTTCTCAGGTCCTTTAAGTCCGCGACCTCCTGAAACCACAATATCCGCTTCAGGTAGCAAAACTTCCCCTGTTGCCTTTTCAGTAGCTGTTATGCTTGCTTTGAAATCCTCCTGATTTAATTCAGGGTTAAAAACTTCAACTGCGGCCGAGGGGCCATCCTCTTTAAGTTGTACAGAGTTCTTCTTTACCGTTAAGACTCTGCGGGCGGCTAACAGTTCAACCAGCTCAAATGCTTTGCCTGTATAGATACTTCTTTTTACCCTGAAACCATCAGATTGATCTGGAAGCTCAATTACATTTGAAGCCAAACTGCCATTTATCATAACAGATACTCTGGCAGCTACCGCATCTGCCAGGGAAGATCTGGCTAAGACCATGGTACTGGCTCCGGTTGAATCCATAGCCAGAGACAACACACTGGCGTATGCCTGAATTACCCCCTGATCCAATTGCTGGTCGGAGGCATGTAATACTTTGTCAGCGCCGTTTCTGCCTAATGCCGCCAGTTCATCCTGAGAATAACTACCTAAGGCCACTGCAACCACCGGCGATTGCTGCATGGCAGCAGCATAACTTACCGCTTCCTGGGAAGACTGCTTAATTTTACCATTATCACCTTCAACAAATACAAGTACCGACATAACTGATCTGTTTACACTGTCTAAATTACCTTTGCTTCGTTTTTCAACAGGTTCACTAATTCCTCCACATTGTCCGCGTCAACCAGTTTTATGGCACCCTTGGCGGGAGGTAGTTCAAACTTTATGGAAGCGGTTTGAACATCAGCTGCTACCGGCTCCAGAACTTCCAATGGCTTTGACCTGGCAGACATAATACCTCTCATATTGGGGATTTTCCATTCAGCAATGGGTTCCTGACACCCCGCAACCAGAGGAAGTGATACCTCAACATGTTCTTTTCCTCCTTCAATTTCCCTGACCATTTTGGCAGTTCTATTTTCGATCTTTAATTCCATAACAGGGGATATCGAAGGAATATCCAGCAATGCCCCTACCATCCCGTGAACTTGTCCACCGTTAAAATCGATAGACTCCCGGCCCATAAGAATCAGGTCATAATTTTGTTGGCGGGCCACGGCGGCAATTTGTTGTGCTACATTTAGTGAATCCTCCGCTGGAGTATTCACCCTGATCGCATTGTCGGCGCCTATGGCAAGTGCCTTCCTAATGGTGGGATCAGCCTCAGCTCCCCCCACATGCAAAGCGGTAATGGAAGCGTTAAGCTCATCCTTCAACTCCACAGCCCTGGCCAATGCATAATCATCGTAAGGTCCTATGATAAACTGAACTCCGGTATCATCGAACTTCGTGTTATCATCTTTAAAAGCGATACGGGAGGTTGTATCGGGGACATGGGTAATGCAAACCAGTATCTTCATACCTAAACAATTGGGAGATTATTGCTGGGGCTGAAGTTACTCAAATAATAAAAAATGTAGGGATCAGAAATAGAAAATTAGCAGGTATGTAAGGTTGCAGGCCCGAAGATAGGCTGCAATGCTACTTCATATTTCGATCTTTGGCACAAAATCGTGTATTTGAGCTATGCATATGGTACAATAGCAAATTTTAACATACAATGATTGACTTTAGATAAGACCCTAAACGGGTTCACCTTTTTACCGCCAAATCATCGATCGTTGGTCTTCAGAATGTAACTACTAGCTTTCCCTGTTGCTCGCTGTTTCTCATGCTTTCGAAGGCATCAATTACCTGTGCGAACGGTCTTTGACTGTCTATGACCGGGTGTAACTGATATTTGTTCACGAATTCAATCATTGACTGAAATTCCTGGTCGTTGCCCATGGTCGATCCCTGTAAGGTAATCTGATTCCAGAATAACCGGTACAAGTCCAGTTTATCTGTCAGCCCGGTGGTAGCACCATAGAAAACAATCCGACCCGATGGATTGGTAAGTTTAATCAGATCATTTAATTGTGGGCCGCCAACACTATCTATGATCAGGTCAAACATTATTCCTGCCTTCATAGCCTGCCTTGACCATTCTTCATGGTAGTTAAAACCATGCGACGCTCCCATTTCTTTCGCTTTGGCAAGTTTTTCTTCAGACCCTGATGTAACACTGATTTCGACTGCCAACGCTTTGGCCAGTAGGAAAATGGTTTGACTGACACCACCGCCAATACCGGTAATTAGAATTTTCTGCCCGGGCACCAGCCGTCCGTGATTGAACAGAGCCCGGTACGCGGTTAATCCAGCTAATGGAAGAGCCGCCGCTTCTGCGGTTGACAAATGCTTGGGCTTTTCTGTCAGCCGGTGGACAGGCACGGTAATGAATTCAGCAAGTGTTCCATCGGTGGGCATTCCCAGTACCTGGTAATCGGATCCCTGGCAGGCGGGATTCTCACCCCAATTGATGTTTGGATTAATTACCACTTGTTTTCCAATCCAGTCATTATGGTCGCTACTTCCCACTTCCACTACTTCGCCACACCCATCCGAGCCCAACGTTGTGTGGAATTGTATGTTCGGGTACTTGCCTTCACGAATCCAATGATCACGCCGGTTGAGTGCAGCGGCTTTTAGTTGAACCAACGCTTCCCCAGCTGCCGGTGCCTGCTTTTCAACCTGCTGAATTTCTATTTGGCCTTTGCCAACTATTTGAAGTGCCTTCATGGACAAGCGCGTTTAGAATGGTACTGTTCCCGGATCTTCAGCAGGCAGATCACCCGGATCTTTGGGATTGCTCTTGCTGCTTAAGGTAATTGTCCCAGACGACTTAAAATCACTTAACCCAGTAGCCGGCGGTAAATCGTAACCGGATGGCCTGAAAGTAAAATCAAGGTCTGTGAATTTCGTGTATTTACCAATAAATTTCAACTGGGCAGTATCCAACGAACCATTTCGATGCTTTGCGATTATAACTTCTCCCAATCCATGCGTCGGCTGCCCGTTTTCATCTTCAGTGATCCCGTAATACTCAGGACGATATAAAAACATTACCAGATCAGCATCCTGCTCAATAGATCCTGACTCCCGCAGGTCGGATAACTGTGGCCGTTTGTCTCCTCCCCGTGTCTCCACCGCCCGGCTTAATTGTGACAAAGCAACTACCGGAACATCCAGTTCCTTGGCTATGTTTTTCAATGACCGAGAAATTGATGCGATTTCCTGCTCCCTGTTACCGTTATTTCCCCTGGTGCTATCCCCGGTCATTAGTTGTAAGTAATCAACTATAATAAGCTTTACATCGTGCTGGGCTTTAAGTCTGCGGCATTTGGCACGAAGTTCAAGAATTGACAGGGCCGGAGTATCATCGATAAAAATGGGTGCACTCGTGAGTTTGGCAGTTTTATGCACCAGCTGTTCCCACTCATAATCTGCCAGACTTCCTTTTTTAATTTTTTCACTCTCCAGTTCTGCCTCGGCAGAGATTAACCGGTTTACCAACTGAATGTTCGACATTTCAAGTGAAAAAATGGCAACTGGTTGATTAAAGTCGACCGCTGCATTTCTCATAGCAGTAACTACGAAAGCTGTCTTACCCATTCCCGGTCGAGCGGCAATAATTACCAGGTCGCTGTTTTGCCAACCCGAAGTAATGCGATCCAGGGAAGTAAATCCTGAAGGAACCCCGGTTAGTCCATCCTTGTGATCTTTTCTGGCCTCCAATTCATTCAGCGCTTCGCGCATGATCGATCTCATGTCCGCATAATTTTTTCGAACATTGGATTCCGATACTTCAAAAAGTGCCTGCTCTGTGCGATCCAGTAGTAAGAAAGCATCCGTAGTATCCTCGAATGCATCTTTCTGGATTTCCGAGGATATTCGAATCAACTCCCGTTTGATGGCCATTTCAGCCACAATCCTGGCATGAAACTCAATGTTTGCCGCGCTGTTGACCCTGCTGGTCAATTCTGTGAGATAGTATGCCCCTCCCACAATTTCCAATTTTCCCAGTTCACGCAGTTGGTTGGCAACAGTGAGCATATCTACCGGCTCGGAGTTGTTGAACAAAATCACGATAGCGGTGTAAACCTCCTGATTTGCATCTTTGTAAAAACTCTGAGGCTTGAGAATATCGATTACTGTAGTAAGCGCATCCTTTTCCAGCATTAGAGCTCCGAGTACTGCCTCCTCCAGCTCAACCGCCTGAGGGGGTAGCTTTCCTAAATTGCCAGCAAAATCCGTTAAAAAATTCTTTCTTGTTCTCTTTCCCAGGGTGGCCGATCTTTCTGTTTCCATTTACGCGCAGTCTCTCTTTAAATTCTTCCGTTGCAACATGCAAACCTAATCAAAACAAGTGATTCCTTGTCAACACTTTTTAACTGGATTTATCCACAATTTGGAACCTAATTGTGTACACTTGTAATTTACTTATCCACAAGGATATCCACAAATTGGGTGTGAGTGTGGGTGTGAGTGTGAGTTTGAGTGGGGAGTGCGGTAATTCGTTATGAGTAAATATCAAATGGTCAATTTTCTACGTTACATTTGCGGCTGATTGATTTTGTACTATTTTTAAACGCAAATCAGGCATGTTAGCTAAAAATTCAAAGGTACATTTTATCGCAATAGGCGGATCTGTGATGCACAGTCTGGCACTGGCCTTGCATCAGGCCGGTATTATTGTTACCGGTTCAGACGACATGATATTTGAGCCCTCTAAAAGCAGGCTTGCCGCTCATGGGTTATTGCCCCAAACCATCGGCTGGAAGCCCGAGCGGGTTCATAAGGACCTGGATGCGGTAATACTGGGTATGCACGCTAAAGGTGATAACCCTGAATTGGCCAGGGCACGCGAACTGAACCTCCCGGTTTTTTCATATCCTGAATTCATCTACCAGCAGTCAAAGGATAAGCAGCGTATCGTGATTGCCGGAAGTCACGGAAAAACTACCATAACTTCAATGATCATTCATGTGTTAAACCACTGGAAACGATCCTTTGACTTCGTGGTTGGCGCACATCTGGACGGATTTGAGAATACCGTCAAATTAAGCGATGCACCTATTATAATTATAGAAGGAGATGAATACCTCACCTCCACACTGGATAAAACTCCTAAATTTTTAAAGTATCACCACCATATAGGGTTAGTAAGCGGGGTGGCCTGGGATCATATTAATGTTTTTCCAACCATTGACGAGTATGTCAAGCAGTTCGACCTTTTCGCCGATGCTACCCCTAAAGCCGGGGGCCTGGTATATTGTGAAGAGGATGACCTGGCCACGGTAATCTGCGGTAAACAGCGTACCGATGTGGCTTCGATTCCATATCAGGAGCACCCCTCAACAATCTCCAACGGAAATACCTATCTGATTACCGATCATGGAAAGGTTTCCGTTAAAGTATTCGGTAAACACAACATGCAAAACTTTAGCGGCGCTAAAATGGTACTCGATAAAATTGGCATTACTGAAGAACAATTCTATCAGGCCATTCCCACATTTAAAGGGGCCCGTAATCGCTTGGAACTGGTTAATAAAAGTAATCAGACAGTCATCTTCAAAGATTACGCCCATGCCCCATCGAAACTGGCTGCCACCACCAAAGCTTTAAAAGAACAGTTCCCGGATCGCAAACTGGTGGCCTGCATTGAGTTACATACATACAGCAGTTTAAATAAGAAATTTCTCAGCCAGTACAGCGATTCATTCGAGTCCGCAGACCTGCCTATAGTATATTATAACCCTGAAATTATTGCTCATAAAAATCTGGAGCCTATTTCAAAAAAAGAGGTTAAAGCCGCGTTTAACCGCGATGACCTGATGGTATTTGACGATATAAACGAATTAGAACATTTTCTACTGAAACAGGATTGGAAAGGCAAAAACCTGCTTATGATGAGTTCAGGAAATTACCATAACCTTAGTATAAAAGTGCTAAGCGATGCCATTCTTGAAGGGAGTGACAACTAAAACTATGGCGCTCCAACTGAAAAAACCACTGGCTGTCTTTGATTTGGAAACTACCGGAACTGACATAGTGGAAGATCGGATCATTGAAATCAGTATTGCGAAATTGTTGCCCAATCGAAGTGTCGAAACCAAGACCATGCTGATAAATCCGGAGATTCCCATACCCAGGGCATCCAGCCTGATACATGGCATCTATGATGAAGACGTAAAGGATGCACCAACCTTTAAACAGGTGGCAAAGGATTTGAAAAAATTCTTCGATGGATGCGATCTGGGAGGATTCAGTATTATTAAATTCGACGTACCGATATTAGTTGAAGAGTTCCTAAGAGTTGAGATTGATTTTGATCTGAAGCATAAACAGCTAGTGGACTCGCAACGTATATTCCATCTAATGGAGAAAAGAACCCTGTCTGCTGCCTATAAGTTCTATTGCAATAAATCTCTGGACAACGCCCACAGCGCGGAGGCAGATACCCTGGCAACGCTGGAGATTATTCAGTCACAGGCTGCCCGTTACCAGGGTGAATCCGTGTTTGATAACCTTGGAAAAGAACTGGGGAAAGTTGAAAACAATGTCGCGTCCCTGGCGGATATTACTAAAACTAAAATGGTTGACCTGGCCGGCAGATTTGCGTTGAATACCGAAAATGTAGAAGTATTCAATTTTGGAAAATACCGGGGCAAGCCCATAGTTGAGATCCTTCAGAAGGAGCCTCAATACTATAACTGGATCATGAATGGAAAATTTCCTCGGGATACCAAAAGAAAGCTCACTGAAATTAAACTGCGACTATTTAACAGATAGACAATTCAGGAAATTTTTTTATTCAAACTTCGGTGAGTAATTTCGGGCCATTTGGTGATTTTATATCACAAAACTATGCCTAAAACTATTATTGTTTCTAACAGGCTGCCGGTTAAAGTAACCAAGGAGCACGGCCACTTGCAGTTTACGGCAAGCGAAGGTGGGCTGGCTACTGGTTTAGGTTCAATTTATCGAAAGGGAAACAATCTGTGGATCGGTTGGCCTGGTCTTTTGATTAATCAGGGCATTGAAAGGATCAATGTAACTGAAGAGTTGAAGGATAAGAATATGCATCCGGTATTTCTAACCAAGGATGAGATCAAAAACTACTATGAAGGCTTCAGCAATGAGACCTTATGGCCCATATTTCATTATTTCAGCCAATATTCAGAGTATAATGAAACCTTCTGGGACTATTATGTGCAGGTAAACCAGAAGTTTTGTGATGAGGTGGTGTCATTTGTTGAGGCTGGGGATACCTTATGGATCCATGATTACCAGCTGTTGCTGCTACCCGAAATGATCCGTAAAGAACTCCCGGAACTAAGTATCGGATTCTTCCTGCACATCCCATTCCCCAGTTATGAGATATTTCGGTTACTACCTTGGCGAAGAGAGCTACTAAATGGTATGCTGGGATCGGACCTGGTAGGTTTTCATACCTACGATGACATGCGGCACTTCTTAAGTTCCGTTAGCAGACTTGCCGGTTTTGGATATTCCACCGGTCAGGTAAATAAGACAGATAGGAAAGTTATGGTTGACGCATTCCCCATGGGGATTGACTATAACAAGTACGCAGAAGCTGCTGCC
>BQJT01000173.1 GCA_021604845.1 Cyclobacteriaceae bacterium
CTCCCACCTGCTTCCTCCACTCTACTCAGTGGTCCGGAAAGATCCAGTCCGCCATTGAGGTAAACCAAAGGGCCTGATTCGGAGGGCTCGTATCCATCACCTTCTACTAGTGCACCCCCTACTTCCTGTTGCCCGTGAGGCAGAAATCCCATTTTCAGGCCCAGTACTTCTTCGCGATGGATATCACCGCTTAACACCGCGCCGTAAAAACTACAAGCACGATCGAGATTTTTAGCAGGTATCTCAAACCAATTAATTGCGTTTGCCATGATGTTAATTAATTTGTTAAAACTTGGTTGTGATTTTTGTAATTGAGTATACGGGAATTTCATGAGTTGTTTTTCGTAATTATTCCATTTTATTAGATTTCTAACTTTAGATTAAATGTACTTATAGGTTATATTGGAGACCTATTTGATAATGTAAACGTAGTTTTCTATGCCTAAATCAGAAGCACTTTTTTCCTTGATAAAGTCGATGAGCAAGAGCGAGAAAAGGTATTTTAGGATGGGGTCCATGGTTCAGGGAAACAACCAAAACTACCTCTTGTTGTTTGATGCCATAGATCGGATGGATGAATATCAGGAGCAATCTATCAAGGACGACTTTGCACATCTTCAGTTTGTTAAACAATTGCACGTGGCCAAAAATTACCTGCTTAGGTTAATTATGAAAAGCCTTAGAGGCTACTATCTGAAAGATTCTGTTAGCGCTCGTATTAAAGCTGCTTTAACAGATGCTGAGATACTTTTTAAACGGGACCTGCTCAAGTTAAGCTATCAGGCAATTATTAAAGCGGAAAAACTTGCGGTAAAACTTGGAGATGATTTGTCATTGTTGGAAGTATTAAAGTGGAAACGCAAACTAGTACTTAATCTAAAAGACCAGATAATTGGTAAAAAAGACCTGGATCTGCTTAATGATCAGGAACAGGAGATATTGAAAAATTTGAAAAATGAAAGCAAGTATTGGTGGCTTACATTAAATATAGATCGTCAGATAAAGGCCGGGGTGGACATTAGTCAACAACATCCATTACTGCAGAACGAAAATGCAGCAACTACCCACCGGGCTAAAATTCTTTACTACCATTTGCTGTATATCCATCATACCATGAGTAACCGTCTGGATCTTGCAGAATCTTCCATTAACAATTTGATAGAATATTTTGAAGCCAATGAATTTCGGTTGAAGGACGATCCCGGCCCTTACATCACTGCCCTTAATAATAAGATCGGTATTTATTTAAACCAGAAAAAATACTCTCAGGTACAGACTTTGCTGCAAACGATTCGTGATTTGCCTTCGAAATTGAATTTAGGCCTGAAGAATCCTATTTCATTGAAAATAATGGTTCGCAATTTTAATGTAGAACTTGAAACATACAGGGACTCGGGCGAATATTCTCTGGGTATTTCAATGATACCCAGAGTTCAAACCTATATTAAAGAGAATCTGGAGTTTATATCTACTGACTACCTCATTTTACTACATTATCAATTTGCCTATTTATACTTCATGGCTGGAGATTTTAGTAACGCATTGCAGAACATCAATATGGTATTAAATTACCGCTATCAGGCGGGCAGAGACGACATTGTAGGATATGCCCAATTCCTTAATTTGATTATTCACTACGAATTGGGCAATTCCACGGTTATGAAATATGCAGTGGATTCAAGTCGTCGATATTTAAGAAAAAGAGGTAATCTGCTGGAGTTTGAGAAGGTATTACTGCGCCTGTTTTCAAAGTTGAGCACCACCCCAAATAGTCAGCATACCGGGTTATTCTCAACGATTTATAAAAAACTTTTCGATGGCCCGGCATTAATAAATGCCTCACAATTGGATTATCTCGACTTTAAATACTGGCTTCAAAAAAAAGCCAGGGTCGAATAATTAGCTTAAGAAAGTGAACTTTGCGCCAACTTAAATCTTTATACTTGCAGTTAACCTAATATGGTTGAAACATTGAATTATATTATTTCGTGAAATTATATACCACCATCAAACGTACCACAATGAAGAAATTTATTTACTTTTTTTATGCGACAGTCGTCGTCTTATTTTTTGCAAATAGCGCTTTCTCACAAGATGACAAATCAAAACGGCCTAGTCCGCCCAAAACAGCGTCCGGGCAAGTTGGGGATCTGAAAATTGTTATTAAATATGGCGCTCCATCTGTCAAGGGCCGAACCATTTTTGGCAGTGGATCTGAAAGCCTTGAAAAATACGGTGAAGTTTGGAGAACGGGCGCCAATGAAGCAACCACCTTCAGTATAAGCAAGGATGCCATGATTAATGGGAAATCTTTGTCAGCAGGAAAATATGGGCTCTTTACCATTCCGGGAGAGAACGAATGGGTGGTAATTTTCAATAAGAATGCAGATCAATGGGGCGCATACGACTACGATGAATCTGACGACGCATTAAGAATACAGGTAGCACCTAAAAATCCAGCTTCGCTGCAGGAACAGCTTTTATTCAAAGTAACTGATGAAGGACAAGTTTCGTTTGCCTGGGAAAATGTAGCTTTCGAATTTATGGTTAGCGCAAAATAATGGCGTGAAAAGTGCTTAATTCAGGTCTTCTAAATCTAATTTGGAAGACTTTTTTATTTATTCTTTCCCTATATATTTGGAATGATCCGTAAATTCAATTTATTTGGACAGTAAAGGTGGTTCAAATTAGCCTCCCTATACCCATATGGAGCAACATCCCGAGGGAATTAAAGTACACAGATTCTATCTCTCTTACAAAATAAACGGAGAAGTTAGCACCGGATGGTATTACGGAATGCATATCCGGTTTGCCAAGGACCAACTGTTATTCCAGCAGCCTGATGCAACGGATATTATGGATTGGACCTATGAGAACTCAGAAGATCTGAAGAGTTATCTGATTAAGCAAAACGCTACCAAATTAAGCGTTAAGATAAAATTGAAAAACCAGCCTGGATAATTTGACCGGGCGAATTCAGAATTTGCTGATCCACAATACCTCAACCACACTCTCGTTATTCTTATTATATTTGAACTATGATGCGGGAATTATTTGTCAGGGATGCTTGGGAAGTTTTATAGTAGGGTAAAGGCTGGTAATTTTACTTTTTTAGTAAATATTTTATTGTACCTGGTGGCAGTTATTCTAGCACTGCCATTATTCTTTTTATTGAGCCCGCATCTTCCTGTGATCAATATTCCCTTAGGGGCAGGTATACATCTTGAACACCTGTTATTTTCAATCTTAGTGGTAGGACTAAGCATTTATGTAGTTATCCGGCTTAAACACCTGGTGCTGATAATGCTTGGAGTAGGGCTCGTTTCCATTGTAGTAAGCAGTGCAAACGGTGGATATGGTTTTCAAGGAGCATTCCAGGACTATGTAGTTACCCTATACAATCTGCAAAATAATCCGGTAGCGGTACCATTGATGGCCGAAGACTACGAACCATTTCAGGATGCCAAGAAAGTTGCCGATGCAGTAAATCTTCTGAATCCCGAGGTACGAAATTTCGCGGTGAAGGTTGGTACCAAGCATTTCGGAGAATTCGTTGATAAAGAGAATCGAAATTTAATACAGAGTTTTTCTGTATTTAAGGAAATTAATAATAACTGGGTTTACGTTTCTGATCCTGCCGGAGAGGAATACTTTGCTTCGGCCAAAGAAACCATCGATCAACAGCGAATTGATGGTAAATTCAACGGCGACTGTGATGATCATGCGATCCTGATGGCGGCATGTTTAAAGTTTGTAGGCTCAGAGGTACGACTAGTGCGAACAACCCATCATATCTATCCGGAATTAAAAGTCGGGTCCAAAGACCAATTGGATATGGCAACATTCCTTATAAGGCACAAACTTTTTGTAAAAGAATCTAAAAAGAAAAGTATTTACTACCATGTTGACCAGAATGGTGTTATTTGGTTAAACTTTGACTATACAGGAAGGGCGCCGGGTGGAAAGTTTTTACAAGAAGACATTGTAGGTATTCTTGAATTTTGATGGTGTTCCGAATAAAAGCGGGAACATTTCTTGGAGGAAATGTTCCCGCTTCACATAATCAGAACCGTAGTACCCGATATGTGCCAAGCCTTGTTAATCGGATTGTACCGCTTAATAGTTCCTACAAACTACCTTTGAAGCACTAAATTTGGTTTACCTTCGAAACTGTAACTAAACAATCTCAGCTGGCAACTTGATTCCGGCGTTTAATGACCACTCCGAACAACAGGTACTTGGTAAAGGCAAACTAAAGGTTAATACTATTGAGAACAATTCTTTACAATTATTCTTTTCCACAATTTTTCCACGGATATATTAACATTTTATCAACCCTATACTAGTCGCACTTAACAGTGTAACTCCTGTTGGTAAATTAAGACTGATCTAAGTTGCGTTCGATTTTGTGCACAGAAATGCACGACTTTGAACAGTTTTATTCCTGGTGCTTCTAATAAATGCTTAACAATGCATTTAAGAAGTGGTTTTATACTTTGGCACGGACTTCGCTATTAGGGTTACCAATGCACAAGACCATGAGAAAGCCAAGCGGACATACTTTAAAAAACTTAACTCTTTGGATCGGTATCCTAACTGCGATATTTTTGGTCACTGGTACTTTTTTTAATACCATAGAATTTTCCGGCGACCTCGGAATTTATCAATTGAATGCGTCGATGGAGCAATTCAAATCTGTTACCCGTATCCTGATCGAAGCATTTCAGCCAGTTGAGCTATAACTTGATCACTCCAACCCGTTTGAATTAACAGGAAAAAAGTGATTACATTAATCCACGGTGCAGACTAAAATATATACAGGAAGAAGAAAAACAGCAACAGCCACAAGGCAGTAAGAAAGTGCCAGTAGGAGGTTAACAACTCCAGTCTAAGTTGATCATAAGGATTAGTTACCATGACTAATGCCTTTATTGGGTCGCGTCGAACCTGGTAGCTTTTAACCAATGCGAATATCAAGAGAAACATTCCTCCTGACAAGTGAATCAGATGAAGGCCACTGATGACATACAGAAAGGTTCCTGAAGATTGGCCGGTGAAAAACACCCCGCTTTCCTTAAGCTCCAACCAACCAAGAAACTGGCAACCGGAAAATATAGCGCCCATCAACAAAACCAGGGATATCATAAAGTTTAGCTGGCGCATATTATCTTCATGAAAGGCCTTTATCGCCAGATTTAGAGCAATACTGGAGCCTAGTAATACCAGCGTTCCCAGAGTGATTATTTTTGGAAGACGGACTTCCGCCAGTATATCCTGATTGGTTAGACTAATACTGTAGGCAATTACCAGAAACAGGAAAATCATGGAGATACCTAGAATGCCCAGCAGCAGTAACATCTTATAGGGATGCATTCTTTCGATCTGCTGAAAACTGCTCTCTCGATGCTTGGCTTTAGTGTTCTTTCTTGGGTGCATTTGAGTGTTCGTGCTACTTTTTCGGATGCTATCCAATGCTTGTAAATATGCTTGTAAATATGCTTGTAAATAATAGCCTTATTTCCAGAACCATTTGGATTTACCGAAGTGGTAATCATAAATATAAGTAAAACAAAGCAATTATAGTGTCATTCTCTCTACAGGATTTTTAATTTTTTTACCTTTGCTTCCTCCAAAATTTACATGTTTGAGAATTTCTTCTTTCTTAAAGAACTACGTTCAGGACGGTCTGGTTCAAACGTTAACCACCAGACTACAGCAACAATCCGGATCTTTTATTGGAATCAGAGGGTTAAAGGGCAGCATGGACGCAGTGATAGCTTCGGCGGTATCCCAAAATACCACTGGTTCCAGTCTTTACATTCTTAAGGATAAAGACCAGGCAGCTTATTTTCAAAATGACCTGCAAAACCTGCTTGAGACGGAGGTCCTGTTATATCCCACATCCTATAAAAAACCTTATCAGTACCAGGAAATAGAGAATGCCAACGTTTTAATGCGGGCTGAAATTATCAACCGGATTCTAGAGGCAGGGCAAAGTCAGGTTCATATAGTTACCTATCCTGAAGCTCTTTGTGAAAAAGTGATCAATAAACAGTCTCTGGTAGCTAATACCATGAATCTGCAGGTAGGCTCTCATATGGAGTTGAACGCGCTAAATGACCAGCTTCAGGAATACGGATTTGAACGAACGGATTTTGTTTATGAAGCCGGTCAGTTTTCTATACGTGGTGGTATAGTCGACATTTATTCTTATGCCAACCAGCTGCCATTCAGGATTGAATTTCTTGGATCTGAAGTTGAAAGTATTAGAACCTTCGACCCTATCAATCAACTTTCTGTTGATCAGCTGCAAAAAATAAGTATCATACCCAATGTTGAGACCAGGTTAATTAATGAAACCAGACAATCCTTTTTTGAGTTTTTATTTCCCGATACCAAGATATGGATTAAGGACCCAGGGCATCTATTGGAAATATGTGCGGATAATTTTCAACATGCCACCAAAATATTTGGTGAGAAACTGACCGCCAGCCGGGGTACTACGGTAATTTCAGAGCCTGCAGCGCTTTTTGAAACTGCTGAATCCACAAATGAACAAATTTGTCGGTTTAACCGCGTTCATTTTGATCAGCACCCCAAGGAAGTGACGGACCAGACCATCAATTTTGAAGCGGACTCCCAGCCAACATTTAACAAGAATTTTGACCTTATCTGTGAGCGCTTACGTGACTATTATGACCAGGGATATGAGTGTATTCTTATTGCCGACTCAGAGAGCCAGTTGGACAGGCTTAAGTCAATATTTAGGGAGCTTGACCCTGATTTAGTGTTGAAGGAACTGGCTACCAGTCTAAGAGGTGGTTTCATCGATCATCAACTTCGTGTTTTGTGTTTTACAGATCACCAGTTGTTCGACAGGTTTCACAAATTCAAAACCCGCCAGCGTTACACTAAATCCAGGGCGCTTACTTTAAAGGAGCTGAGGACGCTTGCCGTAGGTGATTTTGTAGCGCACGTTGACTACGGGATCGGTCGGTTTGCGGGGATGGAAAAAGTAGCGGTTGGGGATAAAGAACAGGAAGCTTTAAGGCTGGTGTACAAAGATGATGACCTGTTGTATCTAAGCATCCACTCACTGCATAAAATATCAAAATACAGCGGCAAGGAAGGAGTGGTGCCGATGGTCAATAAACTTGGAAGTCAGGAGTGGGAACAAAAGAAAAAAAGAGCCAAGAGTAAAGTAAAAGAAATTGCCAGGGATCTCATTGAACTTTATGCCAAACGCAAAAACGCCCCTGGTTATGCTTTTGATGCGGATGGCTTCCTACAGGCAGAACTGGAATCGTCATTTTTCTATGAAGACACCCCGGATCAGGCCAAAGCGACTGAAGATGTAAAACAGGATATGATGGCGGCTCATCCCATGGATCGACTGATATGTGGTGATGTTGGTTTTGGAAAGACTGAGGTGGCGGTGAGAGCTGCTTTTAAATGTGTAGTAAATGGCAAGCAGGCAGCGGTGCTGGTGCCAACAACCATTCTGGCCATGCAACACTTTAACACTTTTAGTGACCGGCTGTCGGACTTCCCTGTCGAAATAGAATACATTAATCGATTCAAGACCTCCAAAGAGATTAAAGCCACCCTGCAAAGAACTGCTGAAGGTAAAACCAATATTCTTATTGGTACTCATCGCATGGTTAGCAAAGATGTAGCATTCAAGGACCTTGGACTGTTGGTAGTTGATGAAGAACAGAAATTTGGGGTAACGGTTAAGGAGCGACTGAAAGAACTGAAAGTCAATGTAGACACCCTTACTCTTACGGCCACACCAATTCCCAGAACCCTGCATTTTTCCCTGATGGGAGCACGTGATCTCAGTATTATTTCGACTCCTCCGCCAAACCGCCAACCAGTAACCACCGAAATACACACTTTCAATGATGTGCTAATCCGCGATGCTATAAGTTACGAGTTAAAGCGCGGTGGGCAGGTTTTTTTCGTGCATAACCGGATTGCTAACATTGAGGAGGTAGGGAATATAGTGAGGAGACTGGTTCCGGATGCCAGGCTGGCTATTGCTCATGGCCAAATGGATGGTCCCAGGCTTGAAAAAGTAATGGTTGAATTCATCAACGGAACTTTTGACATCCTGGTGTCAACCAATATTATTGAATCGGGCCTGGATATACCAAACGCAAACACTATAATAATAAATCAGGCTCAAATGTTTGGTCTGTCTGACCTGCATCAAATGAGAGGAAGAGTAGGGCGTTCCAATAGAAAGGCCTTTTGTTACCTGCTAACTCCACCGGCGGCACAATTAAGTGCCGATGCCAGGAAGAGACTAAGCACACTGGAGGAATTCTCAGAATTGGGAGCTGGGATAAAAGTAGCGCTTAGAGACCTGGATATCAGGGGGGCGGGGAATTTATTGGGAAAGGAACAAAGCGGGTTTATTACAGATCTTGGCTTCGAAATGTATCATAAGATCCTGGATGAAGCGGTGAATGAGCTTAAGGAGGACGAATTCAAGGACTTATTTAAAACTGAACTTCCTAAACTGGAAATTGTTAAAGCAAGGGATTGCAATATTGAGACAGATCTGGAACTATTGATTCCCGACCACTATGTATCAAGTGTTTCCGAACGACTTCAGTTGTATAGCCGTTTGGATAATTTATCCGATGAATCAGAAATCACTCAATTTATCAAGACTATGGTTGATCGGTTCGGGCCCATTCCAAAGGAGGTACTAGACCTGGTAGAAACGGTTCGACTAAGATGGATCGCTCAGAATCTTGGATGTGAAAAACTAGTTCTTAAAAACGCTACCATAAAATGCCATTTACTTCGTTCTGATAATGAAACCTATTATAAATCAGAAGTGTTTGGTAAGATATTGGGATTTGTTTCAAGTCATCCTCAAAGATGTCACTTAAAGGAAACTAAAAATCGTTTGTTACTGGTAATTAAGCATGTAGACGGAATTAAGGAAGCTAAGGAATTACTGGGTCTGATTAACAAACCAGAAATAAATGTTGCCCCTGCACAATAATTAGGGGATTTAGGAATTAATTATATTGCAGGTGTTATGCGAGCTTGCATTTTGGAGGGTTTTATTACATCCATAGACTTTTAGAAGGTATTTAATTTAATTTTACTCTTCAATACTCCAAATTGCATGCGTTAAAACAATGAATTGAACAATTTTTTACGTTAAAGGTAAATTTAAACAGGTTATGAAAATTGCGAGCAGATTGCATGGGCCGTTAATCCTGGCCCTCAGCATGATTTTATCTACTTCCTGTAACAAATTCTTCCAGAAGCAGCCCACAGCTGAAAACCCTGGAGAAGCAAGTACCGCAACTGGTCTTGCATACAACGAAGATGGTGGATTTCCAGTAAATGATTTCAGCGGCCAACCCGATGGGCCCAATTTAGTATTCATCGAAGGTGGTCGTATGACACTGGGTTCTTTTGAGGAAGACCTTCTTACTACCCGGGACAATCTGGAAAGGACCGTTACGGTGGCGTCGTTCTACATGGACGAAACAGAAGTAGCCAACATTCACTGGCTTGAGTATCTATATTACGTGAAGCTGGACTCAACCAGAGAGTTCTATGAATCAGCGTTACCAGATACCACTGTTTGGAAAGGTCAATTGGCATTCAACGATAGTTATGTAGACCATTATTTAAGATATCCCGGTTTCCGTTTTTATCCGGTAGTAGGTGTCAGCTGGCTGCAGTCAAATGATTACTGCAAGTGGAGAACCGCTATGGTTAATTTGAAACTGGCTGAAGAATCCGGTCTTGAAGACTTACCTGCAGAACAGGGTGGAAGGATTCCGCTGGAGTCCGGCGTGGTTCTACCTGACTACAGACTGCCTACTGAAGCCGAATGGGAATATGCTGCCCAGGCACTGGTAGGTACTCAATGGCTAGATGAGAACCAGACACACCAAAGAATTTATCCCTGGGACGGACATGCTTTACGAAATCCTTATGGTAAGGAAATGGGCTTCTTCCTGGCTAACTTCAAAAGAGGTCGTGGGGATTATGCGGGTATTGCTGGTAAACTTAATGACGGGGCCATGATTACCGCTGGTATTTATGAGTACCCTCCTAACGATTTTGGCCTGTATAATATGGCTGGAAACGTAAATGAGTGGGTGCAGGACATATACAGACCTTTATCGTTCCAGGATGTTGATGACCTTAACCCGATCCGAAGAGACGGACTACTTGACCCTTCAAGCTACTACGATAATGAAGGTGGTGAGTCGCTGATTACCGATAATGTA
>BQJT01000174.1 GCA_021604845.1 Cyclobacteriaceae bacterium
CTTTGAAAACCCCTGATGGTATTTGTGTCTTTACGGCTCTAGTGGAGGTTGGATGTGCTTCTGTTTGAAGGATTTTCTTCAATTTAAGATGAATATGGAATATTGGGTAAACGAAATAATAAAAAAAGACCATGTATATTGTTTAGGAAATTCAAGGCAATGCCTGTGTTACCACGGATAAATCAGATTACGAAATGGGTCATATCCCTGCGCCAAAGGAATAGTTAAAAACTGCCTAAACCTGACCGTCCCCGATCGACCGATTCGTGCACGGTGATGGCCGTCCACTAACCAGCCAAAGCTGCCGTTCAGAATAATAACGAATTATTTGATTACGAATTTGTTAGCAAAGCATTTTTCGTAATTTGTATTTCGTAATTCGTAATTGAATGACCCAATCCCGTCAACTTGCTGCCATTATGTTCACTGATATTGTGGGATATACTGCCTTGATGGGCAAGGATGAACAAAAGGCATTTGAGCTCTTAAAAAAGAACCGGGCTGTACAACGACCATTGATTGAAAAGTTTAATGGCAGGTGGTTGAAAGAGATCGGGGATGGTGTGCTTGCCAGTTTCTCTACTGTAACTGATGCAGTTTATTGTGCCAAAGAAATTCAGGAAACCTGTCAGATGGAATCTGATCTAAATCTAAGAATTGGCATCCATCAGGGCGAGGTGGTATTTGAAGGAGATGATGTATTTGGAGATGGCGTTAATATTGCCTCCAGAATTGAATCTCTGGCAGTGGGTCCTTGTGTGCTTATCTCGAAAGCGGTACGTGATCAAATAAAAAACAATGCAGATTTCCAGATCTCTTCACTTGGTAACTACGAATTCAAAAATGTGGAAGATCCGATGGAGATATTTGTACTCTCAAATCCGGGGACTGAGGCATCCAAACTCGAACTAAATGAATTTCGAAGGAAACCAAAGCGTAGCAATCGCCGACGGGTAGCGATCATTTCTGTAGCTGTGATTGCTACTCTAATTACCATTTTTCTTACGAAGAACATTTTTCTGAACGCTGAGAATTCAACCACTCCAAAATCTTTGGCAATCCTGCCGTTCGATAATTTACAAGGCGACTCTTCACTGCTTTATTTATCCAATGGAATTCCTGAGAACCTAATCAACCGACTATCTTCCTTTGAGGACATAAGAGTATTTGCCCGCTCTGCTACCTTCAATTTGGCCGACAGCTTAAGAAGTATAAGTAGCTTAAAAAGATTGCTTGATACGGATTTGATTCTGTCCGGCCAGTTGGTAAAAACCCAGGGGGCCAGTTACATAAACTGCCAATTAGTAGATGCATCTAATCAAAATCAAATTTGGGGAAGAAAATTCGAAATGAGCGATAATGATATTTCCCTGATTGAAGACTCCATAGTTAGGGCATTAATGAATCCTTTGAAAATTGTTTCGGATGTTAGTGCCGATGATCAAAATAAGAAGGTGGCACCTGAAGCTTATGAGCATTATCTAAAAGGAAGGTACCTGAGTTATGGTTCCACTCCTGAAGAATCAGACAACGCTTTAGCTCATTTTCGTGAAGCTATCCAAATCGAACCTGCTTACGCAAAAGCTTATGCTGCAATTTCTAATGAAAAAGTCATACAAAGTTTGTTTTCTACCGCATCAAAAAATGAAATTGTCAATGAGGCCAGATTAGCAATAGAAGCAGCCAAAGCTTTGGATCCGGATTTAGCAGAGATCTACACCTCTGAAGGAGCCTTGAAATTCTATATTGACTGGAATTGGCAGGGCGCAGTTGATTCTTATAATAAAGCGCTGACTCTGGACCCGGGTAATGCCACCATTTATATCCGGTACTCCGCTACCTTAGCCGCAGTAGGCAGATATGAGCAGGCGCTGAAGCTTGCTGACAAAGCGGTGTCGCTAGATCCAATTTCAATTTCAAGTTTGCACAACCTGGGATGGGTCAATTTACTTGCCAATAATTTTGAACAAAGTGCCGATGCTTTTGGAAAAGCTTTGGAGCTTCATCCGAACTGGGTTTGGGGTTATATAAAACAGGCCTATGCATACATATTTCTTCAGGAGTATGATAAGGCATTGCAAAATGCTGAGAAGGCTCAACTATTATTCAAAGATGGATGGGGATCAGAACTGCTGCAAATAACTTTGATATTTATCTACACAAAATGCAATCAACCAGAAAAAGCCGATGACGTTACTAAGCGTTTTCTCAAGTATGTTTCAGAGGGTTCTCTTGAAGACCCCTGGGATCTTTCTTATTTGTATTATTTAAGGGGTGATTACCAAAAAGCAATTGAATGGGAGCAAAAGGTAATTGATGAAAAATCACTGATGGCCTATCACTTAAATCTTCCTCTTTTTTATGATAAATTATTTTTTGAGAGCCCTGAACATCAGCAAATCCTCAAACAATTGGTTTATACTAATTAATAGGGTGTAAGCAGGCTACTCACGGCTTAAATACTTCAAGGGATTTGACATCGCCGCCTTAATACTATTTATGCTGGTAATGAACAAGGTAATTCCAATGGCCACAACAAGCGCAACCAAGAATATCCACCATGGTATGGGTATACGAAAGGGGAAGTTTTGTAGCCAGGTTTCCAACGCATACCAGGTAATTGGAATGGCTATCAACCAGCCTAACAGTATCATCCTGATAAATTGCATGGACAACAATGTGACGATCTCTTTTACCGATGACCCCAACACTTTCCGGATAGCAACTTCCTTAAATCTTTTTTTCACCATAATCATGGACAGGCCAAACAATCCTATGCAAGCAATGAAAAATGCTAACCCGGTAAAGGCAAAGTTGAGCGTCTTAAAATTGTTATCCGCTGCATACTGAGTATGGTAATGTTCTTCCATATCAAAATATTCAAATACCGTATCAGGAAAAGCGGATTCGTATGCTTGTTGAATTCGAGCAACATTATTTTGATAGTTCCTCTGGGTCATTTTTATGGAGAAATATCCATCCTCCAAACCTTCGCCCACCGCCATATCGAATATGGAAGGGATAACCGGGTGATGAAGTGAAAGATGATGATAATCCCTGATCACACCGACTATCAGCTTATCCTTTTCCCAAAAGCTCAACTTCTTACCAAGCAGTTGCGCCGGGTCCTGGAATCCCATTAACTTCATGGCAGCTTCATTGACCACTATTGCTCCGTTCTTAGAGGTGGATTCGGTTGGCTCTTTTCCGGCCAGAAATCGCAACCCGTAAACCTGAAAGTAAGCAGGCGTGACCACAATTCTGCTGACGGTTAAATCATTCGATGCACTCTCAAGGCGCACGCCGTGAACAATTTCAAACTCGTTGCCGGGGACCTGACGAGACATTGCAACATCAGCCACTGTGGATATGGAATTCAACTCATTTCGAAACCTGTCATGGGCCGGATTCAGGTTCTCATATAAAGAGGTACCCAAAGGACCTTTGACTACCATAATATTAGAGAAATCTAAACCTGGATGCTGGTTTTGGATGTACTGTGTTTGTTTATGAATAGCGATGCTTCCCGCCAGTAAACAGATAATAATGGCAAATTGAGTAATCACCAGGCTCTTTCGAACATTAAGTCCCAGGCCCCCGATGTTAAACGATCTATTGAATATATGGACCGGTGGAAACGACGATATTACTATTGATGGCAGCAGCGAACTGCTGATTGTTCCCAGAATAATCAGCCCAATGGTAACGGATATCGGGTTGAAGAATGAATCTTTTTGTATAAGTATGCCACTTAATTGGATATTAAACAGGAATTCAACCACAGGAATAAGCATGAGGGCGGACAAAACCCCAATTATCAAACCTAAGATGGTATACATAAAATTCTCAATGCACAATTGTGCTATTATTTGACGTCGGCTTGCCCCAATGACTTTTCGGACTCCGATAGCTTTTGATTGATCAAGCGCAGTAGCGGTGGATATATTGAAGTAATTGGCACATGCCAAAGCCAGCACCAGCATGGAAATTGCCCATAAGACCCAAATGTTTTTCCCGTTCCCGGTGGCCTGTAGTTCATATTGCAGGTTGGAATACAGGTGAATTTCCTGCAATGGTTGCAAGTGGAATTCGTCCTTGATCCCGGCATTTTGCTTACGATCCCGGACCAGCTTAGTCAGCTGTTGTGCCATAATTTCTGGGTCCACACTGGGATCCAATAGCACATAAGTATAGGTGTAAAACGAATCAAAATGGTTGGCACCATAAACGCCTTCATCATCAAATCCAAAGGCTTCCAAAGTGGAATATGAAACCAGGATCTCAAAATCCAAATGCGATTGAAGGGGCGGATCTTCAATAATACCGGTGACTTTTAAGGATTTCCTGCTTTCCATGGTAACCTGCCGGCCCATCGGATCAACTTCTCCAAATAGGGTACTGGCAACTTTTTCCGTTAGTACTACAGAGTTGGGCTCGGCCAGTGCAGTAGCAGGGTTACCCCTGATCAATTCAAACGAGAACACTTCCAAAAATGAAGGCTCTACAAAATAGAAGTATCGCTCCCTGGCGGCTTCATGCTGGTATTGTATTACCACATCATTCCCTATCCATTTACCTACCCGCAGCTGATTTTTTACCCCGGATAGTCTGCTTTTCATCAACGGTCCAGCACCCGCATAGGTCATGGCGCTGCTGGTGGTTAATTCCCCATCCTTATATTGGTCGGTTTGCAGCCGGTAGATGTTGCTTCCGTTTTCATGAAATCGATCATACTGCCACTGGAAATTGATATAGAGCACCATCAGTACTACCGCACAAATGCTGATACTCAGTCCCCCGATTTTTAGTATGCTTAGTACCGGATACTGCAGTAATTTTCGGAATGCTGCTCGACTGGAGTTTTTAAACATCTTCTTAACGGTTGTAATCGGCACTCCAGCATTTCAAACTGCTGTGGTAATGTCCTAGCAGCCTGTCTCCTTCAATTCAATTGTTCTGCCTGCTTTCCAATGCCTATGGTAAGTAGGGGTGATCACCAATTGGTCTCCGTACCGGGCATGTACCAATACTTTGGATACCTCCAACTGATAGGTCCCCTGATTTAAAAAAGGCAATTCTGCAATGGGTAGCTCCGACCCGTTGCGAACCAATTGAAGATAAAATGGGATTTTTTCTGAGCTAGCCATTTCAGGGTCTCCATTTACCACTGTTAACTGACCCTTTGACTCAAGATTGAAAGTCTGGTAGTCCAGCGGGATTCCGTCCAACAATAATGGATTGCAGTGAATTGGTTGCTGATGACCCAGTATCCTTTCGAATTCAGAGTTCATAAACATTGATCCTGTTACTGCGACTGTCTCCTTTGGCTGTGTAGTGCAGGCAGCCAGTAAGAATGATAAAAAAACAAAATGTCTCTTCATGGTATTTGGATAAACAACTTATATAATCTCAATACTATAAACAAACCTAGACATACAAACGGGTTACCCATCTAGTAAACCTGTAAAAATGTGTTAAATGAATGTAAATTTTCATGAATCTTCTGCTTTATGAGCTAATTTCAATTAATGAAGTTGAAATCGCTTTTCGTCCTTAGCCTGGCGGTTTTCTGCTTGCTCTCATGGAAGTTCGTGGATTCAGAGCCAGTGGCAGATCCGGATAATGCCACCCTGTTAATCAGGTTGCGAAGTATTGGTCACCAGTTGTTGCTCAGTGTTGGGGACTCATCATCCAGGATCCTTCCTGTTCAGGAAATTGGAAGCGAACATTATAAAATTCGATTCGAAAGCACCTTTGAGTTAGAGCCCGATACCTTGGTAATGGTAGTGAATAAGGCTATTGGTGATTTGGAAATTCAATCCGGTTACCTGGTAAATGTATTGAAATGCAGCACCAGTGAAATTGTTTATGGGTTCGAGATTCACGGGGAAGCCAGGAAAGATGTGGTTCCCTGTCTTGGCAGACCGCTGCCGGAGGCTTGTTATGAGATAAGTGTTCAATTTTCGCAAAACGATACAGAACTAAAAAAATACGCTCCGTTAGCCGCTTCCTTTTTAGGTTGCCTGCTCTTTGCAATCCTGGTGTTGAAAAAGAAGACTCCCGTGCAGGCTGATAATGACGATCAATTGGAGTTTCTCCAACTTGGACAATTTAGATTTTACCCCCAGCGACAAATTCTTAAATGGGGCAATAAAGAATTTTTATTGACTTCGAAAGAGAATCAGGTGCTGGAAATATTTGCGTCAAATCCCAATCAGATAGTCGATCGCAATCAACTTCAAAAAGAGGTGTGGGAAAATGAGGGGGTGGTAGTTGGTCGCAGCCTGGACGTATTTATATCTAAATTAAGAAAAAAGCTGGAAGCCGACCCCGCCCTTCGTATTGTTAACATTCACGGCAGAGGTTATAAACTGGAAGTCCGGGAAATATGAAGTTGAGCTGATCAGTTCTTAAGTCCCACCTAAAGACACTGTCAACACGCAGCGAACGATTCAGGATGTTTTCAAAATGTTTATATTTATCCCGTATGAACAAATAATAGGGGATGGCGTAAGGATTCGTCTTTTATTATGAGTCTACATAAATAAAGTTTAGAACCACCGAAAATTTATGATTAATCATTCAGTAAGGTACCTTGCACTGCTGTGTATCTTATTTCAGCTATCGATTGGATTTGGTCAGGCTCAGAATAATCGCCAAACCAGCGCTACTGAGAGCAAGCCCAATATTATTTTTATTCTTACCGACGATCAGCGATGGGATGCATTGGGTTATGCGGGCAACCGTATTATTCAGACACCTGAAATGGATAGGCTGGCCAGGGAGGGTACTTATTTCAAACACGCCATGGTCACCACGCCTATTTGCTCCGCCAGCAGGGCAAGTATCTTTAGTGGAGTGCATGAACGTACCCACAAATACACTTTTCAGACCGGGCCGCTTAGAAGTGAGTTTATAAATCGATCTTATCCTAAACTGCTCAAAGAGGCCGGGTATTATACCGGGTTTTATGGAAAGTTTGGGGTGAACTCCCCTGAGAAGAATCAAATTTTTGACATCATCGAAGATTATGACCGAAACAATCAATTCAAAGATTACAGAGGCTACTATTACCAGAAAATCGGGGATGATACAGTACACCTGACCAGGTACACGGGCGCTAAAGCATTGGATTTTATTGAAAATGCCCCTGAAAACCAGCCATTCTGTTTATCGTTGAGTTTTAGCGCTCCACACGCTCATGACGGAGCAGAAGAACAGTATTTCTGGCAGCAGGAGCCGGGAAAACTGTACCGAAAAATGGAAATGCCCGGCCCGGCACTAGCTGAAGACAAATACTTTGAACAGCTGCCTTTGCCAGTACAGAAAGGGTTTAACCGTTTGCGCTGGACCTGGCGTTATGATACCCCGGAAAAGTATCAGCACAGTGTGAAGGGCTATTATCGGATGATCAAGGGCGTAGACCTGGAAATTGCCAGTATCCGGAAGAAACTCAAGCAGAAAGGGCTGGACCAAAATACCATCATTGTTTTGATGGGGGATAACGGCTACTTTCTGGGAGAACGACAGCTGGCCGGCAAGTGGTTAATGTACGACAATTCAATAAGAGTGCCTTTGATAATTTTTGATCCCAGGGAGAAAAGTCATAGAGATGTGGAAGAAATGGCTTTGAACATAGATGTCCCGGCAACGATTCTGGATTTTGCTGGAATCAGTGCTCCGGATTCCTGGCAGGGTAAAAGTCTTATGCCTTTAGTTACCGGAGAGCGGCAATCACTCAACCGGGACACTGTTTTGATTGAACATTTGTGGGAATTTGAGCATATCCCTCCCAGTGAAGGAGTTCGGACTGCCCGGTGGAAATATTTGCGTTATATAAATGATAAGTCCGCTCAGGAATTATACGATTTACAAACCGATCCCCAGGAGACAAATAACCTGGCCGGTGATTCCAATTATCAAGAGGTTTTAATGAAGTTACAAAATACCTGCGATCAGCTGGGAAATGAATTTGCAGATCCTTACTCAGGAATTCCTTCAAATTTAACGGTGGAATCGATCCGGGAGCCTGCAAAAACGTTAATTAATGATCCTAAGCCTGAATTTGGCTGGAAGGTTCCAATCGAAGCGGTCCAACAAAGGGCCTATCAGATACTGGTAGCCAGCAGCCGGGAAATACTGTATAATAATATTGGTGATGTTTGGAACAGTGGCAGGGTTTCCAGTAGTGCATCCACCAATGTTGAGTTCGCAGGAAAAGCTTTGTCAGCCAATAGTCACTATTTCTGGAAGGTGCGAATTTTTGATCAGGATAACAGGTTGTCGGAATATTCGACTCCACAAGGGTTTAAGACGGGGTCTTTGGAGCAGGGCAGTGCAACCCATAACTTTTTTCAGGTCGAGAAAATTCACCCGGTTTCATTGGTCCAAACTACCCCTGACGTTTACTTCGCTGACTTTGGAAAGGCAGCCTTTGGGACATTGAGGTTGGATTACCAGCCGGATGAAAATGAAACACTAACCATCAGGTTAGGAGAAAAACTTTCGAATGGTCGAATCGATCAGCACCCTCCGGGAAATGTAAGATATCAGGAAGTTAGCCTTCAGGTGACCCCTGAAAAGTCCAGCTACCAACTGGAACTGAAAGCAGATGAAAGAAATACCAAGTCGGTGGCGGTAGCGCTGCCGGATTCATTTCCAGTGCTGCTTCCTTTCAGGTATTGTGAAATTGAAGGGGCAGGTACCTCATTAAACAAGCAAAATATTGTACAGCAAGCCTACTTCGGCTATTTCGATGATCAGACCAGCGCATTTGACAGTAACAACGAGATTCTAAACCAGGTATGGGACCTTTGTAAATATTCTATTAAAGCCACCACCTTTGCCGGTTACTATGTGGATGGAGATCGGGAGCGAATACCTTACGAGGCAGATGCATACCTGAATCAGTTGAGCCATTATTCGGTGGATAATGAATATGCCATGGCCAGGAATACCATTGAGTATTTTATGCAATTTCCAACCTGGCCTACAGAATGGCAACTACATGTAGCGCTGATGTTCTATCAGGACTACATGTTTACAGGAAATACAGAACTCATTACCCAATACTATGAACAACTAAAGCATAAAACGTTGATGGCTCTGGAAGATGACCAGGGTTTTATCAGTACCGCATCACCCAAACTTAGCGGCCAGTTGATGGCGGACCTGGGATTCGCCGATTCTACTCAGAGGCTAAAAGACATTGTCGATTGGCCACCCGCTCAGAAAGATACCGGTTGGGAACTGGCTACCCCGGAAGGAGAACGGGATGGTTTTGTTTTCAGGCCCATTAACACGGTAATTAACAGTTTCTACTTTAAGAATATGGAAATCATGGCGGAATTTGCCACTCTTTTGGATAAACCCGGGGAAGCGCTTGATTTCCAGCTTCGAGCAGCTAAAGTGAAAAAGGCAATTAATGAAAAACTGTTCAATATGTCCGGGGGCTATTATGTGGATGGTATCGGCACCGACCATGGTTCCGTACATGCGAATATGATGCCCCTGGCTTTTGGTATTGTTCCGGATTCCAGAAAAGAGATGGTAGCAAACTATATTAAAACCAGGGGAATGGCTTGCAGCGTATATGGCGCGCAGTATCTTATGGAAGCCCTGTATAATGCGGGGGCAGCAGACTACGCACTTGAATTGATGACCGCTACCCACGACCGGAGTTGGTACAACATGATTGAGATTGGCTCAACAATTTCATTGGAGGCCTGGGATATGAAATACAAGCCCAATGCTGACTGGAATCATGCCTGGGGAGCCGTTCCCGCCAATATCATTCCCCGGGGTCTGTGGGGTATCAGGCCTGTGACCCCTGGTTTCGCTATGGTGGAGATAAAACCTCAGATGGGCAGTTTGACACAGACTGCGATTACTTACCCCACTCCTTTAGGTGAAATTAAGGGAGACTACCAAAAGATTAGTGGCAGGCTCACTCGCTATCTCATTGAACTACCAGCGAATATGGCGGGAGAGTTTAGGCTGGATTCCTCCCCTAATCATATGGTGAACCATAATGGTGAAAAGCTCAATCAGGCGTTTGAAACCATCCGGTTAACTCCAGGGTCAAACCTTATAGAAATTCAGGTAAATTCATTCTAAATCTAAAAAGACTATGCTTAACCATTTTGCCGGGAGGCAATCCCTGACTCCTCAAAATTTTTTCAAGGTTGTGCTGTTTCCCTGCCTGCTGGTACTGGGAGCCTGCAGTGCCCCTCCTGAGGCCCATGTAGCAGGAGAACTTAAAAAATGG
>BQJT01000175.1 GCA_021604845.1 Cyclobacteriaceae bacterium
GCCGCTCCCAAAACTGTAAAGGTCAGGAATAGAATTTTGAAGCTGAGGTCGGCCATGCTACTTCGACCAAAAAGATACTTCCAGGCCTGCAATCCGTAGTATGACCAGGAAAGCATGGTTGAAAAGGCAAACAGTACAACTGCAATGGTGAGTACATACGAGGAGCCGGGAATTGCAGATTCAAATGCCAAAGAAGTAAGGTTAACGCCACCTACACGTTCCCCGGAAGCTGTTAGTAGTACTTGATTGTCCAGTACTGAACCATAGGTGAAGAACCCTTCCATATTAAAGGAAACGATCACAATAGCAGTTATGCTGCACACCACTACGGTATCAATAAAGGGTTCAAGTAATCCCACTAACCCCTCAGAGGCAGGGTATTTTGTATTTACTGCGGAGTGGGCAATGGCGGCTGACCCGGCACCTGCTTCATTTGAGAAAGCGGCTCTGCGAAATCCCTGGATCATAACGCCTATGGTTCCTCCAACAATGGTTGCTTGGGGTGAAAAGGCCTCGGTAATTATTAATAGAATAACATCATCTACATTGGTGAAGTTGGAAAATATAATAAACAACGCTGCGGCAATGTATAGCCCGGCCATAAGTGGTACTATCTTCTCGGTGACTTTAGCAATGCGTTTTATCCCTCCAATAATCACGATTCCTACCAACCCCGCCATGGCAATACCTATTAGTGTGCCGGTAGCATCACCATCAAGGCCAAAACGCTCGGTTATTTGAGCACCGGCCTGGTTGGACTGAAAGGCATTACCTCCACCAAAAGAGGCTCCTACGCACACAATTGCATAAACGGCTGCCAGTAACCTCCCAAATTTATTCCAGCCAATTTCCCCCAAACCCCGACTAAGGTAATACATAGGCCCACCATAGACTTGGCCATTCGCATCGATGTCCCTGTACTTTACCCCCAGCGTGCATTCCACGAACTTGGAGGACATTCCAAGCAATCCGGCAAAAATCATCCAGAAAGTGGCACCCGGGCCGCCAATTGATATTGCCACTGCAACCATGGCTATATTGCCAAGTCCAACAGTACCGGACACTGCGGTGGTCAACGCTTGAAAGTGATCTACTTCTCCCTGATGTCCTTCTTGTTTTATGGTGTCTACTATATCACCTTCAATTGTAAGTACAGTTTCGGTAATCACAGGTTCAATAGTGCCTTCTACCTGGTCGAATTTGCCACGAACCACTTGAAGAGCCAATGGAAATCGTAGGATGTTTATAAAGCCGAAATACACGGTAAAAAAAGCAGCACTAGATAGTAGCAGTAAGAGGACTAGCGGTACATCGTATTGACCAATTGGTATTACTGTGAAAACCAGATCTTCCCATTTTTGTGCAATAGGCATGAATCCCTGGTTGATCTTTTCGTCCAAACCCTGTCCTAACAGTTTGCCTGGTAAAAAGAAAATACCAGAGAAGAGTAAATATTTATTCCATAACATAAACCATCGCCATGAATGCCAAACCACTGTTGGAAATTTGATAAAAACGGGAAGCTAAATTTGCGAATGTCGGAAAAGACTTCAGAATGTCAGTAAGGATATTACCGACCGGGAAGAGCACTGGAGTTTAGGTATTTAGAATTGAAATGTTTTCTGCTGGCAATCTCAAGCGCATCCTGCGTTCCCTTTTATCGGACAGTTCAAAAAGGGCTTCTCGCAATGGTATTTCGTGCTGTTCTTTTGACCAGCAGCCTTTACCAAATAACCCGTCTAACATCGAATGCACCAGTCTTTTTATTTGGTTGTGGTCATTAATATCGTATTCCTTTGAGGATCGCAAATCTTTTTTAGGTTTTATCTCCAACCAATGATCCCCCCCAATTTTACGTTGAGCAAACTTTAAAAGCAGGTCATACAGAGCAGGAGTAAGAATCAAATCGGAGTTTGTTTGACCTGGGATACCGTGTAGGTTTATTTGGTATTGTACTCTATGGGACGCTCTGTTGACCTGAAGTCTTAAATACAACTTTTCTGAAGGTGGTAATACATTTTCTACCAGTTCTTTTACCCAGCTTAAGGCCAGAGCAAAAAAGATCATGATCAATGACGTCTTGAAAATAGCCGAGAAAAGTGTGAGGTTGACATTAGAGCCCGACAGCTTATACAGCTGTGCTGCAAAGGTGACCAGAATACAAGCTATAGAAAGATATGCCAACATCATCAACCTCCGTTTGGCAAACGACCAAAAAAGCACGTATCCAAGAAAGACTAAGGTAAACACGGCATAGTAAACATCTAGTTCACTTATAAGCCCTCCTCCATACACGCTGAACATCTTACTAAACGTTGCCATTAACGAAAATACAAATGGTAATCCTACCAAAAAGTACCAGTATTTTGAGTTGATAAGCCCGGAAATAGCAGTTGGTATGTACCGGAACCAAGGTAAAGCAAACAGTATGAATAAACTGTTAAAAAGCGACAGGATGCTACGCCATCCTTCTAGGAGCGGTCCGGAATCCGTTGTACTTGCGTAAGCAACCTCTACCGCACCGGAAATACTCCAACAAAGCACCGACAAGGCCAACCAAACCTGCCCTAAGTCACCCCTTTTACGACCAATATGCCACCAGATCGCCATCAGAGCCAAGAAGGCAAATAAGCACACCGATAATTGCCACCAGCCGTAAAAAGACCATAAATGCGTATCAGAAAGTTGCTGGGAAACGGAATCAGTCATGTGTGCCCAAATCAGATGATTAACCAGATATCGCTATATTTAGCTGGAATACTATGTCTATGTCCCGTCAATAACATGTTTGGATCGGAAAAACGACAAAACCAGGAAGTTCTACTAAAGTACAAGAAAACAAAAAAGTCTGACTTTGACTTCGACCGAATCGCGCTATTTTTCAACAACCCCTCTTCTACTTGCTTGAACCGCTGTTCAAAGAAGCAATAAAGAGCTGTTAGCGCACTGTCAAGCCTGAAGGAGATAATGAGCAGCAATTAAAACCTGATATAATTACCTGAGATCCCAAATTTATCATGGAATTTAAACTTGAAAATGCCCTATTAATTTTACAAAGAACACCAGTAGTTATCCGAAATCTGCTTACAGATTTGCCCGATGAGTGGATTCAACAAAATGAAGGAGAAAACACCTGGAGCCCGTATGATATTGTTGGCCATTTGATACATGGAGAAAAAACTGACTGGATGGTCAGAGTTGAAATTATTCTGGGTGATAGTGCTGATAAATTATTTGAGCCCTTTAACAGATTCGCACAGTTTGAAAACAGCCGGGGGAAGTCGCTGGATCAGCTGCTGGCGGAATTCGAATATCTCCGGATAGACAACCTAGACAGACTAGGTGCCCTGAATTTGGCCGCCAACCATTTTCTGGCTGAGGGCATTCACCCGGATTTTGGGCCGGTAACTTTGAAGCAGTTACTGTCCACCTGGGTTGTACATGATTTAGGGCATATTTCTCAAATAACCAGGGTTATGGCAAAGCAGTATAAGTCTGAGGTTGGCCCCTGGATTGAATATATCGGGATACTAAAATAAATAACCATATAGACCTGATATGAACAGTAAATCCTTGTCATATCCGGTTGGCTAACTTGAGTTTGACTTACTCAAAAGTCTGGAATTGAAAATCAGATTAGAATTAATAGCTTTATCTTAGTCGAGGTCACTTCAATTTATTTACTGTTATGGATCTTATGAGTTGGAATCCTGGTAAAAACCTGTACTGTCTTTTGCTCCCACTATTTATTCTTAACCTTAGTTGCAAGAAAGAACCGAGCCAATTTCAGGAAGCTTTAAGCCAATTCCAACTTGAGGAAGGTCTTAGCATAGAACTTGTTGCGGGGGAGCCTTTGGTAATTGATCCTGTGGCCCTGGCGTTCGATGAGCGTCGGCGATTGTACGTGGTGGAAAACCGGGGGTACCCTGATATGGAAGAGGATGGTGAAGCCAGGAAGTTGGGAAGGGTGGGTTTGCTGGAAGATACTGATGGCGACGGGCAATACGACCGCCGCACTGATTTTGCAAAAGGATTTTCCTATCCCAATGGAGTAACGCCATGGCGGGGCGGGGTTTTTATTACTTGCGCCCCTGATATTTACTATTTAAAAGATACTACCGGCGACGGCGTAGCTGATCTACGGAAAGTGGTTTTAACTGGTTTTAACCATACCAAAACCACACAAATTAGAATGAGCTCCCCAACACTTGGCCTCGACGGTTGGATATATATTGCAGGAGGATTAAACGGTGGATCCGTAATTTCCCCACAGTATCCCGATCGGGCACCAGTAGTTTTTACCGCGGCTGATGGCAGGTTTCATCCCGATACCTATGAATTTCAGGTTACCGGTGGGAACAGCCAGTTTGGTCTTAGTTTTGATTCCTTTGGAAATCGTTTTGGCTGCTCCAATCGCCACCCGGTCCAACATATAGTGCTTGAACCCTGGCATCTGGGCCGTAACCAACTTCTCAGTTTCAGCGAATCCATTGAGAACGTTTCGCAGGTAGAAGCGGATGCAACAGTTTTTCCTATAAGTAATACTGCAATCACTGCAGATTTCATTCCGAATTTGATTGGACGATCGCATAAAGGTACTTTTACCTCAGCTTGTGGGATCTTAGTCTTCAATGGTACCGGCCTCGCATCCTCACATCGAGGAAATATTTTTATTTGTGAACCAGCACAAAACCTGGTACAACGACAGGTGCTGCGACCGGAAATGGCATCTTTTAAATCAGAGTTAGCTTATGAAGGCAAGGAGTTCCTGGCATCCACAGATACCTGGTTCAACCCGGTATTTTTACAACATGGACCGGATGGTTCCCTGTACCTGGCGGATATGCGCCGTAAAGTGATTGATCATCCATCTTATGTCCCGGAGGAGGCTCGCAGTCGGATGGATTTCGAAAGTGGCAAAACTGAAGGCCGTATTTATCGTATTCGGAATTCAAGTGTTCAAAATCATCCCATAGAGGCGATTGTATCAGATGCAGCCACTCCATCAGCAGATTTAGTTAGGGCATTAGAGTCTCCCGAGGAATGGATTAGATCTACTGCCCACCGGCAATTACTGGAACAGTCGGATAGAAACATGCTTCCATTGATCAAACAATGCGCAGTAATGTCTCCTACCACCGAGAGCAGGATTCGTGCATTATGGCTGCTGCACTCCATGGATGGCCTGGATGCACCAACCTTAAAATCCCTGTTATCGGACGACCAGCCTGAAGTTCGTGAACAAGCAGTAATAGTATCTGAAAAATTCTGCAAAACCAGCCCTGAAGTCAAAGCAGCGTTAGTGTTTGCAGCGAAAGATCCCTCGGCCAAGGTCCGTTTTAATTGTGCGTTGGTTTTAGGATCTTTAGCAGGACCTATGATCAACCTCGCGTTAGCTCAAATCGCCGCTCAGGATGGGGCTGATCGATGGACCCGTGCAGCTATTTTAAGCGGAATTGGTTCACGTTTGACGGAATTTATAGAAGTTTTTCGCAGACAGCCGGTTATTAGTCCACCAGCTTATTCAGCAATGATGAAAGATCTGGGACATTTGGTTGGTAGTGGATCTTCCCTTGGCGATTGTGGTAGGTTTTTCAAGGTTGTACTTGCAAATAACACCACTGCAGACTTTTCTTCAATACTTGGATTAGCCACTGGCATTAGCTCGCGTAAGGTATTGAGTGAATCGCAGGATGGTGTGCTGGTAGCGTTGCTAGGCAATCATCCTGCGGAGGTTGAAAGCACTGCGTTATATAATTTTATTCAAAAGGCAATCGACCAGGCAGGGAACCAATCACTATCAATATCTGAACGATTACCAGCCATCGCCTTGCTTGGTTATGCAAACTTCGATCGTGTCGCCAAAGTTTTAAAAAGATTGCTGGATTCCAGGAATCCACAGGAAATCCAACTTGAAGCCATTACCGCACTTGCCAGATTGGGTAACTCCAATAGTGGAGTTTTGCTTACTGAAAAAAGTACCTGGTCCGGTTTTACTCCTCGGGTTAAGGCTTTTGCAATTGGAGTTTTGCTGACAAAACCTCTGCTTACACATTCACTGTTAGATGCCATTGAAAAAGCAGCAGTTGATGCCGCTGAAATTTCGCCCCTGGAACGTCAGCGATTATTAAAAAGCAAAGACCCTCAGATAAAGGCACGGGCTGAGGTACTGTTAAAGGATATAGAGGAAGGCAGCAGGATGCAGGTTTATAAAAACTATCTGGCAAAGCTTAACTATAAAGCTGATGCTGGTGATGGGAAATTAGTTTTTATGCAAAGGTGTGGAACCTGTCATACGTACGATGGTGAGGGCGGTAATGTAGGGCCGGACCTTTCAGGAGTCAACAATCAACCTGTAGACGCCTTACTGTTACATACCCTGGTACCCAACTATGAGGTATATCCTGCGTACCAGGAAGTTATAGTAGATACCAAGGACGGGCGCTCTCTTTCAGGCCGGATTATAACCGAGACTGAAAATAGTTTAACCTTAAAGACTGCCTTCGGTACTGATGAGGCTATCCTTCGAACAAACATAATTTCCCTAACCAACACCGGACGTTCGTTGATGCCCCCTGGGTTAGAACAGAATATGACCAACGACGAACTTTCGGATTTAATGGCCTATCTCAAATCGGGTGGGACTAAATAAATAGTATAATTTAGAATAAATAAAATCATTGGGACCAATAACCAGACTATCATCATTCATATTAAATAACCTTACCCATGGAAGAACCTACTGCTAAATATTTTTGTGTTAACCGGATTTGTCAACGTATTTTCATGGCAACCGTTTTGATCATGGTTAGTTCACTGGCATCTGCTCAAAATGCTACGACAACATCAACACTATCTGCGGATAAAGTCTTTAGGGCCGGGGCCTCGTTAAGTAATGTAACACCCCAACTTGGTGAACCAATTGTAGGAAACTGGAATTCTCCGCCTGCAACTCATATTCATGATCAACTATTTGCAAAAACGTTAGCTATCGATGACGGAACAACTCGTTTGGTTTTTGTGCTGGTGGATAATGTAGGTATCAACCGCGAGGTATTCGACCAGGCAAAAGAAAGACTGAATAAAGAAACCGGGTTACCTATTGAACATATGCTGATGGCTGCTACCCATACACACTCCGGGACCAGCGCTCAGGGCAAAGGACAACAAAGGGGGAATTTTCAGGAAAACAACCCCCTGGATGACTACCAAAAATTTCTTGTCGGGCGAATAGTTGACGGGGTAAAAGTGGCTATCAATAATCTGGAACCTGCAGTAATTGCCTGGGGTTCCGGCATGGTTCCGCAACATGTTTTCAATCGGAGATGGTTTATGAAGAACCCGGTGATGAGTCCTTTAGGTCTGACTGATAAGGTAAAGATGAACCCGGGTGTTGGTAACCCGGATATTACAGAACCAGCAGGGCCTGTTGACCCGGAGGTATCTTTCATTGCGGTTAAGAGCCCGGATGGCCGCCCGATAGCGATACTTGGAAACTACTCTTTACATTATGTAGGTGGTGTCCCCAAAGGTCATATATCTGCAGACTATTTTGCGGTTTTCGGAGATAAGATACAGCAGCTGCTCGGAAGTGACATACAGAAACCACCCTTCGTAGGTATAATGTCCAACGGCACTTCCGGAGATGTCAATAACATCAACTTTCAAGGACCTAAAGAAAGCAGGGGTCCCTATGAAAAAATACAAGTTGTTGCCGGCGACGTTGCTGATGAAGTCTATCGGGTTTACCAAAGTCTGGAGTTTAAAGATTGGGTGCCCTTGGGCGGAGTTCACTCAGTGTTAACCCTGGATGTTCGACGGGCGAGCCCGGTGGTATTGGAAAACATGGCAAAAGTACGAGCCCACCCAGAGGACAGTGAACCACTTTTTCATAGTTTGGAGAAAACCTATGCCAACCGGATTAAACAACTCGAAGAAGAGTGGCCGGATAAAATTGAGATCATATTACAAGTTTTCCGTATCGGGGATCTCGGCATCGCCGCTATCCCATTTGAGACCTTTGCCGAGACCGGATTGGAAATCAAACAACGGAGCCCATTTAACAGTTCGTTTAGCATTGAACTGGCCAATGGCAGCTATGGTTATCTACCTACTCCGACACAGCATGAATTAGGAGGATATGAAACCTGGCTGGGAACCAATAAAGTTGAAAAAGAAGCTTCTACTAAGATTGTTACCGAATTGATGTCTCTTTTTAATTTGGTTGCTGGCGATGAATCCACCATGAAAGCAAGCGACTAGATCCAGTTCATAGTTGGAGTTATTTTTGTTGGTGAAACACCAGCTCCTCTGTACCCCTTTGTTTCCGTAATATCCGTGCCATGGTAACAAACAACACTACAGATCCAATAAATGGAATCGAGAATGCCATGAATATTGGATGAGTCAGGTTGCCTAAAAATACTCCTACAATCAAGGCCATTAGCAGTTGATTCCTTAAGTTGTGGTTCTTCTCGGTACATGCTAAATAATATAAAGCAGTAGCGTAAGCCATAATCATAACAACGTAGTGGCTGTTCCAGGAGATAGGTGAGATATATAACGTTGCCATATAAATCAGTGAGAACTCGAACATTAACTCCGGGCGATTTCGGTTACTGGTAGAGGTCCGGCATAGAAAGGCCAGCCATACCAGCAGGCTTACTCTGAGTATTTTTACTATTATATCTGCGGTGGCAAGGGGGATATTAATCAGATTCACATAGAAATTGTCGAAACCACCATCAGCGTAGGAATGAGTGAAAAACCTAAAAATAACCGCCTCCAGTGATTGATTGGGATGTCTATAAATCATGGGTCCGTCAACATTGGCACCTTCTGCAGCATATAGCTGCAACATAGCCACCCAGGACTTCATTACTTCCATATAGAACTCCGGACCGGTGATCAGAGGAAGTATTACTCCCCAGCATAGTAGCCCGCCCAGGGCTGCCCAAAGCACCGTTTTCCAATTGCCCTTGTAGGCAAAATATAGAACAAAAAGCCCCGGAGTCAATTTAATGGCGGTGGCTACTCCAATCAGCAACCCGGCAAAATGTTCCTTTCTGTTGATAAAGTTATCTAGTCCCAGCACCACCAGAGAGAAAACAAATATATTGATTTGGGAGCCGCCAAAATTACTCAGTAAAATAACAATGCTCATCAGGAGAGGCACCACCCACCAAGCCACCGGAGGAGCAGTTCCTTTACCTTTAAACAGATTCCATCCCATTCGGGCTATAGCCTGAGATGCAAAATACAAGATGGTAAGACGAATCAGGAACCACACAGCAGCGCCCAGTAAATAGGGCAAGGGTACCAATGGGGCAAACAGAACAGCAAAAAATGGCGGGTATTTGCCTATGGTGGTCATTTCAAAGGAATATTCCTCATATACATTGATGTGGTCGTACAGCAGGTCTTCGCTAAACCATAGGAAATCATCGAATTGCGACCCATGACCGTTTGAGGCCCGGTAGACGGTGTTTATTCCTGAAATCAGTACAAGTAGTAAGCCAGCAGTCAGCGCAGCTTTTTGAAGTGGTCCTTTTGAAGTTATCTTAGACCAAATTTTTATTGAGACATCTTCAACACGGGAGAATAGCTGCATAGATGTGGAAATTTGAATTTTTTTTCCAAAAAAATCAAATATTTGCGTAAAATGGCGCTGCAGAGAAGTTTAAAGATCAGGGCCATCATGAAAAATTTCCAGTTAACTGTATTACTGATTGGAACGACAGTATTATTAGCTGGCTGTTTTCTCAACCGTCCCGAGGCGGTTCAACATTTAGTGAAAGATTTCAGTTTGAGCTGGCAAAATGATCCTGAACTTCAGGCGCTGTACGTCAATAGAGATCACAACGAACATGGTGGACTAAAACTCGTCGATAAGAAAGTTTTTGCGGTTGGATATGATGAAGATTTTATAATCGCCCTGCAACAGCCTCAAACTTCAACTTTCGACACAGTGTATCATATAGTTGACATTCGTGAATATAGCATTCGCTTCTGGTCTCCCTCAGAACACTTGTACAGCTTTCAGACCAAACAGGAATTTCAGAAAAAAAAGCTTGAACTTGGAGTTTCGGACCTGGAAGTTAAGGCCATAGTTGCAGACGGAGAAGTTAGTATTTTTTGACTTTTTTGATTACCCCTGTTGCCGGTGCATCTCAGCCAGGTAAAAAAGCCTAATACGGCTATGGTTTG
>BQJT01000176.1 GCA_021604845.1 Cyclobacteriaceae bacterium
ATTCGCAATTAGTTGAAATAGAGGGTGCAGACTGTCATCCTTTTTTTGCCGGAGACACCAGGCCAATTCTTACTGAAATAAAGAAATTCATGGCAGTAGGCAAGGAAGTAAAACAATCGTACAGGGAGTTGGCCACTATTATGTTTACTGATATCATTGACTCCACCAGAAAAGCGGCAGAGCTGGGTGATCAACGGTGGCTCGAGAAACTTGATGCCCACAACATTATTGTCCGTAAATTATTAAGTCAATACAGAGGCCAGGAAATAGAGACTACAGGAGATGGCTTTCTGGCTACTTTTGATGGGCCTGCCAGAGCTATCCAAAGTGCAAAAAAAATAAAAGAGGCGGTAAATTCATTGGGCATTCAGGTTAGAATTGGCTTACACACCGGTGAACTGGAATTTAAGTATGGCAAGCCACACGGAATTGCATTGCATCTGGCGTCCAGAATAATGTCCGTTACTAATGGCAGTGAAATTTGTGTTTCCAGAACAGTCAAGGACCTGGTAATAGGATCTGGATTAGAATTTATTGATCATGGAGTCCATGAGCTCAAGGGAGTGACAGACCCCTGGCAGATATATACCGTGGGTAATATCTAAACCGGTGTTCCCTCGATGATACTCACCATGGTTGAGGTTGATGTCACTGAGGTTAATTGAAAGCCTGACTTGCTAAATAAATCTTTAAATTCCTGCTCGGTTCGTTCAATACCACCGGGAGCAATCATCATCACGATATCAAAATCTTTGGAAATTGAGCGTTCGTTTCCAGTGGGTATTACACATTCCACCAGCAGCAGTTTGCCGTCAGCGGGAATTACCTTCCTGCAGTTTCCCAGGATTTGCACACTTTGTTCATCTGTCCAATCATGAATGATATGTCGGAATATATAGGCGTCTGCACCCGAGACAACGGACTCAAAAAAATTGCCTTCAATAAACTTGCAGCGGTCTCCCAGACCTTGGGACTTCAGTGATTCTTCGGCACGTCCCAACACATGTCCAAGCTCAAACAATATTCCTTTCATTTCAGGATATGACTGAAGCACCGACCCTATCAGAGATCCAATGCCCCCTCCGATGTCAGCAAGTACTTTAATACCACTAAAGTCGTATGCATCCAGCATGGCCTGTGTTTCATATCCGTGGAATGACGTCATTGCCGCATCGAATAACGGGGCCATGGCTGGGTTCTCCCCCAAAAATTCGAAAATCGGCTTTCCATATTCCTTTATGAAGCCAGCTTCTCCAGTCATTATTGAATGATGTAAAGTGCCGAAAGTCGGAAAAAGTTGGAACCAGGTCCGGGCCCCGGCACGATATGATCCCTCTGCATCGGCCCTGAGCGCTTCAGACAGCGCTGTATGGTCAAATTGCGCATTAGGAGTTTCTTTAAATATACCGTAGCTGGCCAAATAGCGCATTATGCGATATAAAGACCGCTGATGGGCACCGATGGACTGTGCCAGAGATTCAGCTGAAACCGGGGTTCCTGCGGTGATTAAGTCGGGGATACCCAATTCAGTTACGGTACAAACAGCATTGCTCAAAGCTGCCCCGATTAAGATTTGATTTAATTTTTCAGTTTCAGAATAAGCCATTGTTTAAAGGTTAGTATAGAAATGATATCAGCCGTATTTTAATATTTTTTCCCCTTCCTGAGTGGTGATTTTAGTAGGATCTTCAAAATTCTCTCTCTGAATAACCGCTTTGGCACCTCCCTGGGTGAGTAGTTCGAAACGGACGCTTAACCGGCCCATAGCGCCCTCAAAAGTATTGTCCCCCTTATAAACCAGGCCTTCACTTATTTGCCCGTTCATTTTGATCATTAACAGGTCATCCTGCTGGTAAAACTCCGCCATACCCCGGTCCAGCTGATATAATCCGCAAATTTTGTTAAACACAGAGCCATCCAGAGCAATGGTTTTCATCATTACTACATCGAAGGTTACAATCTTGCCATCCTGTGTTTCCTCAATATTAAGTATCCGATGAGTCGCGGTGGGGGAACTACTGCTGCTATCATCTTTCAGATGAGGGTCACCCTTGAAATATATCTGGGTAATCAGGTCCTGGTGGCTGGAACTGGAAACCAGCAGGTGTATATGGGCGGGACGCCAGCTGTTTGGAGATGCTTTGTAGGGAACGGGTACAATGGTGTCGAATTGGTACATACCGTCATTACTGGTTTTTGTAGCTCCCCTGAATAGATAGTCATCCGAAGTATTGTCATAATACTCATTTTCATCACACTGCCAGGCTTCGATCAAAACCCCGGATTGAGGTGTCTTTCCGTCCTCCTGGTAGACCGTTCCTCTCAACTGTAATGGAGTGCCTTTGGACCCTTCGGGTACCAGGTTGCTACGCATGGGTGCTCCAGGCCGGTAGAAGGGTCCCAGTATATCCGTAGTGGTAGGATCGGAGGTGGTATATCCCGCCCCATTACATCGAATAGTACCAAAAGCGGCAATACTAAATGCGGTTAAGGCGGATGATTTTACGAAGGTTCTACGCTTGATCATTTTGGGTAGTTATCGGTTCTGGTATAAGGTAGACAAACTAAAAGATGAAAGCAAAATCAAAGTCTCAAGATTGCGATTTTTTGATTGTATTTTGCCTTGGATATCATTAACTTATAACAAGTTCGCACCCCTGATTCCGTAGCTGGGGTTCTTGTCAAAACTAAACAACAATTATAATGGAAACCCAATCAACTGCCAGTGCTACGAGCATTGATGAAAACATCAATTTAGTCAAGTCAACCTACGATTGTTTCTTCAGGGGAGACATAGAGGCATTACTCAAAAATCATACTGATGATATTGACTGGGAAGTATATGGTCCTTCGGAAATTCCCACTGCCGGGCCACACCGCGGTAAGGCAGAAGTCCAGCAGTTTTTTCAAAAGGTTAACGAATTATTGGAATTTAATAAGTTCGATGTACAACAATATATCGCTCAGGGAGATACGGTGGTTGCCCTGGGAGAATACAATGGGAAAGCAAAAAATACCGGTAAAGAATTCGACTCACATTTTGCTCATGTTGTAACCATTCGGAACGGGAAGGCCTGCAAATTCCGTGAATACACAGATACCGCAGCGGCGCTGAATGCCTTAACCTGATTTCTGGTTTTATAGCCGGAGCGAAGCGGTAAGTATTGCGGACCCCTTGTCAGCTGAACCCATCAAATGGCCGCTTTTAGGGATTGGTATTTACAACACCTGCTATTCACCTGAAGCTTTCAGGCTTCAATGGTTTTGCTTTGGCTTGTGCCAACAGATTTCCTGAATTTTTCAAAGGAGTATCTCGACTGCTGTTGGCCCTGCTATTTATATGGTATCATCGTGGGTTTCATACCGTTATAAAACTACGGAATGAAATACCACTACCATAATTGTCAGGAACAGTTTTTAAAACATGAATTCGACGATGTAATAGTGTCTAATTTTTGAGGGGGTTCCATATAAAACTTAGTATAAGTTGTACGGAAAACATTATATTCATCGCCAAATAGTATTACATGTTTCCAGAAATGAAGAAAGGACTGCTCCTGGCAATAATTTTTGTTGGCGGATGTCTCACCTTATATGGTCAATCAAGCAGATCCTACTCCGAGATACTTGAAACACGAAAGCAGGGGGTGTATTCTAATCACTCGGATTCTTACATAGCTCAAATCCTGACAGGAAGTAAAGTTTGGGATCATGAAATTGATCACCAGCAGTTATTTTTGGATAAGCCGCCAGTAAGAGGATCATTGGTTTACGACGGGGTATTATTCAACGATATTGAACTTCAATATAACTTATCTACTCAGCAGGTCATAGTGCTACTTGAGACGGAAATCAGTGAAGGGTATGTTACAGTGACCATTGATAAAGCATCCAGATTCTCCGTTTACGATCACGAATTCGTACAGGTACTGGGTGATAGTGTTATGGAAAAAGGGATTTACGAATTGGCTTATGCTGGGGCAAACTCAAACGTATTCATTAAACGGACCAATAAGCGACTAAAATCAATTCAAGGTTCACAGGTTAATACTGAATATTATCCGGTAAACAAGTACTATATAAGTAATGAGTTTGGCACATTCCATATTACCAGTAAAAAACAACTCTTAGAAGCATATCAACATTCCAGACAGCTCATTTCAATTCTAAAGAAGTACAGGATTAAACTGTCAAAAAGAAAAATTGAGCAAAGTTTAATAGCTGCGATTTCAAACTTTGAAGCAGAGACAGCTAGCAACAATATATGACGAAATCTATTTTGTTATTGCTGGTATGGCTGGTAATTGCACATCATGTAGCGAATGGACAAGCACGCTCCCTTTCGGGAAGCTATCAGGGAGCGTACTTAATTGACGTATTCGAAGACCTTGAATCCAGGTATGATATTCAATTCTATTTTGAACCAAACATTGATAGTACAATAATCGATTTGAAATTTACCGATGTCTCAATGCAGGAAATGCTTGAGAAAATAACCGCTATTTCGGGGATCAATTTCCTAATAAAAGATGAAAAAAGTGTAATCGCAACCGGAGAGTATATTGTCCAAACTGAATTAAACGATGCACTATTTGCTGATTTCAAATCCAATAAGAGTCTTGTCAAAGAACCGAACTCCATTTTAGCCAATATAAGAGAGGTGGTAGAACAAGATATAGACCATCGACTGGAAAATGTAGTGATTGAAATTGGGGATCCAATAAAACGATTCGATGGCCCGTCTGCAACCATAGCCGGTTACATAAAAGAAACTAAAACAGGGGAGCCGGTGATCGGAGCATCAGTGTACATAAAAGAACCGTTGATGGGCGTGATCACCGATCAGTTTGGGTATTTCGCCCTCACATTGCCAAAAGGCAGGCATGAAATACATGTGAATTCTACTGGTATGAAATCTGCCAGGAGACAAATTTTATTGAATAGCGATGGAAGTCTGAACGTTGAATTACGAGATGATATTATTGCCCTTAGAGAGGTAGTGGTTACCGGTGAAAGTAACGCAATAGATAACCTGCAAACAGGCTTCGCAAATATCAATATGAAAAATATCAGGCAGATCCCATCTATTATGGGCGAAGCGGATATTATGAAAATCGCCTTAACCTTACCTGGAGTTCAAACAGTTGGAGAAGGCGCCGCCGGATTCAATGTAAGAGGCGGCAGTGCGGATCAAAACCTGGTACTGCTCAACGATGTAACCGTCTATAATACCAATCATCTCTTTGGTTTTTTTTCCGTGTTTAATCCGGATGTAATTGCCAGCGCAGACTTGTATAAAAGTGGAATTGGAGCTCAATATGGGGGTCGGGTTTCTTCTGTATTTGACGTGGCCCTCCGAGATGGAAATAAGAAAAAATTTACACTCAAAGGAGGAATAAGCCCCATCACGGGAAAAGTGACGATTGAGGGGCCTATTAAAAAGGATACCAGCAGTTATATCATCGGGATAAGAAGTACATATTCTGATTATTTACTCTCACTGCTGGATAATCCAGACCTGCGCAACAGTACCGGTGGATTTTTTGATATCGTAGCTAAGGTAACGCATAGAATAAATGATAGGAACGATCTGATTCTATCTGCGTATCACAGTGGAGATAATTTCAGGCTGAACACAGATTCATTGTACGAATATTTCAATTCCAACGCGGCGCTGCAATGGAGGCATACTTTTTCAAACCAGCTTCAATCAATTACTTCAGTTTCGTTTGCGAACTACAATTACAATCTCTCAAGTGAGCAAAATTCAGTCAATGCATTCGACTTGAAATACAATATTGAGGACTATTCATTCAAAACCGAATTTTCTTATTCTCCAAGAGAGCGGGTTTTCATAAAATACGGACTGTCTGCTAAGCTTTACCAACTGCAACCAGGCAATAAACTGCCGCTCGGCGGGGAATCACTAGTAGAACCCGTGAATTTGTTAGATGAAAAGGCCCTGGAATCTGGAATGTATGGAGGTTATGAATACGACTTGAATAATAGGTTGAGTGTTTATGGAGGTTTTAGATTGTCAATGTTCAATCGCCTGGGACCTGGCCAGGAATTTATTTACCGCCCGGAATCACCAAAAGAGGTAGCGTCAATTGCCGATACCATTTCGTACTCGAATAACGAAAATATGAAAACCTATATTGGCCCGGAATTGCGTTTATCAGGCAGGTATAAACTTAAGGATGATCTTTCACTTAAAATTTCCTACGATAGGATAAACCAGTATCTTCATGTGCTTTCCAACACCACGGCAATTTCACCCACCGATGCATGGAGATTAAGTGGCCCGGCCATTAAACCTCAGATCGGTAATCAATACTCGGTGGGACTATATAAAACGTTTTTCGGTACCAGCCTGGAGATGTCCCTTGAAGGGTACTATAAAAAGGTGGATAATGTGCTTGAATACAAGGATGGGGCAGATATTATACTAAATGAAGCGCTGGAAACTGATGTAATCAGGGCCAAGGGAAAATCATACGGAGTAGAGATGCTGCTTAAAAAACAATCAGGGAAACTGAGTGGATGGCTGAGCTACACCTATGCCAGGTCGCTGATACAGGCCAACGGGGAATATAGTGATGAACAGATCAATTCCGGGGAGTATTATCCTTCAAACTATGACAAACCGCATTCTGCCGTTTTAATTACCAACTACAAAATTAACCGGCGGGTAAATATCGCTTTAAACGTAAACTACAGCACCGGAAGACCGGCTACCTTCCCCAGTGTAAAATATGAATTGAAAGGTCAGCCATTTCTCCAATATACTAGCCGCAATCAGTTTCGGATACCGGATTACTTCAGAATAGACCTGGCAGTTAACTTCGAAGGGAACCACCGGGTACATAAAAAGGTGCACGGGTCCTGGTCATTTTCAGTCTATAACCTGACCAGTCACCCCAATGCCTATTCGGTGTTTTTTAGAAGCGAAAATGGTGAAATAAAGGGATACAGACTTTCGATTTACAAGAATGCGGTACCTACGGTAACTTATAATTTCAGACTACAATGAAAGTTGTAAAGATTCAATTGATCATATCGATAGGTATCGCATTAATTGGATGCCTGGATCCTTACAACCCGGACATATCTGATGGACAACAAGCTATTCTGGTGGTTGATGGTATAATAACAGACCAACCAGGGCCCTATACGGTGAAAATCATGCAGAGTAGTTCTTTGAATAGCGAAAATATTTTCACTCAGGGATTGGAGGTGACCATTGAGGAAGAAAACGGACCCTCAGAGTTATTGGTTGAAAGTAGCCCCGGGATCTATCAAACCAATAACCTGCAAGGAGTGGTTGGAAAAAGTTACCGGCTGGCCATCAACAATCAGGGACAACGATACGAATCCTCCTGGGAAACCATCTATGCATCCCCTGCTATTGACAGTATTTATTTCGAGGCCGAAAGCAGGGCTACTACAGACAAAGAAATTGATCAAACCGGAATTCAGTTTTTCGTAGATAATCATGGTGCTGAGAATGGGGTAAGGTATTTTCGTTATGAGTGGGAAGAGACCTGGCAGCTTGGTGTTAATTGGCGCTCCGGCAACGATTATTTGGGGAATGACATGGTTGCACCTACATCCAACCCGGTTTGGAGGTGTTGGAAGAATAGGAGTTCTACAAGTATCAATCTTGGCACTACTCAGGGTTTAAGCAAAAACGTTCTATCCGGGCATCGGCTGGATTTCATTCCGTCCAATGAGGAGCGTTTCACAGAAAGGTATAGTTTGTTATTGAAACAATATGCCCTTCAAGAGAAAGAGTATAGGTTTTGGAAAAACTTGCAAGAATCAAATGAAGAACTAGGGAGCTTGTTTGATAAACAGCCTGCCAATGTTGTGGGCAACATTACCAACGTTACTGATCCTGGCGTGGTTGTATTGGGCTATTTTTCAGCTGCTGGTTCCCAGGAAGTAAGACTCTATCTCGATGTGCAGGATGTCCCAGGTTGGCTGTCTAAAAGGCCTGCATGCCCGCCACCTGACCAATTGTTAAAAGCGGATTATATCCCAAGAAGTGATTACGAGCCCGCTCTAATCCAGCGATTGGAAGCCGGTTTGTTTATTAATTTTATCTACTCAGAGTTTTCGACCATTCCTATAGGTGCTTTAGTCTCTTCACCAAGATGCTCGGATTGCACTTTTAAAGGTGGGGACCTGAATAAACCCGATTTCTGGGATGAATGAGGCGGCCAAATTCATAGGGTTCGCTGTCTGGATGGCCTCCCTGATGCTAGGTTATCAGGATTCACTCGCTCAATCGAATACCTATAGTATCGAGGAGGTTAATGAAAGATTCGAGCATCAGGTGACCAATATTCATCAGGAGAAAACATTTATTCATCTCGATAGAGATTCCTATATCACCGGCGAAACCATTTGGATGAGTGCTTATTGTGTGGATGCGTCATTTCATACCCCAGGGGACCTTTCAAAGGTGTTAAATGTTGAACTGCTGGACGAGTCGCACCAGGCAGTTAAGCAAATTCGTATACAATTAAACGGAGGATTTGGTCAAGGGCAGATCTTTATATCCCCGGATATCCTTTCAGGTTTCTACATGATTCGCGCATATACTAACTGGATGAAAAACTTCAAAGAAGCATTCGTGTTTTATAAACGAATACAAATTGTAAATCCATCCTCGGTCAGTAATATCAGGGATTCCACAACAAATTTAGATAATCAAACAGATATAGGTTTTTTTCCTGAAGGCGGCAACTTAATAGCTGGGTTAAAAAGTAAAATAGCAGTAAAAGCCGTTGACAGTGCTGGCTCTGGCTTAGCAGTAACCGGAATTGTTTATGACAATGATGACGTTGAAGTAGCTGAATTTACCACCAGCGAAAAGGGATACACTTATTTTTTCCTTACTCCCGAATCAACTAAGAGTTATTTCGCCATGGTTAAACTGGATAGTGCGGTAATAAAATATCCAATTCCCAAGGTCGAAGTACAAGGAATATCCTTATCGGTAAATACTTCTGAAAATGGGAATCTGAGTATTTCCACTGAGCAAACTAAGAACTTTCTGACAAATCCGTATTTGGTAGTCCACACCAGAGGAGTAATAAAAAAGATTTTAACTATAGATCTGGCCAAAAAACAAAATATCAATATTAAATGGAATGAACTACCTGAGGGCATTTCTCACATTACCTTGTTAAACAGTGATTTCACCGCATTAGCCGAAAGGCTGGTTTTTAAATATCCGGATAATTCGGGGCCGATGAATCTCGATATTAGTCACACTGAATACGGGAAGAGGAAAAAAGTCGACCTTACAATTGCATTGAATGAAAGATGGAATGAGGGTGACTCCGCTCATCTTTCGATTGCAGTATCTCATTCAAAAGCATTCAGTGCACATACTGATAATATAGTATCAAATCTTCTATTAACATCAGATCTAAAAGGATCGATTTCTAGCCCATGGACTTATTTCGACCCCAACAATAAATCAAGGGCCGAACAATTGGATTTGGTAATGCTTACCAATGGCTGGAGAAGATTTGATTGGGAAACTGTAAAACAAGATCAAAAGATTCGAATAAAGTATCCGGCAGAAATCAGAGCACCGATTCTTTCCGGCCGTGTTTATAAAAATGAACAGGGAAACCTGCCAATATCCCTGCAAATGAATTTTTTGGGCAAAGCCTCTTTAATGAATTCACATAACTTGGATCCGGAGGGTTTTTTCCATTTTGAGGTTCCCTCCCGGATAGATAATGAAAAGGTTTACTTTTTTGTAAATAGAGGAAATTTGCTTTCGGATCAAATATCCGTTTCCTCTCCCTTTGACTTAGCGTCAACAGATACCCGGAACTTTAACAATCGCTACTTTGCATCTGAATCCAGGGAATATCTGGAAACGCTCAACACCAATATTCAAATTTCCCAGGTTTATAGGGACTACAACCACATTAATGGATCACCGGCGGTGGTTGAAGTAATCAATACCCCCTTCTATGGAACCCCGGACTACCTGTATAACCTGGATGATTATACCAGATTTGAAACAATAGAGGATGTATTTCTTGAATACATTCGAACAGCGGTTATACGGGATAACAATAAAATGGTAGGCTTTTATGTACTCAACAACGGATTTCTCTCTGGGAG
>BQJT01000177.1 GCA_021604845.1 Cyclobacteriaceae bacterium
CGATGCGGCAAAGGATGCCCAGGGCCTTCTGGAACTGAAAATCTCCAAGCTTGAGGCCGTCGTGGGCAATGCCAGGATAATTGATGAAACTAAAATTGATTTATCCAAAGTATCCATACTTTCGAAAGTGAAAATAAAGAACACTAAAAATGGGATGGAATTGACTTATACTATTGTCTCGGAAGAAGAGGCCGATTTGAAAGCGCAGAAGATATCGGTAAAATCGCCCATAGGTCACGGATTGCTGGGAAAAAAGGTAGGAGACACCGCCCTAATTAAGGCGCCGGCTGGTGAAATGGAATTTAAAATCCTGCATATTGGAATATAATGCCTAGCATCTTCACCCGTATTATAAACAGAGAAATACCTGGTCATATAGTAGCAGAGGATGATCATCATATTGCCTTTCTGGATATTAACCCTTTAGTGCCCGGACATACACTGGTGGTGCCCAAACTTGAAGTCGACTATTTATTTGACTTAGAGGATGGAGCTTTCTGCAAACTTCAACTTTTTAGTAAAAAAGTGGCAGACGCACTTGAACAGGCCATGCCGTGCCTGAGAATTGGAGTATCGGTGATTGGTTTGGAAGTACCTCACTGCCATATACACCTGATTCCAATAAATAGTATGGATGATATGAATTTTAGCAGACCTAAATTAAATCCAACCCAGGATGAACTGACGGTAATAGCCAACCGGATTCGCCAGATCCTAGATCCTAGATCTTAGATCACAGATCTCAGATTATTTCACCCGGCCCGGGTTTTCCTTGATAAAAGATTTCCAGTTTTTACCTTGTCCCTGTGGTCTGCCATTTTGAAAATGATGGCAAACGGCTACCGCTAAAGCATCGGTAGCGTCCAAAAGCTTATCGGCAACGTTAAAAGATAACAATCCGGATAACATATAAGCCACTTGTTCTTTTGAAGCATTTCCATTTCCTGTTACCGACATTTTTACCTTCTTTGGGGCATACTCTACGATAGGAATATCACGGCTGAGTGCGGCCGCCATTGCTACTCCCTGGGCACGGCCCAGTTTCAGCATGGATTGAATGTTTTTACCGTAAAATGGTGCTTCAAGAGCCACTTCATCCGGGGAATAATCGGATATTAATCCGATCACCCTTTCGAAAATTTTCTTCAGTTTAATTTCATGATTACTATACTTTTTGAGGTGTATAACTCCATATTGCAGTAATTTCAATTGACTGCCTTCAACCATAATTACACCGTAGCCCATTACGCTGGTCCCCGGGTCGACTCCGAGAATTACCTTTTCTTTAACCATTGCCGGTACTTTTGACATCAACGCAAGATACCTATATTACAACAGGTAAAAAAGCCGGCGTTACTGCGATTCCGGCCTTGAACCACATATGATTCTATGGAAATAATTTTTAGCGGATTTCTAATAATCTACCTGCTAATGCTGTATCAGGTGACCCGGATTTGGCAAATGATACCAGAGAATGATCGGCAGCTGGATGATGAGAGACTACCAGGTGTCTCGATAATAATTGCTGCCAGAAACGAGGAATCAAACATACTGCCTTTGATCAGGTCACTGACCAGGGTTCAATACCCGGATGACAAGCTGGAGGTTATCGTTATTGATGACGCCTCCGAGGATCGAACTCCACAATATTTACAGGACCATATGGCAAGCAGGGAATTGTTCCAATGGCTTACCCTTGAGAATCTCCCAGAGTTCCGGGGATCTTATAAAAAGAGGGCTTTGACCTGCGGTATTAATAGGGCCCGGTTCCCTGTAATAATTACCACTGATGCGGATTGTGAATTTAATGCCGGCTGGGTGCGGGCTATGGTGGAAACCCTGGTTGCTAAGGACCTGGTTATGGCTTGTGGCCCGGTAAACTATACAGCGTCCAATTGGTTGTCTCCGGTTTTGAACACTGAACTGGCCTGTCTGATGGCTATTGGTGCCGTATCAATTTATTCAGGTAATTCCACAATGTGTAATGGAGCCAATTTGTGTTTTTATAAAAAGGCATTTAATACCGTAAATGGATATAAAGGGTTCGAGCATATTGCTTCGGGCGATGATGAATTTCTGCTGTACAAACTCAATCAACAGTATCCGGGTAAAATCGGCTTTGTTAAGCAGCGACAGGCTATTGTTAATACCAACCCGCCCTCATCGCTGACAGATTTCTTTAATCAACGGAAACGATGGAGTGGAAAATGGAAAGAGCACCGGTCAGTTGCACCCAGAGTGCTGGCCCTTTTTATTTTTGGATTCCACCTGATGTTTATTACGGTAATACTTATTACCCTATTTGGGGTTTACTCATGGAAAGTGATGGCGGTACAACTTCTGACGAAACTTTTAATGGAGTTTTTTCTGGTAAGCTCAGTATTTGGTTTCCTTGGTAAAAGACCCGCTTTAAAATGGATTTTGTTAATGCAATTACTATATTCATTATACGTGGTAATTGTGGGTGTGGCTGTTCAATTTTTCGGATTTAGTTGGAAAAACAGACAATATTAATGACTGAGTTACAGTACCAAATAATGGATGAACTATACTTCGTAATATCTTTCGAGGATCTAAAGGAAAAGCTGTCTTTGAGTGATTCTAAGCTCAAGCTTGTACTGGGATCCCTTTTGGCCCTGGACTATGTCAAATGCTTCAACAATGTCTCCGATGAAATCCCCCCTCAGCATTTGGATTTCGAAAATAATTATCGGAAATATCATTATCTTGCCAGTAAGGAGGGGCTATTTGCTCACAACAGTAGATAGTTTCTGTGTTTAACAGGTGCACATCTAAATCCGGTATAATGCTATTTTTTGTTTGCATCCTAATTGCAAATTAGCGGGGATATTATGGAATTAAAATCGCTACAAAATCAGTTCGATCTCAAGGAACTAGAGCTCAATGCCCTGCTGGAAATCACTCAGGCTATAAACAACAACTTACCCGAGATCTCCCTTTATAAGATCTACGGTTTCATAGTAAGAGCAAATCTAAGAATCAATAAGCTGGCACTATTTGTTAAAGAAGACGGCTGGATGTGCAAGGTTAATTATGGTACTAATGTTGATTTCTTGCCACAGGAACTTGATCCGGTTTTTTTGGAATTAAAACGAATCCAAAGAATTGAAAGCGGTCTTACCTCCAGCCCTTTTAGCGAGTTTGATTTGGTTATACCTGCCATGCACAAGGAAGAAAAGCTGGCCTTCATATTTGTTGGAGGGGTGATCGATGAGGACGAAGAACAATTCAATCTGGATACTTCGTTTATAGAAACATTAAGCAACATTCTGCTGGTAGCTATCGAAAACAAGCGGTTAGCCCGCAAACAACTCGAACAGGAAGCCATGCGAAAGGAAATGGAGATTGCCCGTGGAGTGCAGCAGTTGTTGTTTCCGAAAGTACTTCCTCAAACTGATAATCTCAAAGTGGCCTCACTTTATTTGCCCCATCAGGATGTTGGTGGTGATTATTACGATTATATAGAGTTAAAAGATCAGCAGTTTGTATTGTGTATTGCAGATGTGTCGGGGAAGGGGGTACCGGCAGCACTGTTAATGTCAAATTTCCAGGCTACGTTACGAACTATGATTCGGCACACTACCGACTTAAAGGAAGTGATTACCGAACTTAATCATCAAACGGAACGCAGTGCACGCGGTGAGAATTTTATTACGTTTTTCATTGCTATCGTTGATCCGAATCTGAAAGAACTCTACTATGTAAATGCCGGGCACAACCCTCCGCTAGTGATAATTGACCAGCAAGCACCGAAGTACCTGGAACTAGGGGCCACCATTCTCGGTAGTTTTGAGCCGCTTCCTTTCTTAAATGTTGGAAAAGTAAACTATCAGCAAGAACTGGTGTTTTTTTCCTATACCGATGGATTAACCGAGACATTTAACCAGAAGGGAGAGCCGTTTGGAGTGGAAAGGGTAACTGAAGTGGTGGTGAAGCACCAACACACTTCATTAGAACATATTAACAGTGAATTGCTGAAGGAGCTCAATGCTTTCCGGGGGCAGAACACCTACAATGATGACATCACCTTGTTGTCATGTAAAGTATTGGCAGCGAGTTGAGCGGGTTTTTCATACACCATACCCCGATCTGGCTACAAAGAGTATTTCCCCAGTTCTGCTGGAATAAATCTACCGGGGAAAATGTTGTTTACCTCACATTTGATGATGGACCGGTCCCCGAAGCTACTCCATTGGTATTGAGGTGCCTGAAAGATTTTAAGGCTAAAGCTACTTTCTTTTGTGTGGGTGAAAATGTATTGCGCTATCCAGATATCATACAGCAAATCCTCGATGAAGGGCATGGTATAGGAAATCATACCTTCAAGCATCTCAACGGATGGAGCACTTCTATAAAAGACTATTTGAAAGACGTTAACCGTTGCCAGGAAATTCTATGCCCTTACCAACCGGTCAGGGAAAAGCCGCTGATGCGACCACCGTACGGACGTTTAAAACCAAAACAATGGCAGGCACTTGTCAAGGAATACGAAGTAGTAATGTGGGATGTTCTGTCAGGAGATTTCAGCCAAAGCATTGATTCTAATGTCTGTCTTGAACAGAGCATCCGGCATACCCGGGCAGGTTCCGTTGTGCTGTTTCACGATAGCGTTAAAACCATTGATAAGTTAAGTTTGGTATTGCCGAGGTTCCTAAGTCATTTTAGTCAATTGGGGTATTCGTTTCACTCTTTGTAACCATGTTGTTGCTGGCAATTGTATTAGCATTACTTTCGATAATTATCGATTTATCCGCGCTGATTTTACTGCGATTTCCAGAGACAGGTAATGTAGCTGAATCGACGCTGCCCAATGTTTCCATTCTGGTACCTATGTTCAATGAAGAATCGAATGTGGACGCACTGATCAAAAATCTGCAAATGCTGGATTACCCTGCAGGGAACTTCGAGATCCTGATCGGGGAAGATCGGTCGACGGATAAAACCCCTGAAAAGCTACGAGTTGCTGCATCGCAGGATGTGAGAATAAAGGTTGTTACTATTGAGAAAGACATCCCCGGGCTTTTGGGGAAAGCGAATGTTATTGCTCAACTTATTCCTCACAGCACCACCGAGTTTTATTTTATTACAGATGCTGATGTTAGAGTTCCATCTGCCTGGGTAAAAACGGTACTGGCAAATTATCATTCAAAAGTCGGCGTGATTGGTGGAATCACGGTAGTACCAGTCAGCAGCCTTTGGAGCGGGCTGCAGAATATAGATTGGCTATTAGCGCAGGGACTTATCCATGTGGCTGGTCAGGTGTTTCAGACAGTTGCGGTGAGTGGTACCAATATGATGGTGTCAAGGGACGCCTGCGCTACTATCGGTGGTTACGCTAACATTCCATACCCTTTAACAGAGGACATCGGGTTGCTAACAGCAGTAAAGAACATGGGGTTTACCGGGAAGAACCTGATACATGCTGGTTGCACCGCGGTTACTAACCCCTGTCCGGGAGTAGGATCGCTGCTACAACAGCGATCCAGATGGATATACGGAGTTCTTAAACTTCCCTGGTATATTATTGCATTATTGATAATCAGAGCCTCGTTTTTACTTTTAGTAGCGCTGATCCTGCTTTGGCAACCCATAACCGGATTTATTTTACTCGGTTTGAAAATGGGGATAGATTTACTTCTGGTCAGAAGGATTGCCAGGCGTGTGCGGGCTGACTTCACGGTTTGGCATTTTTTATTTTTTGAGGTTTACTGGTTTTCGATGTCAATGTGTGGTTTGTTTATGCATTTGTTTTCTGTAAATACCAACTGGAAAGGAAGAGACTACCAATGATAGATACTCATGCACATATTTACCTAAAGCAGTTCGAAAAAGATCTTGATGCGGTTATTGAAAAGTGCGGTGTGGCGGGAGTCACAGAAATTATGATGCCCAACATTGACCACACCACTATTGATGACATGATGGAGGTAGAAACCAGATATAATGGCGTATGTACTGCCATGATCGGCCTTCATCCATGCTCAGTGGACCGGGGCTTTGAAAAGGAGTTATATCTGGTGGAAGAGTGGCTAAATAAAAGGTCATTCATCGCGGTTGGGGAAATCGGCACAGATCTTTACTGGGATAAATCGAATTTCAAATATCAGCAGGAGGCGTTTAAGATACAGGTGAAGTGGGCATTCGAGAGGAAACTTCCCATTGTTATACATTGCCGGGAATCGCTGGACCAAACCCTGGACCTGCTGGAACCTATGGTGCGGCCTGGATGTAGGGGCGTATTTCATTGTTTTAGCGGGGACAACGAGCAGGCAGAAAGGATAATCTCAATGGGCCTGATGTTGGGAATAGGTGGTGTGGTTACTTTTAAAAACTCCGGACTGGATGAGGTTTTGGCTGCGGTTGACCCAAAGCATCTGGTACTGGAAACGGATAGCCCGTATCTGGCTCCTGTGCCTCACAGGGGTAAAAGAAATGACCCGGGTTTTTTACCGCTAATACGTGACAAGTTGGCTGCCATATATGAACGGCAACCAGAGGAAATTGATCATATTACCACCAACAACGCCAGGAAATTATTTGATTTAGACCATGGAGCATCAGATAATTAAAATCAATCAGGGATCAGCCAGGACCTTTAGGAAATCGGTATTGATTATTTATACCGGTGGCACCATTGGCATGGCGTACGCCGATGATGGAATTTTGGTACCCTTCGATTTTGAAAAAATCATTACGGAAATGCCGTCACTAAGAGCCATGGATCTGGAGATTACCGTGGTATCATTTGCCCAACCTATAGATTCCAGCAATGTTACTTTTGAGCATTGGAATGAAATGGCAAAGCTTATAGAGCAGTTTTATTCTCAACATCAGGGATTTGTGATACTACATGGGACAGATACTCTGGCCTATAGCGCCAGTGCACTGAGTTTTATGCTGGAGAATTTGCAGAAACCGGTAATATTTACCGGTTCCCAATTACCCATGGGCGCAATTCGATCCGATGCCGGACAAAATTTGGTGGCTGCGCTTCAAATTGCATCTTGCGGAACACCTGGCCCAATAGTAAGAGAAGTTTGTATTTACTTCGATCATATATTATTCAGAGGGAATAGGAGTAAGAAGGTGGAGAGCCTGCATTTCGATGCTTTTAAATCAGAGAATTATCCTGCGCTGGCAGAAGTCGGAATAAACATTGAATATAATTACGCAGTATTGGCGGAGGTAACTGAAAAAGAACCCTTTAAGATATACAGCATAAAACCGGTCTGTATTGGTTTGGTCAAATTGTTTCCCGGGCTTGAAGAATCATATTTTAAACACATATTAAGTACACCGGGACTGCGGGCCCTGGTACTGGAGACATTTGGTTCGGGCAACGCGCCTACCTCTGCCTGGTTTACCCATTCGATCGCCCAGGCAATTGATAATGGTCTGGTGGTATTTAATGTTTCTCAATGTAACGGGGGCCGGGTTATTCAAGGCAGGTACGTGACCAGCAAGCATTTACTGGAAGCAGGGGTGATCAGTGGGCGCGATATTACTACGGAAGCGGCCTTGTCTAAACTGCAATTTTTATTCACCAAGTACCAAAATTTAGACCAAATAAAGCGGGTCTTAGCCTCCCCTTTGAGGGGTGAAATGAGCAACTGAAAAAATTCTGTAAAATTTGCATAAAGTGTTTTTTATTGATTTATTTGTGTCTATTGCTTAAAAAATGGAGAGGTGACCGAGTGGTCGAAGGTGCTCGCCTGGAAAGTGAGTGTGCCCCACAAGGGTACCGGGGGTTCGAATCCCTTCCTCTCCGCTTCTCAGCATGAAAGTCAAACTAAATTTATTCGTTATAACTTACTGAAGATTAAAATTGAAACTATGAAAAAGTTATTCGCATTACTAATGCTTACCGGGTTCTTAGCCTTGGGTTACACAGAATACGCTTATGCTCAAGACTCAGCCGACACAGAGTTGGTAGCACCTGACGATAACAGATCCTTTCACCAAAAGGTAAAGGAGAAGTTCATTGAAGGTGGATGGGTGTTTATGGGTATCGTATTACTTTGTTTGATCCTTGGGTTGGCAATTGCCATTGAAAGGATCATAACCCTTAACCTGGCCACTACCAATACCAACAAACTACTGGCCAAAGTGGAGGATGCACTTGAAACCGGAGGGGTGGAAGCGGCTAAAGAGGTTACAAAGAACACCAAAGGCCCGGTTGCTTCAATTTTTACCCAGGGCTTAATGCGTTCTTCTGAAGGTATTGAGATGGTTGAGAAGTCGATTATCGCTTATGGATCAGTAGAAATGGGCCGTTTGGAAAAAGGACTGGTATGGGTTCAACTATTCATTGCATTAGCGCCGATGCTTGGTTTCATGGGTACGGTACTTGGTATGATTGCCGCTTTTGACGCTATCGAAGCTGCGGGAGATATATCTCCATCGCTGGTTGCTGCCGGTATCAAGCAGGCGTTATTAACCACTGTGGCTGGTTTGATTGTAGCGGTAATTCTACAATTGTTTTACAATTATTGCGTTTCTAAAATAGATGGACTGGTTAACAACATGGAAGATGCTTCAATATCTTTGGTCGATTTATTAGTAAAGCACAAGAATTAAACTGATAGCCATGGAATCAGGATTAATTAACATAGCCCTAATGATCACCTATGCACTTATAGGAATTGCTGTAATTGCTGTGATTGTTCTTCCGTTGATCAAAGCGATTGACGACCCAAAAACACTAGTCGGAACGGCTATTGGACTGGGAGCACTAGTAGTCTTATACGGACTCTCATATGCGATATCGGGTGATGAGGTATTACCTCGATACGTAGCACAGGACGTTGGACCCGGTATATCGAAAGTTGTTGGCGGTCTTTTAACTACCATGTATCTGCTGTTTGGTGCAGCCATATTAGGAATCATATTTACTGAAGTATCCAAAGCATTTAAGTAATGGCACGAAGCTCAAATAAAGGCAAGAATGAGATCAATGCGGGATCTATGGCGGACATCGCCTTCCTGCTATTGATATTCTTCCTGGTAACCACCACCTTTCCCAACGACCGGGGAATTCTCTTTACTTTGCCTCCTAAACCGGACCCAAACCAACCGCCGCCGGATATCACCAAGAATGATCGAAACATTTTCAAAATATTGGTGAATTCGAATGATCAGCTGCTGGTTGAAGACGAGCCATTGGAGGATGTATTTCTGATAAAGGATATGGTAAAAGAGTTTGTTTTGAATAACGGCCGTAACCCGGGTTTATCCGATAACCCTCAGGAGGCGGTAGTTTCATTCAAAACTGACCGGGGAAGCAGCTATGAGATCTTCATAGATATATTGGATCAGCTGGATGCAGCTTACAACGAAATGTACGGTGAGCGGGTTGGTATGAGCGGAGATGAGTTCAGGGAGTTAAGAAATACGGTTAATAAGACTCCTGAGCAAAGAGCACAATATGATAAAGCGAGAGGGATTGAAAGTCCAGGCGCAAAACCTACTTTCCCAAAAAATATTTCTATCGCAGAACCCAGTAACGTAGGAAGTTGATATGTCAAAATTTGCAAAGAAAACCAAAGCCTCTCAGGATATCCCAACCGCAGCGTTGCCTGATATCATCTTTATGCTATTGTTCTTCTTCATGGTAACTACCGTGTTGAGGGAAACGGATATCATGGTAAAGCAAACGCTGCCGAGAGCTACTCAGCTTAGTAAAATGGAGAAAAAATCTTTGGTAAGCCATATTTATATTGGTAAACCTAAGAAAACCAATTTGTATGGATCCGAACCAAGGATTCAGGTAAATGATGTACTTATCGAGCCCAAAGACATTGTAATGTGGGTGCAAAAAGAGAAGGACAAGTTGGATGAAGTTGAGAGGGATGCAATCACGATCAGCCTTAAAATTGATGAAGAGGCCAAAATGGGGATTATATCCGACGTGCAGCAGCAGCTGAGAGAGGCAAACGCCAGAAAGATCATGTACGCTACACCCGAGCGTATTGATGAGATAGCCGGCGGTTAAAATTGTTATAACGAGTAAGTTAGTTGACCACGCCGAAAGGCGTGGTTTTTTTTGGCCTAGAACACATTCATTTAAGTATCTAATATCTATCATGGACCGCTTGTTTTAATTACCAATCCAACCAATTGAT
>BQJT01000178.1 GCA_021604845.1 Cyclobacteriaceae bacterium
GTTCAAACACCGCCCTGATTTGATTCCCATGGAATTGCCGGTAATGAAGGTGCTTCAACAGTCCCCTTCGGAATTGTGTGAAGAATACAGTGAAAAGATTGAACAAGCCATAAAGAATGACCAGATAGTGACCTTGTATACCAGTCGTGAATTGATAAAGGATACCAGCCCTGAAAAGAACCAGGAAATAGGGAAAAAAATCTCAGATTGTCTGATCGGTATTCTTCAAAGGTTAAATACCACTCCTGGGTTTTTAATTTCAAAAGGAGGTATTACCAGTAGCGACGTGGCCACCAAAGCCCTGGGTGTAAGAAAGGCGCTGGTAAAAGGTCAAATCATTAAAGGTGTTCCGGTCTGGCAAACCGGCAGTGAATCCAAGTTCCCCGGTCTGCACCAAATAATTTTTCCCGGAAATGTGGGTGAGGAATCTTCCCTAACAGAAGTAGTCAACTTACTCAGCAACAGCAGGCCCGGGAATAGATCTTAGATCTTAGATCTTAGATTTAAATCTTAGATTTCAACATACTTGCGGCCCTAGTGTATCCGCCTTCTGAGCCATCTATGAAATGGATATGCTGGTCACGCCGGTCGCGAACATAGCAGGACATTACACTTTGTTTGCTGGCATGCCACCCAAAGAATATTTGATCCTTACGTTCCATTTCTACCAAATGTGCTACCAACTGCTTCCTTTGATCTATGGTCCCGGTAATCACCGTATTGATTCTGCCATCAAGCACCAGCGTATCTGATAATTCTACCAGTCGCTTCAAATAATACTTCCCCGCCCGATCGAATCGAATGTAGATTTTACCGAACAAAGTCATTAGCCAGTTGGCGATTAAATAACCCGGAACTATTCTACCTATTTTAGCCAGTGTTTCTGTTTCAATCCGGTTAAAGCTAGTTTTAAGCCTTAGTTTTTGGGGTGATATTGGATTTCGTGCCTGAGGTACTCCATAGATTTGATCAATTACGTCCAGTACTTTTTTAAATACTCCCGATTGCTTTTTAGTATCCTGGGCTACAATCAACATGCTGACCACCTCAAATCTGGTTTCTGGCGGCTCAATTTGATCCCACCGGCATTCCATTCCGGTAAGATCTAAGGATATATGGTGCTCTGCAGGCAGCGTCTGCACACTGTCAGCAGCTTTGACCTGGCTTTCAGCATATTGAAGGCCGCTTCCCAATATTACCGGGATATTAAACTCATGGCTTCTTTTTGCCTTGGCGATGGTCAGTTTTTGATGCTGGTGATAAATTTCGGAAACTGCTAGTTGGCCGACCCTGAGATCAAGTCCGAAATTTTTCATGGTATTATCCCGGTGTTCTAACAGTGCGGTTACCAGCTGATTTTCCAGCGATGACGGCACCAACAGTGTCGCGCCATCCCCGCCGAAAAAAAACGGAATAGTCAGTCCCGCCTTCCTGGTAATATTTATCCCGGCAATAATGCTTCCGGCAGCCACCAGATTCACCAGTTGATGACGTCCCTCCTCAATGGCCTGAGTGGAATTTTTGATGTCGGTAATTATTACGGACCAGTCCTCAGGAAGAGGATGAAAATGCCAGGGAGATGCAATCAACTGGTTTAGCGGTATTTCATTAGTGGGTAAATCCGTATAAAATTGATCGGTGGACTTTTTAGTCATTATCAAACAGTTTGCAGATGGAACCCAAAAACTTCAATCTACCATCTCCAATTTACAACCTTCCAAACGGGCAACCTAGGATAAAAGTCAGTAGCTAGGAGATAGGGAATATTTACTACTGCATCGAGTATTGGAACAGGAAAAATATAGGATTTGCTGGCATTGGTACGGAAAGAAATTGTGACCAACCATCAATCCTTTATTATTTCGTCCGTGGAAGTGTAAAGGATCTACCTCCCTGGTTTAAAATAAATTGATCTACCTGGTTGTTTTCATTTTCTACAAAAGTAATATCTGCATTTACTGCTTTCATAAAGAACTCTGTGGCTGAGCGGGGATATATTTCAAATTTAGGTTGGCCGGTTACCTGAAGGTAAAGTTGTACATCTTCCAGGGTAATGTTCACCGCCATTCCATTCAGGTCATATTCTCCAACATATGTTTCTAATATGGAAGAATCTACCTTAGCAACATCTTCTTCTTCCAATTTCGGCGCCTCAAATGTTTGTCCTCCCTGCGAGTGTACTGCCTGAATGATTTTACCGGCCTCATCGGGTACGAACCGAATCGACGCGTCTACTACTTTCCAGAAAAATTCTTCGTTCCCTCTGGGAAATATCTCAAATCTGGGCTGTCCGGTAATTTGGGCAAATAGTTGGCTGTCCTCAGCACTGACGGTAAGTACTGCGCCACCTGGATACGAGTAACGACCCACGTAGCTATGGTATAGGCTGGTATCTGCATTTTCATCTGCAACATACGACTCTTGAACAGGCATAGTTTCCCAGAAGAATATTTCTAGCAGATCATGAGCGGCTTGCTGGGGATTAAGTTGGTCGGGCGGCTGAGCATTGGTGAGAACGGTTACAGTGATATTTTGGTCAGGGAAGCGGGCATGAAATGCTAGGAATCCGGGCAATCCACCTCCATGCTGAACCTCATTCCATCCCCGAAATTCATTTATCATCCACCCGTATCCATATTTCGGTTGAGATACTTCCCCATCATTGAGGGTTACTGGAGTGAAAGCAGCTTGTAGATTTGCTTCTTCCAATACTTTCCCATTGAAAATGGCTTCATTCCATTTGTACAGATCACCCACAGTAGAATACAATGCTCCCGCCCCTCCAGCCCAGGACATTTCCCAATCCGGGGCGATCTCGGCTTTACCATCTTTGTAACCATATCCTATGGCCTCGTTTTTAAGAGAAATACCTTTATGATGGAATCCGGTATTTTTCATACCCAATGGCTGAAAAAACGCTTGATTTAAATACGCGTGGTAAGATTGGCCAGAAACTTGTTCAATAATATACCCTAGCAAAAAATAGCCCGAATTGTTGTAGGACCAGGTTTCCCCCGGATCAAAATTGTATGGATCGTTTTTGAAACTTTCAATGTGTGCTTCAACACTGGCAATGGGTTTGGTTACTTCTTTGTTTTCAAAGTTAATTTTGTCGGTATAGCTTTTGATACCTGAAGTGTGTGTAAGCAAATGGTGGATGGATACTTCATCACCACGGGGATAATCGGGAATGAACTTAGAAAGCTTATCATCTATACTGAGTTTGCCTTCTTGCTGTAATTTCAGGATAGCTACCGCAGTGAATTGTTTGGTGACAGAACCGATTCGAAACTCAGTCTCGGGTGTAATCATTATGTTTTTTTTCAGGTTGGCAAAACCAAATCCTTTTTCGTATAAAACCTCGCCATCTCGCGCTATCAGCACTGCCGCACCGGGGTCATGTTCTCCGATGGCGCTTTTAATAAAAGCATCTGCCAACGCATTTTTGGAAGGCATGGGTATATCAGCATTGGCCCCTTTAGTTATCAAATCCTCAATAATATCCTTCCGCCCCTTGATTTTGGCGGTGTGCAGGGCCGTCAATCCCTGCTTATTTTTGGCGTTAATATCTGCTCCGTTTGAGAGCAAGAGATTCACGTCATCAACTTGTCCGCTCCCTGCCGCTTCAGTTATTTTTTCGGCATATGCCTCCAGAGGCAATATGCGGCAGGCAAATCCCCAAGCCTGTTGCATATCCTGTACTTTCAGCAAGATTTGGTTGGTACCTTGTCGCAGGCTTACCGGCACCAGGTCATCATCGACTATAACTCCGCGGGGCACCCAGTTATCGTGCACAAGTTCCCCGTTGAGCCATACACGTACTCCGTCATCACTTCCCACTCCCAAAAGAGCTGTCTTTGCTTCGCTTACCTTAAATTCTTTAAAGGCGTAGGCGATCATATAATCCTTTTCATCAAAAAGTTTATCCAGGTCAACAACTTGATCTTTTGACTGTACTGTCTGCCATTTATATGATGCATTATCGATGGCAATCGTTTGTCCGGCCGTCACCTCCTCCAATATTGCCGGATCAATAAAGTCTGCTTTGAACACCGTTCGCTGTTGTTCTTCGCTTATGTTTTCCGTTGCTCCCTCCGCTACCGGGATGGGGCCTAGAATAAGCCATTCTTCTGAGTTATCGGTTTGGGCCAAAGATTGACCGAAAGTGAAAAGAAAAAATCCCAAAATGAGGATCGATGAGGCAGTTTTACTTGAAACAATCATGAATTGGGTGTGATAACTGTATAAAATGGCTTTTCCCTAGTGAACACTTACGTGCTGATTTACAGAAAGGTTGTTGACTGGCAACTGGTGTAAAATACACAAATAAACTAAAATTCAATTGGAGCATACCTGCCAGCAGGTCCATAACCATCCCGCTTGTATAACACAGCTTTCTTTACCATTTTGCACCACAAACAACTACCCTTCCAATAGATTATTGGCAACTCGTTTAAACCAATGAAAAAACTACTTGTACTACTTCCCCATTATACCGTTCTAATAGGCCTGATGTTCTCAACTTGCACTCCAACGGAGCAACCAGCAACCAACACTGAGGTAGAGTCATTACTTGACCTGCCTACCCGTCCCAATATCCTTTGGCTGGTGACAGAAGACCTGGGACCATACTTGCCCATGTTTGGGGATTCAACTATCCAGACACCAAATTTGAGCCGGTTGGCGGCAGAAGGAGTAATTTATCCGAATCTTTACTCTCCATCTGGAGTCTGTGCGCCCAGCCGGGCCGCCATTGCCACCGGTATGTATCCATCGGGCATCGGGGCCAATCACATGAGGACCACCTCCTACAGTGAAGTGACTGGCATTCCCCCTTACGAAGCAGTGCCTCCACCCGAAGCCCGGATGATGAGTGAAATCTTGCGAATCAATGGATACTACTGTACCAACAATTCAAAAGAAGACTACCAGTTTAACTCCCCGGTTACTGCCTGGGATGAAAGCAGTAATTTTGCACACTGGCGTAATCGCGCACAGGGTCAGCCGTTTTTTTCCATATTCAACTTTACCACTACCCATGAATCCGGCTTATTTGAACCCTATGGATTCCGGAAAAATGAAATGCGTCATTACCAGGCAGGGGATACTACCTTCGCCACCGGTGACTGGAATGGTAGGATGACCGAGGAAGAAACCCCGGTACATGTAGCCAGGGATTTAGATTTTCCCATTCCTCCCTATCTCCCTGATACCGAGTTGGTTCGTCGCGATATGTGGAAATTGTATAATAATATTGCCGAAACTGACTTTCAAATTGGTGCTGTGCTGGATCAGTTGGAAGCTGATGGATTATTGGACAATACCATCATTTTCTTCTATGCCGATCATGGCGGCCCACTGCCTCGTCAGAAACGCTTAATCTATGACTCCGGACTGAATTCACCCATGATCATACGTTTTCCCGGGAAACAACGAGCCGGAACCGCTGATAACCAGCTGCTCAGTTTTATCGACTTTGCACCCACGTTGTTTTCGCTGACCGGTATAGAGCCTCCCGATTATCTGCAGGGACAGGCTTTTCTTGGAAATTACCAGGCGGACCAGCCACGGCAGTACATCCATGCAGCAGCAGACCGGTTTGATGGTTTTACGGACGCCATTCGGGCGGTCAGGGATGAAAGGTTTAAATACATTCATAACTATCGACCAAATCAGCAATATTATCTGCCGGTAGTCTATCGGGAACAAATTCCAACCATGCAGGAATTATTGAGGTTGCGCGACCAGGGTGATTTAGATGAATATCAAATGCAGTGGTTCCGCGAAAAGAAGGATGAAGAGGAGTTATTTGATTGTAAAAATGATCCACATGAACTAAAAAACCTGGCACAAGACCCGGCATATGCAGATAAATTGGGAGCGCTGCGTGCAGAAATGGACCGATGGTTGGCCGAGATTGGAGACCAGCCAAATTTACCGGAAGCCGAACTATTGGATCAACTATGGCAGGGCAGCGATCATAAACCGGTAACCGCCCAACCGGAAATTATCTCTGACAATGGGCTGGTGACCATCACCTGTCCCACACCTGGTGCCTCTATTGGTTATAAACTTATTGAAGGGGGAGCACCTGGCCATGCTGGCTGGTTGGTTTACACCAAGCCCTTCGAAGCCCCTGAGGCCGGAAGTATTCAGGTCCAGGCACACCGGATTGGATACGAACCAAGTGAAGAAGTCCTTCTTGAAACCAATAAACTTCCATAATTGGTCTTTTTCTAAAGCCGACCAACTCTTGTAATTAGTCTTTCGTTCGGGCTGTCATAAGCTAAAAGTCAGATATGAAAAAACTACTTACATTTATTTGTACAGCCATAATGGTTTTTGTGGCCAATGCACAGCAGTCTGAATCGCCGGAAAATATTTCGGAAGTCACCAAAATTGGAAAGATACTAGACCATTTTTCTTTTGTTGGTTCAATTGGAAGCCCCAGGCTCGATCTGAATGGTTCTGAATATAACCTGAAAAATGTACCCGGTTCATTCTCGTTAGGAGAACTGGGGGTAGCCTATAAATTAAGCGACAGGGTTAGGATTGGTATTAGTGCCATGGGGGGGTTAGGGAATTGCAACAGCGGGTATCTTGACCAGGAAGGAAACCTGATCAGATTCAACGCCGATGACGAAGACAGTAATCACGAGGATGAAGAGGGGGATGATGAAGGCGAGGAATGTGAAGATGATGCCCTGGACAACCTTTCAGGGACAGTAACAGTAAATTTATTTGAGAATATTCCAATATTTCTGCAGGCTACCGCTGGATACTCAATTGCTGCTGATGCCACAGCATTAAGCGCCATGGTGGGTTACAGTCAAACCATACTCTCCGAACTTGGAATATACCTGGGCGTCAGGTTTAGTGATGTACTTTATAATATACCCAGTGAAGCAGTAAATGTCACCTCTTCCAGCGGACTTAAAGTGGAGTTTGGGGTAAACTGGAATTTCTAATTGCGAAATTCTTCTATCAAATTTAATGAAGAATATTTTAGGCATAAAAAAGCTCCGGCACTTGTCGGGGCTTTTTCATTTTTCTACCTTAACCCATTATTTATGCCTTATATTAGACGTTCAACGAATAGTCCCATTACTATGAAGAAAACATTGCTTGTGATTTTTGTGCTGGTATTAACATTTACTTCCTCCAGATCCCAAAGTGTGGTCTGGCCTGCGGAAAGTATTAAAGAATTGACATCCGAATGGACAGGGGAACGCACTCCCGATGGCCGGCCAAAAGTATCCGATCAACTGTTGGAACGTTTGAAAGCACTTAGCATGGAAGAAGTTTGGGGATCACTGCGTAACCGGGGATATCTTACACAGTTTGAAAATTTTGCCAGCACCTACCAGAATGGCTGGGAAATTTTACATCCTGAACAGGTTATGACCGGCAGGGTGGTAACTGCACAGTTTATGCCCCTCCGGGAAGATTTCAACAACTATGTTCAAAAACAGGCGGAGAAAGAAGGAACAAAAACACCTGTTACCAATTACGCGCCCATTATAAAATTGCTGGATGGAGATGTCTATGTGGCGGATGCCTATGGCAAGATGGTGGAAGGTACCCTGATTGGAGATAACCTGGGGAATGCCATTTACAAAGCAGGTAAAAGGGGAGTTATTTTTAACGGATCGGTACGTGACGTTGAAGGATTATCACAGATAGAAGGATTCAATGGCTGGATCAGGGGTTCCGACCCTTCGGCAATTAAGCAGATGATGATCGCCAATGTTAACGCGCCAATCCGTATTGGCCGGGTAACTGTATTACCGGGGGATGTGGTACTTGCCAAGAAAACAGGAGTAGCCTTTATCCCGGCACATTTGGTACAGGAAGTAGTAATCAGTGGTGAATACACCGCGTTGCAGGACCAGTTTAACCGGTACTGCATGGAAACCAACAAATACGAATATGTAAACGAAGCTTTTGTGGTGGAAAGAGATGTGTTTGAAAAAGATTTCCAGCAGTGGCTTGACAACAATGCGGAATTGCCGATGTCCAGAGCGGAGCTGAATGAATTCCTGGAAGCCAGAGAAGCCAGAAGAAAAGCCAGGGAGTAAGCAACTTAGTTTGGAGTAGCTAAAAGCTATATTTAAAGCGCACGAAGAGAAATGACCCACCATCGCCAAACAAAGTCATGGGGTCTCCCCGGAAGAGCTGACTGTTGAACAGAAAGTCAAAATTCTCAAATACCGACCAGGTGACATTGGGGCCGATGAACCAGGAGCCATCTGCTGGATTTAACATAGTGGCCAGGGTAACATTCACAATGGGTGAGACCGGGTAGGATCCCTGGAAAAACAAGTTATGCATAGCAGGGCTCAAAGTTTTTGCAGACAGGGCGCGGTCCAGAAAAAATGCGCTGTAATCTCCGGTGTTGCTATTTAAACCGGTGGAATTAAATAAATAAGACATCTGTAGGGTCAATCCTTTAGGAAAGGAATAGTCGAGATCCAGCGAACCTACAAATTGGTCGTCTTGATCCAGCCCTGAATCTGGGATAAAATAGCTGCCTTCTCCCCTGAATCCCGCACCTTTAATATCCCCGGCCCAACCGCCTCCCAGTACTATGTTTTGTCTTTGATAGCCCCCGAAAACCTGAAAATCATAAGTTTTGGCATTCCATCTATAGCGGGCAGCCAGACTGCTTCCCTTCAGGCTGTCTGAAAATTCAAATACCAATCCAATTTGTGAGGTAGCACTGGTGTAGTAGTTGACTTCAATGGCATCAGTTCCCGGACGCTCCTCATAATCAAAATCAAAGAAAGAATAACTGTTGAAAATGTCGTTGGGATTCCAAATGAAGGTCATGGCCCAATTGACCCGGTGCCGGCCCGCTTTAATGTTCAGATTTCCTTTCTCAAAAGTAAAATAAAGTCTGTCAAAAATCGTATGCAGTGCATAACTGTCACCATTGGTCCAAAGAATGCTGAGGTCCAGGAATCCTGGATCTTTGCCAAGGGATGAAAAGGCTTCATTATTTAATCTCACCAATTCTCCCCAGAATAGTCGGTTCCTCATGGAGGTGTTGAATGTCCAGTGTTTGGACAAATCCCATTGAAAATTGAGCCGGTTGTGAAACAGGTTATCGGTAATCATATCCGTGGTATCCGCTGCGGGCAGTATTACCGTATTCATGTACTTTACATAACCATCCAATGAGGTTTTATACTTCAGGGAGTCCAGGAAGGTATCCTCCTGCGCGATAGCCGGTCGGCATGTTATCAGGACCAAAGCAAAAAGCAAATACCAAACTTTACCCCCTGGCATCGTCCAAAACCTTACCATCTTTCAGTTTGATCAATCGTCTTGCACGACGCATTACTCGTTCATCATGGGTGGAAAATATAAACGTAGTTTGCTCCTTTTCGTTCATTTTCAGCATCATATCCAACAAGTTACTGGTAGCATGGCTGTCCAGATTCGCTGTGGGCTCATCGGCCAGTATAAATTTTGGTCTGGTCGAAAGGGCGCGGGCTACGGCAACTCTTTGCTGCTGTCCACCGGATAATTGATTGGGCCGTTGTTGCGCTTTATCCGCAATATCCATGGCTTCCAGTAATTCCAGCACCCGGGCCTTGATTTTATCCCTGGGCCAGCCCAGTAGCTCCATGGTGAAAGCGGTATTCTCATACGCACTCATCACTGGGATCAGGTTATAAGCCTGAAAGATGAACCCAATATTCCTCAAGCGAAAGTCTGTCAGTTGTCGTTTTGACTTTGAACTAATAATCTCCCCATTTACCTCCACCGATCCCGTGGTTGGTGTTTCGAGTCCCCCGATTAAATTCAAGAGGGTGGTTTTGCCACAACCGGAAGGGCCAATAATAGCGGCAAACTCACCTTCCTCAAAAGAAAGAGTAACTCCATTAACGGCATGCACCGGAATGGTATCCGGATTATAGGTTTTGGTAATTTTATGGGTGCTAATAATGCTCATAACTAATCTCTGATGGCTGAAGCGGGGTCCAGTTTGAAAGCCCTTACAATAGGGAAAATAGATGAAAATACGGCAGTGACGATCACCATAAGGGTAATGGTCAAATACATTTCATTACTAATGGTGGGAAATACTTCCGCAG
>BQJT01000179.1 GCA_021604845.1 Cyclobacteriaceae bacterium
CGGATTTTAGCAAAGCCAATGAAAAACTTACCAAATCAGCATAGGCAGCTGCATTGACGATGCAATAGGATCCCGGTGCCAGGGATGCAAGCCTGGCCACCAGCTCCGTTGGTTGGGGTGACCGTAATTCTTTTATGGCTATACTTTGCACCTGGTCCTCGGATACCCTGCTGTGGGTTTTTTCTTTTACCCATTTTTTCAGGTTTGAATTTCGAAAACCAAACACCGGGTCCCGGGCATAGGGTGTTTCAGCTGCAGGGATCAGCTGGTGGCCTTGTTGAACATAGTGAACATCATTAATGGTAAAACGCCCTCCTTCAAAAAATGCCGGTATAATGAAGTTAACCGAACCCTGCTTTCCAATTGCCTGTTCCAATGCGGTTACCTCGGCTGGAAAATGACCCCTTAAAGTGCTGTCACTGCGGCTGATTACCCAGAACCGGGTTCCGGTAGCGTCCGCCGCCGTTAGAATATTTCTTCCTATTTCCAGAGTCATTTCCACTGCTTGTGGTTCTATCAAACTCCTTGAATTAGTAAGTATATAAAACAACGGTGTACCCGTCTGAAATTCAATGGTCAACGATTCCACCGACCATTCGGTCAATACCGGAATGCCGTGCACTGTCTGGGTCCCAGTGGGGTCATCGTCAAGCACAATAATGGCATCCAGGCTGGCATTCCGTGCTGCTTTCAGGGCATCCCGGTCATCATTGTCGGGAATTACCGGCAGAGAATTAATCAGATCGATGGATTCAATTGTACTCATAGGATAGACCCGGGTAGTGGTTGGTCATAAAATTAAATCATTGATTACTCGAAGGCGATAACTCTGGCTGGGGCTCCGTCTCCTCCGGTTATTTTCAGGGGAAGAGCTACCAGAATTACCTGATTACCAGTAATTGCGCCCAAATTAGTTAGTCCTTCGATAATAATCACTCTGCCTTTCAAAAGTATTTGGTGTATTTGAGTCAGTTCTTCCATGTTGTTTACATCTGCCACAGAGGGGGGCTCCACGCCCAGCATGTTTACCTTATTTTCAACACACCAATTGGCCAATCCAACGCTGATTCTGGGCATCTCATCTCTGTACTTTGATTCACCGACATATTGACTCCACTGTGTTTCCAACAAGAGGCTTTCACCAGGCTGAAAGTGTTCTTTAACTTCTCCCAGGTGGTCCACTTCGATCAACTGACCGGGCTTATTTAGGGGTACTTTTGCCAGCCATGCTTTTCCAAAAAACCTCGAGACCGGATATTGGTCAATGGTCTCCTCAGTGGCTTCGAAGTGCAACGGAGCGTCCATATGAGTGCCGGCATGGGAATATATGTGCAGCAATCGTGCATTCCATCCATGATTCGCTACGGTATTGACGGTATCATAGTGATAGCCGCGCATGCCCGTTCTCAAGGGAAGGGTTAGGTCAATAGGCTTAAGTTTGAGCAAATCATCCATGGCTGTTTAACCTGTTTTTATTAATTGCTGTCACTATTTCATGGCCCTGCCGACTCGGTCCATGAAATAATGGTATTATGGGGAACAATATATTGGGAATTATTAATGATGCCAATTGACTACTATGAAATGATGGTAAGAACCACAGCCGCCGTCTGCATTATTGAATAGCCCCAGGATTATCCATAAACTTAATTTTGGCCAGCATCAACTGCCTCATAGTATCGGCCTTTTGTTTGGCCTCATTGGCGATCTTCCCTTCAAAATATTGGTCGACAGTGGCATTCCAGAGAGCAATCCAGCGGTCAAACTGATATTCTTTTAGGGGTTCCTTCTGATGCAGCTCCAAATGTTTGGTTACCGGGTTTCCCTGGTAACTGGCTTGTTTTAGTAGCACGGTCTCCCAAAACCGGTACATGGTGGGAAGATGTTGATCAAAATCCAGTTTAACAATGCGGGTAAAAAAATAGCTGATGACATCATCCTGAATTACACTTTGATAAAAGGTATCCACCAGCAGGCGTATGTCATTAATATCAGTGATGTCCTTTTTCATGAAATATTAATTTCCCGAAGATAACAATAACCAGGCTTTTCTCGGACCCGGTTCAACTCAAGTATGCCGTATGTGGTCTATATTGCTAATTCCTGCGACACCATAGGATTGCCCACTTTGAATGGATCAAAAATAAAACCTGACCAGCATATTAGGTGTAAAACCCAATGAATGCTGAACCACTTCACGGGGCTCATCTTGTTGATCCAGGCTATAGAAATTGCTGATCGGGTTGTCCCTGTCCAGTAGGTTCCAAATTGAAAATCCAAATTCTGCACGATTGGCGTTATTCTTTTTTATTTGGTATATGGCAGATAGGTCTAACCGTAAATAATCATCCAGGCGGTCACTGTTGGGAGATTGGTAGTTTATCTGGTCGTTTGAGGTAACCGACTGGGGGCGGGTAGTCGGTTTACCGGTATGCCAGTTGAGCCCGGCGGAAAGCAGCAGGGGGGACCTATTATAAGTTATTCCCAGTGAAACCGAATGGGTAATATCGAAATTGCTGGGAAATGCGCTATCCTCAAATTCTTCAAAAGTATATTGGCTATCCAGAAAAGAGTAACTAAGCCAGCCATTTAGAAAAGAAAACTGTTTTCTGACCAACAGATCTACCCCCCTGGCAATATAACTACCGGATGATTTGACAAATTCAAATTGATTTTGAAATCCCTGGCTCTGGGAACTGATTCCGTCTACATTCTTGTAAAAAACAACATTATTAACCAACCATCCGTTTTCGCTGAAACTGACCCCCATGGAGATCTGTTTCCCGGTGATTATAGGGATGGTGTCATTATCGGAAAGCTGCCATCTGCGCTTTTCGATGCCCAGGAAATCAGTCTGAAAATTGATTACCTGGGAAGTATACTGGTGCTTGTATTCAGCCAGCAGTTCCAGGTTCCAATTATCGGATAACCAGTGATTGAGGATAAACCTGGGCTCCGGAATTAATTTTTCGAACTTTTCCAGATAATTCAGCCTCCCACCGAGGCTTATATTGGTTTGCCGATTTTCCGATGCCCATGACAGCTCAGAAAAAACGGCATGTGCTCTGATCACTGCTCCCTCCAGTTTGCGGTATACAGGGTTATCTACATCATCGAGATTCGTTACCTTGGTCTCAAAAAATTGATAACCGTTTTGCCAATGTAATCGATTATTAAGGTCATAGTCGCTGATCAACCCGGCACCGGTTTCAGAGACTTTGTTTTCTTGCAGGAACCGTTGGTTCTGAAGTATGTCTACGTTTATGGCTTTGAGCTTGTAATCCGATTCATATACATTTGCGGTAGTTTTATGGCGCTCCGACCAAATTCGTTGATAATGGATCCCTCCGCCAATACTGGTTTGATCCAAACTGCTTTCCCTGGACACCTGCTGACTATCTATTAAAGCATTCTCATTAAAGACCAGTTCGTTTTTGGTATAAATTAAGTTAAGTCTGATCTTGTCACGTGCAGACGGATTGAAAAGCCACCGCACCGAGCCGTCCAGGAAATCAAAATTTACGTTGGAGTTTACCAGGGTTCCGCTGTCCGATTCGATTTCGGTATTCTGTGAAATCCGATCAAAGTACTCAGCGTATGTAGGGGTTTTGATCAGGTCACTGATCGATTTCCGGGCAGCTACCTGCATCGAAGAACTTTTACCGGTTGGTATATCCACAAAACCATTTACATCAGTAAAGGTTATACCGGCGTTCCCCGAAAGTTGCCGGTTGAGTTTCTGATCGGTATTCATTTCGATAGTACCTGAAACACCGTCACTGGATCTGGTAGGCGTACCGTTTTTCCGTAAGGTAACGTTTTGAGTGATTTGTGGGTGGTACATGGAGATTAGTCCGAAAAAATGCCCTGATTGATACATCTTAATCCCATCCCATAGGATCAGGTTTTGGTCATGACTGCCACCGCGAATGTTTATATTGGAAACTGTTTCGTTGACACTTAATATTCCTGGAAATGCCTGTATTGACTGTAGCACATCCGAATCTGTCAGGCCCGGCAGTATGGTAAATTCGTCGAAATCAATTTTGTAGGATCCATTGTTGAGCTTGTTAACTCCAGTGATCAAATAATCGCTGAGTACGATTTCCGGTAAAATTTGTTGATTCGGATCCATGAGTATTACCGGACAGTCTTTGATGGCATTTGTCAAACTCAGCTTTCGTTCCAGATAACTAAGGTGGTGAACTATCACTGTGTCGGAAGTGGGCTGCTGTATTTCGAAATATCCATTTTCATCTGCAACAGTTGATTTATCGCCCGCCTGAATGGTGGCAAAAGCCACTGGTTCATTAGTCCCGGTGTCTTTCAAATAACCGCAAACCCTGCTAAAACCCGGTCTTATGGAGACAAAATTGTCCGAAAGCCTATTGACAAGCAGCCCTGTTTCTTTTTCCAGCCATGCTATTACCTGCTCCAGGCTGCTTAGGCGATCCGGCACAACGCAAGTAATTTCCCGAATAACTTCCGGGTCGTAGTTGAAACGAATATCGTGTTGTTGTTGTATGATTATCAGGACCTCTTCTAAAGGCCTTACTTCTCCAATATTCTGTCCTATGGAAGTGTTGGCAAGCAACATTAACATAGCGGTGTATATTGGACAGAAAGGAAATTTCACTGAGGTGTTATAGTAACCTGGTCCCTTGAATCAAGACGATAAAGTAATTGCAAAGGTTCAGTAATAGCCACCAGTGCGTTTTCCAAATGTTGGTGATCGAATCCACCGGTGAAAAGCCTTTGAGTATCTACACCGTTTACTACGATCATGACCCCATATTGTCGTTCGAATTCTGCGAAAACCTCGTAAAGAGGGGTGTTTTGAAATGCACTGATATTTGAGGGCCATTGAGGCTCCTGAGAAGTGTTGGTACCTAAAGTAAGTTGTCCATCGATTGCTATTAAATTATCACCTGCCCGGAGCTCCTCTTCGAACTGTTTGGAGGTCACTTTGACCACCCCCTCAAAACATTGTACCTCGAAAAACTGGCTGCGCTGCTTTACGTTGAATTTAGTGCCCAGGACGCTCACCACCCCATCCGGAGTAATTACGTTGAATCGTCCCCCCTTTACCACCTCAAAATAGGCTTCGCCTTTTAGTTGCACTCTTTTTCGGAGCTTCCAGGTGTTTTTATTATACGAGACTTCCGAACCTGCATTTATTTGCACAACAGATGCATCCGGCAGTTCGATGGTAGTTTTTTCCCTTATTGAAGTGCTGATGCTTACCAGGTTGTCGGTAGGGTAAAAGTAATAAACAACCAAACCAAGAAGTAGTGCTGCTGCTATACGCAGCAGACGGTGGGGCCATAATTTCCTGGGCTTTGCCGCGTAGTCCTTTGGTCTTTCAAGCAAGGTGCTTATACTTTTGGAAGGAGAGAACTCCGGAGCCTTGAACTTGCTTGCATACCTGATCACTTCCATGTTTATATGGTAGTCTTCAGAGCGCTTAAACACTTCCAGTTCTTCTTCCGTAAGCTGGTCGGCCAGCCACTTTCGCAATAGATCTTTCTTTTCCATATGCCTTACCTATAGTAAAACAACTAACTCCGGAAAATTCCTGATAGTTAGTTAAAGTTCCTTCAAGACTTTTTTGAGCTCAGTAAAAGCCGAATAGATCCTGTACTCCACTACCTTTCTGGTCACGCCCAGCATTTCAGCAATTTCCTGATGCTTTTTTCCCTCTACGCGATTCAACATAAATGCCACCCGCTGCTCCTCTGACAAATTTGAAATGGCCTGATGAAATTTTTTGTGATACTCATCTTCCTCCATCAGAAATTCGGGAGTCTCCTCTGTAAAAGATTTTGGGTTTTGCTGTTGATGGCGAAGCACTACCTTATTATGCTTTATCTCATTTAGCGTCAGGTTATTAGCGATCTTAAAAAGATAAGATTTAGCAGTTTCTACCGTGACTTTGGCGCAGTGTTCCCAAAGTTTGACAAATGCCTCTTGTGTCCTATCGGCTGGATCCAGTCTTTCGCCATACCTATAATACAGATAGCGGTATAAATCATTGGCGTACTGCTGATAGATCCCAGTAAAAATTTGCTCTTCACAAACATTTTCATGAATTGGTTTTGACAACTCTTTCATCGTTGGTTCGCAAATGTATTAAATAATTTTTTTAATAATTCTCAGGAGTTACGCAGGGATGGTTGTTCTATTTATGAATCGAGAGGTTCAATATTATTCATCCTACAAAAACGCTATGAAAACGATGTATCGAATTTTTTGTTATATACCCTTATTAATTCTACTGGTTACTGTTGCTTGTCGCGAAGAAGAATCAGAGCTGATCCAAACCCCGCTTGAGCAAGCACTGGCAAGAAATTCCAGTGTGGCTAATCTGCTGCAGAGCACCGCAATGAATGATGGTTCTCCTGATAACATCATAGATGGAGCAAGTTGTATTACTGTTGAATTACCGGTAATGGTGCTGGTAAACGGATTGGAGATCACTGTGGATTCTCCTGATGATTTTCAGGTGATTGAAGATATATTCGATGAATTTGAAGAAGATGATGACAGCTTAACTATACAGTTCCCCATTACTATAGTGCTAAGTGATTTTACTGAATTAGTGGTAAACAATGCTAATGAATTTAAAGCTTTTACCGATGAATGCGACCAGGACAATGCAGAAGACGATGATATAGAATGCATTGATATTGAGTATCCTATCTCAGCTTCTCTTTTCAACTTGTCCAATGAACTTATTAGTAATATCACGCTGTCCAATGACCGTGAATTGTATCAATTTATCGAGAACCTTACCGAAGACATTGTGGCCAGTGTCAACTTTCCCATTACGGTGTTCTTGTCAGACAGTTCGAATGTAATAATATCTGATCTTCAGGAGCTTGAGCAAATAATTCAAAATGCCAGGGACGATTGCGATGAAGATGACGACCGGGACTTCAATGACGACGATTGTAATAACTGCACCACGGATCAGCTGTCAGAGATACTTCAATCGTGCCCGGGATGGAAAGTTGATAAACTGGAGCGTGCTGACCAGGATTTGGAAGATAATTACCAAAGCTTCAGCTTCAGTTTTTTCGAGAGTGGTCTTCTGTCTGTGTTTAACGGAAGCGACTCTTTGTCCGGAGAATGGCAAAGAAGTGGTTCCGGTAACAATATTACAGTAAGCCTTAACGTTCCGGGATTGACTGATTTCAATGACAATTGGATCCTTCATGAAATAGATTTTGATGACGATGACCAACAGGTTGATTTGCGGATAGGTGACGACCGATTGAGATTCGAGAGTGAGTGCTTTGATAACCCTGACGATCAAGGGAGCCAGGAAATAGATAGCATCCTTGTTGACGGCCTGTGGCGGGTGGCGTCTTACCTGGATGACGGTGATAATGAAACCAACGATTACGATGGGTACCAGTTAGATTTTAAGGCCGACGGTAACGTTACAGCAGCCAGTAATAGCAATACTATTTCGGGTACCTGGTCCACAAAAAGTGGAGGCGTGGAGCTGGCGTTGGATTTTAACAATAGTATCCCTTTTAATGAACTAAATGATGATGATTGGGAGGTAATTTCCGTTGCTGCTAACAGGATTGAATTACAGGATGTCAGCGGAGGAGGAGGCGGCACTGACAAACTGGTGTTGGAAAAGCTCTGATCAGGATTGCCCCGCACCATCACATCTGGTTAAATTTTTTGAATTTTAAATAACAAAACTAAAATGAACACTAAGGAAGTATTAATGAGAATAAAATTTGTTGCCCGTTACAGAACTTACCTACTGGTTGTCCTGACGGCAATGATATTGATAAATTGTTCGGATGATGACGAACCCGACTCTATGCAGATACCTGACTCTGCAACAACCAAGGCATTAGCCTTAATTTCAGGTACCGTAACAGAAACGCAGCTGGAGACCGAGGATGGAGTAGCTGCCTGGAAAGTTGACATTACCGCCGCGCAGGGGGCTGAAGTCGAGATTTATTGCAGACAAAGCGATAATACCTTGTTGCGAATTGACGGAGAACAAGGTCCTTTTGATTACAATATAAATCCGGGGAATGGACTAATCGATTTTAACCAGGCCAAAACCATTGCCGCGGGTCAGACCGGCGAGAATCTCGAAAGCTGGCAGTTAAGGACCGAAGACAAGTACAGCAACCAATGGGTTTATACCATGGAGCATGCATCGGTCAAAGTATTCATCAACGCGGTTGACGGCACTGTATTGGATGTCGAATCGTAGTTAATCCCAGGCTTTTAGGGCGTCAGTAAACATTTTTTCCAGATCTGACGCCCCGGCCTGCCTGGGGGATATTTTAGTAACCCTGTGTTGAGGTATTGTGCCGGCCACTAAATTGGGAATATCTTCACTGGTGTAGCCTACTGCCGACAGGCCATTGGGTATTTCCAGTTTTTTCATCAGATCCACGATACAATCTGCCAGCAGTTCTCCAGCTTCATCGATTGGCGATCGTATGGAGGATATATCTGCGCCCATGATCTCTGCAAGGGTTAAATGACGTTGAGGGTCCGCTTTACCGGTAAACCGGAATACTGCAGGGGCGTTTAAGATCACGGACATGCCATGAGGAATTATCGGGTAATCCAGATTTATTCCTTCAGGCCGGTATGAATGGACCATGCCTGAAACCGGGTAAGACATTCCATGGCACAGATGTACCCCAGCATTGCCAAATCCCATTCCTGCCATACTGGCGGCCAGGATCATATTACTCCGGGCGTTGGTGTTTTCAGGATCCTGCACTGCAGTCAACAGGTTTTGTGAAGTAAGCGTTACCGCCTTCAGTGCCCAGATATCGCTTATGGGGTTGCTACCCTGGTATGCAGGCCGGTACATGGGGCGTTCCGGGCGGGGTCGTTGGTTAAAAGGCATAGCGGTATAAGATTCCAGCGCATGACATAAAACATCAAGCCCGGAACAGGCCGCAATGATAGCGGGCATGGTACGGGTGTTTTCAGGATCCACCAGCCCAAGTGTTGGCTTTAGTAAATGATGTGCGATGCCGGTTTTTGCATGGTGTTCAGTCAGGTCCATAATACTCACACCGGTGGTTTCGCTGCCTGTACCCGCGGTGGTGGGAATGGCGATCAGCGGTTTAACCGGTCCGGGTACCGGTTTCCCCTGGCCAATAGGGGCGTTGATATAGGCGTAAAAATCATCAGGATAGCTGGCGTAGAGGTTAGCCGCCTTTGCAGTGTCCATCACCGACCCTCCTCCAACCGCAACATACCCGTCATACTTACCAGCTACCGCAACAGCAACCGCCTGCTTTACAGAAATATCAGTTGGCTCAACCCGTACTTCCGCAAAAAGGTCGTATTCGATATTTTCTGATTCCAGGGACTCAAGTACAGTTTGAACCGGTTGCAGTCTTTTCAGATTAGCATCGGTTAGTACCAACACTCTTTTGATACCCCTGTCAGCCAGGTCCATACCTACTTCCCTGGTAACTCCTGCACCAAAGCGTAGATTTGAGCTGGATATTTGTACTGCGTATTCTTTTTGCATAGTAAAAACCAATTTCGTCCACGAACCCAAAGGGTTACCTACAATTTTATCATATTCCTATTGTGTTCCAATTCATCTTACTAAACTTTTGAACGATTTAATTTATCCGGACCATTGGGCAGGCAGTGAATAACTATTTGGGCTAACTTCAATCAAATGTTTTATTTGCACAAAGTAAAATGTGCCTTATTGTATTTATATTCATAACTCACCGATAATAAAGAATAACATTAACACCCATGAAGACTAAAGTTTGCGTAGTACAGGACCATCCGGTTTTCTTTGATAAGCACCAAACCATGCTGAAAGTGGAAAAGCTTACCGGAGAATATACCAGTCAGGGATGCCAGCTGATCCTGTTCCCGGAATCGTTTATTCCAGGCTATCCCAGGGGTTTTTCATTTGGGACCAAGATGGGAAGCAGAAGTAGTGAAGGTAGAGAGTTATATTCTGAATATTTTGACCAAAGTGTTGATCTGGCAGGAGAGGACCTGATAAAACTAGAGGAGCTGAGCAAACGAGAACAGGTTTATCTGGTGATTGGAGTAACGGAAAAG
>BQJT01000180.1 GCA_021604845.1 Cyclobacteriaceae bacterium
GGGATTCGGAGGTACCAAGCCTATTGCCAGCAATCGCAGCGAGCAGACCAGAAAATTAAATCGTCGGGTCGAATTCACCATTATTAAGAAATAAATTAAACGTATTAAGATTTTCAGGATTTCTTAATTGGGATAATGTTGTAATATTATGTAGATTTATTCTACAAAAAATAGAAATAATATACATTATGGATACCTGGTCGACTAACTTAAGGTTGTTAAGAAAACAAAGAGGGCTGTCCCAGAAAGTACTGGGGCAGGAAGTTGGAGTAAATGCCAGCCGAATAAGAGACTATGAGCTGGGTATCTGTGAGCCGAATTTAGATTTACTGATAAAGCTGACAGCGCGTTTTCAAGTTAACCTGGATGATTTCCTTACCAGTGAGTTGATTCTATCAAATTCTTTTGAAAGGAAGTTGGACCCCCCTTTAAAAAGCAACTCCAGGGTGCTTGTGATCAGCGAAAGTGAAGGAGGCCATGAAAATATAGTACATGTACCGGTAAAAGCCCGGGCCGGCTATCTAAATGGGTATGGGGATCCTGCATTTATCGAAACATTACCCACCTATCGGTTGCCCGGAGTCAGAGCTGGTACTTACAGGTCTTTTGAAATTGAAGGTGATTCAATGCTTCCGTTATCACCGGGTACCATAGTAGTTGGAAAGTACGTTGAAAGCTGGAGGGAAATACGCAACAGCCATACCTATATTTTGGTTACTCAGCAGGAGGGGGTGGTATATAAACGGGTTATTAACAAGGTAAAGTCCAAAGGACAATTGGTGCTTTTATCTGACAACCCTGTTTATGAGCCCTATGCAGTTGACATCGAGGAAATTAGTGAAGCCTGGGCCTATTATTGTCATTTAAGCAATGCTGGTGCGGAGCAGAAGAGTAACCTGGAGCAGTTACTCCAGGCAGTAGAAGAGCTTAAACATGAAGTAGCCGCCTTAAAATCCTGACCTAAGGCCTATTTACAAAATTTTACTTCGCCTCTATTTGTGTTCCTTCAGGGGCTTCACCAGAAAGTTTAACCGACCACAGGCCACTATTGTGATCTGACAAGAATATATGACCCTTGTGTGGCTGCGCCCCCCAGGTCATGGCAGCGTTAGGAATATAACCCTGACTATCCAGCGGCAGGTAATGTGCCACTTCCCGGCCCTGTTTGTACAAATCACCCATCAGGTCGCCAGAGAGGTCTACCACTCTAAGACCACCATTGTAATAAGCGACATAAAGCAGGTCGTCCTCAATCCAGAAATTATGCGATCCTGCTTCAGGCAGTTCATAACGGGCAACCTCTTTGGGGTTTTCCAAATCGCTGAAATCAATAAAATGCAAATAGCCACTGGGTATGGTTACGGTTCCGGGATTAAAGGTAAGCGGGAATATTTCGTCTCCGGCGATTACATAAAACTTCCCGGTAGATTCGCTTTTATAAGGAAATGCAGCGTGATTGGCATCGCCGGAAACTTTGGACCTGGCCACTTCCACCGGATTTTCTGGTGACCCGTTCGCTATCCCATTGCCAACATCCACTATTACGATACCGTCGCTCCAGTTAGAAGAATACGCGATCCCGTCTTCAATCCAGACGTCATGAATAGCCCTGGCCGGGTTTTCCAGTTGGAACTGGCCAACTTTATAGGGGTTTGCCGGATCCTCGATATTGATAACATCATAGCGCTGGCCATTGCTAAGTGCATAGACATGCCCTTTGGAAATAAACAAATTGTGCACCCCGCCGGTCAACAGTTGGTCGTAGGTAGAGATTATCTTCACATCGGAAGGGTCTTTTACATCCAATATAACAATGCCATTTCTGCGGTTAGAAGCTCCTTCGCGGCTGATAATACAGATTGTTCCATCTTCGGATACTTTTACATCATTTACCGTACGGGCATCGACCTGAATGCTGTCAATTAATTTTATTACACCCGGGTTGGTAACATCCCAGAAGTAGGCGAATCCATTGGAACCCCAGGTTCCGGTTACACAATAATCCCTGCCATCAATTCCTTCCCATACCCAAAGATCTGAAGTGTGCTCACTGCTTACTTGTCCCTGTCCTACTAATTCAATTTTCCGTTTGACGTTTCTTGGTTCGATCTGTACATTAGCGGTAGTTGACACATTGCCGCAGGTAGCAAGGATCGTATAGGTACCCGGTTTTTCTGCGACAAACCTTCCATCGGCATCGATCATTCCCGATGCTCCAGCACCTTTTTCAGACACCCGGCTGCTAACCGTATAGAGTACAGGAATTTCTACAACATTGCCGGATTTATCATAAGGGGTGGCATTGAAAGAAAGCACATCTCCTGTTCTGGATTTAGAGACTAGTGCAGAAGCGTCCATGCTCAATCGTATTACAGGATTTTTTAAAACCTTAAAATTAACCGTATTGGTTATTCCATCTGAAGAAACCGATAGATCAGCGCTGCCGGGTTTTTCCGCATAGAAATTATTTAACGCATCAACCCTTGCTATCGATGGATCTGTAAGGCTTATAGAAACCTGTTGATCAGCCACTGGATGACCTGATTTATCCGTTACCTGAACGTTCAAAGGAAAACTGGTTCCTGAGTATATCATTTCAGGAAAATCCAGTAATTCAACCTTAGCAGTAGATTGATGGGCTACCTGCACGGACACATATTTCTTGGCAAAACTCTGGTTAGCAGGGTCCATTCTAAACACAATTAGGTTATAAATACCTGGAGTACGTCCGGTAACATTTCCCAAACTGTCAACTTGAGCACCGCTGGTGGGCACAAAACCTTCCTGACGTAGCATCTGGTAAGTATACGATCCGCCTTCTAAAGCTTCCCCGTGCTTGTCTACCGCAATAATATTTAGCTTTTTGGTTTCTCCTACATTCAGCACCAATGGATCCTGATCTATCTTCAAGGTGATTTCCTGGGCAGTAAGTTTACCGGCAATACCAGTGAGTAGAAATAAAGAAATTAATAATGTTTTCATATTGAGTAATGTCTATGTTAATTGCCATCCCTGCCGGGAGATCAAAGATTCTATATGTGCCAGATGGTGTTTTCCGTGCCATGAATATAATGAAAGATTCAAATCAAGCGGTATAACTTTGTTAGTTTCAGGATGCCTGAACGATTTTTTCCAATCAGATTCCTTCATGTTTCTCAAAAGATAAACCCAACGCCGGTGTATGCTTTCTAACAGGTCCAGGGAAAATTCAACAGGCCCTTGCTGAGAATCAGGTAGTTCTGCCCAGGCTTTTTCATCATAGGATTTTATTATGGGCTGATTTTCTGTTAAACTCAATTTGAATCGTATGTAGCTGTTTAGGTGACTATCCGACAGGTGATGTACCACCTGCCTGACCGTCCACCCATGCTTGCGATAGGGAACATCCAGTTGCGCTTCTGTTAATGACTCTACTCCGGTCCTTAATTTTCCGGGTAATTTTTCGAGATCCATTATATATCTTTCCCGGTCCTGGGTGGTCACCCGGTAAGGTGCCTTGAATTTTCCAATTGGATATTTAAGGTTGATTTCTTCCATTGTTCAGATTAGGTTTAATAACCCATGGCTGTGTTGTCACCCCTGGTATTATCAGCAGCACCTTCAAGCATACCGTTTTCTAAAACCAGAATTGCATCCATTCTACCAATACTACTTCGTGGAACAAGAACGTGTCCCATATCTTCCAACTCAGAAGTAGTAACGTTTTCGAAAGCACCGGGTTCATACTCGATTTCATCGGGCAGCCATTGATGGTGAAATTTTTTGGCATTTACTGCTTCCTGCATGGTCATGCCGTGCTCTACCACGTTAAGAATGGTTTGGAAAACAGAGGTAATGATAGTGCTTCCGCCGGGAGTTCCCACAACCATAAAAAGTTCATGGTCTTTCTCCATTATAGTGGGAGTCATGGAGCTTAACATTCTTTTTTGAGGTTCAATTGCATTTGCCGTACCCCCTATAAGTCCGAACATATTGGGTACGCCTGGTTTTGCACTGAAGTCGTCCATCTCATTATTTAGCAGGAATCCAGCACCGGCAACCATTACCTTGCTTCCAAAACTGCCATTCAAGGTGGTGGTAATGGCCGCGGCATTACCATCGACGTCTATTATACTAAAATGAGTAGTCTCAAGACTTTCAACTATTCCGACCGCTCCTGACCGGATGCTTTGGGAAGAGGTTTTTTTGTTCGGATCAATATCTGAAAACCGCTCCATCAGGTATTGATTACTGGTTAAATCTTCAACAGGTACGTCATAAAAGTCCGGGTCGCCTAAATAAGTTGCCCGGTCCGCGTAAACCCGTCGTTCCAATTCGGTCATTATGTGGATCGTCCGACTGGTATTGAAACCCCAGTTGTTTATTGGATAGGCCTCAATTCCTTTCATTAATTGAAGCAGCGCGATACCGCCACTGGAAGGAGGGGGCATTCCAATGATTTTATATGACTTATAGTATCCTTCAACCGGAGCTCTCCAAATAGATTCATAAGCCGCCAGATCTTCGAGGGTAATAATCCCATTTCCCCCGTTCATTTCATCAACAATAAATTGGGCGGTAATTCCTTGATAGAAACCAGCTCTTCCATTATCTCTGATGCGTATCAGGGTTTCAGCAAGTTCAGCATGATATACGGTATCTCCCCCGGACCAGCCATTGTCGCTAATAAGGTGCGGTATAAAATTATTTGCTTCATAAAAACCCTGCTGCTGTTGATTGAGTTTTTCTGCCTCTTTCTCAGTAAGAACCACACCGTTTATAGCCAACTCAATAGCCGGTTGGATAAGTTGTTCAAACGGCATGGAACAAAGCTTCTGATGGATATTAAGCATTCCGTCAACCGAGCCCGGGACACCAACTGCAAGGTGACCCTGAGTACTCAGATCTTCGATTACAGCCCCTTGATCATCCAGATACATGTCCTGGTGGGCAGCCATTGGTGCTTTTTCTCTGAAATCGAGAGATCCGGTTTCACCATCTGACTTGCGGTAAACCAAAAATCCACCGCCTCCAATATTACCAGCACTTGGATACGCCACCGCAAGTGCAAATTGAACCGCTACCGCAGCGTCGAAGGCATTGCCGCCTTTTTTTAGAATATCAACACCTATGGCCGTAGCATCCGGATGGGCAGTACTTACCATTCCATGATATGCTACTTCCCCTACCAAAGGTTCTGTTGAGTCAGAGCTGCAGGAGTATGTAAGGCCAATTACCATCAGCAGGCCGGCAATTCGAATTTTGTGAAGTGGTGTGGGCATTAAGAAATAATTAGAGAAACTCATAAGTGTGGTAGCGGAACATAGAGATGCAGCATGTTTCAACCGGAGCAAGTTAGTTGTCCATTTTTACGGTTTTAGTTCTTTTGCGTTTTTTGTGTTTTTTAGGATTATATGGCTTTTTCTTTCCTTTTGGTTTAACCACCCTGACGGTATTGGCATCTTGTTTAGCACACCCGTTTGGGACAGTTAACAGGAATGAAGTCAGACAAACAAACAACATAATCCTACGTAAAAAATATGCTTTTAGCATTATGAATGATACAGTTTGAAGTATTTACTAAATTGACTATTAATTCTGATTAATTAGCTAAAATAAGTTATCTTTCTTATTCCGGAATTCAAATAGTGGGCTGAAGTTGAGAATATGAAAATAGGCTGTTTACTGGTTGCTTTTCTGATGATTTTGATTAATCTCCAATCCGGGGCGCAACAGGACAGCTTGTTTAACAGAATTAATTCTCTCAAAGGGCGGGAGAAAATAGATGTGCTGCTTAAAATTTCGGAGAATACCAGAAGCTATGCCCCTGAACTGTCATTAGAATTCGCACAGCAATCATTACAAAGCTCCACTGATCTGCGCGATACCGTTCTGATGTTAATTTGCCTAAAAAACATTGGACTAACCTATTACAGTACCAGCAACTATGCGAAAAGCCTGGAGTTTTTTACTCAGATTCTGGAGATACAGCAACACAGGGCAGATATTCAAGGGGTAGCAAGCGCCTACAACAATATAGGTATCATATACGATGAGTTAGAAAAATATTCTACCGCACTTGACTTTTATCAGCGATCGCTGGAGTTGAAGGAAAGAATTGGTGATCAAAGCACTATTGCCAATACCATTAACAATATTGGCTTTCTGTATAACAAGACCAATAACCACGACAAAGCATATGAGTATTTCAATAGGGCACTGGTGATTGACGAGCAGCAGAAGGATTCTCTTGGTATGTTCAACACCTTGAATAATATTGGACTCTATTACTTTCATCAGCAGTTTTATGATTCCGCTCTCAGCTATTTCAACAAAGCGCTGGTTCTCGGAGAGAATCTTAATAATAACTATGACAAAGCCCACCTCTATAATAATATTTCCAATATACATCTAAGGAAAGGAGATCTGGAGTCGGCCATAAGCTCCTACAATCAATCGCTGGCGCTAAGTGAACCCTTAGACGCAAAATCACGGATGATCACCAGTTATAAGGGCCTGGCAGAAGCTTATAAAAGGCTTGGGAGATATCGTACCGCACTGGACTATTACAAGAAACAGTCTGACCTTAAAGACCTGGTGAATATTGAAAGAAACACTCGAAAGATTACTGAGATAGAGACCAATTATCAGATTCAGCAACGGGAGAAGGAAATTGAGATTCTTAAAAAAGAAAGTGAAATCCAAGGACTCAACCTGTCCAAAAACCGAACAGTATCTTACTTTTTAATGGGAGGAATTGTCCTGATTTTTGTTTTGGCATCGGTGCTTTATCAGCGGTATCAATACAGAATAAAATCGAACGCAGCCCTGGAAGAACAAAATAAAGAAATTGCCAAAAAGAACATTGATATCCTGGATAGTATCATGTACGCAAAAGGGATACAGGATGCTATCAGGCCCGATCCGGCGTTATTAAAAACTGGCTTCAAGGACTATTTTATCCTGTCACAAGCCCGGGATATTGTAAACGGAGATTTTTACTGGCTGGCAGAGGTTGAACAATTTATCATTATTGCAGTAATGGATTGTACCGGGCATGGAGTTCCTGGGGCCTTTATGACAGTGATGGCCAATAGTTTGCTGAATCAGATTGTGATGGAGCAGGGGGTTACTGCTCCAGCTGAAATATTAAAGACCCTGCATACCGAAATTACCACCACACTTCACCAGGAAAAGTATAACCAGATTAATAATGAGGGAATGGATATTGGAATATGCAGGTTTCAGAGAGAAACCAAGTGCCTGTCATTTGCAGGCGCTAAAAGACCCTTTTATTATTTTCAGGAAAATAAGCTTAAAGTTATAAAGGGCAATACCCAAAGTGTAGCGGGGATATTTTATAGAAACAACCCCAAATTTGACGAAACCACAGTCCAGCTCAATCCGGGAGATACTTTTTATTTGTTTACCGATGGATCTATAGATCAATTTGGAGGTCCTGAAAATAAAAAGTTTATGAGCTGGAGGTTTAAGCATCACTTGAATATTATACAACCTCATGATATGGAGAGTCAGCAGGAGCACCTTGAAGCGGAAATTTCTTCGTGGAAGGGTAAAAACGAGCAAACCGATGATATTCTGATTATGGGAGTTAGGGTTTAGGCTAACGAATTTCTTCTCAATACAGGCTCATATAGTTGTAATCCCAATCAAATTATTGAACTATAAAAGCAACCATCTTTGTTAAACTTGCGTGCTGGGTATGTAACATTTAATGGTGAGCTCACAGCTAAATAGCAACCCTCCGCAACTGGAGGAATTAATCCCTGGTTGTTTAAAGGGGAAGCGTCGCAGTCAACAACTGTTGTATGAGCAATACTACGGATTTGCCATGGCAATATGTCTGAGGTATTGTAATAACTATGAACAAGCGGTTGAAGTGGTTAATGATGGATTTCTAAAAGTCTTTACCAAACTGAATTTGTATAATACCAACAAGTCATTCAAGGGGTGGATGCGCCGTATAATGATCAATAGTGCAATCGATCATTATCGAAAAGAGCAAAAACACTTTGGATTGATCGATATTGAACGGCACCACTCGGCTTCTCAAGAACCCTCAGCAATACAAAAGATGAATTACGATGATGTAATTCAGCAGATTCAATTGCTGTCGCCATCCTATAGGGCAGTTTTCAATCTCTATGCTATAGATGGATACTCACACCAGGAAATTGGTGAATTATTAAATATAAGTGTAGGAACGTCCAAATCCAATTTGTCAAGGGGTAGAAAACAACTGCAAAAGGCGTTAAGAAAAGTTTATAGAGATGAACTTGCATAATTTATCAGATAAGGAATTTGACTACCAGATCAAGGGTCATTTAGATCAATCTGAAATCCCCTATGATCCTTCGTCCTGGTATAAAATGAACAAAAAGCTGGATCTGGCTTTTCCTGCAACCAATACCGGTAATGGTAGTATTCTTGGGATCATGTTGTTTGCCCTTTTACTTTCTTCAGTTTATTTCTGGAATGTTTCGAACTTTGAAATTACTGCGAGTAATACCCCAGAAGCAATGGTAGCAGGAAGTGATATCGCAGAAGGTACCAGGCCAACAAACGGTTCTTCATCTCTTCCGGATAAAGATTTAACAGGTAATGCCACCACTAGCAGTAACCAAACGCAATCACCAGGAAATGTTAGCGCGAACCAATCCACAGACCATCTTCAGGGGGCTGAAGTCATTGAAGAGGGAATCAATGTTTTGCCTCGAACTGAGACAGGTACAGCGTTAGTACCAAATACAGCCGCATCCTTACAATCTAAAACAGGTGATTCTTTCCAATCTGATGCCAATGCCGGTTCCAAACCCGGAACAGGTATAAAAGTGCCGGTTAATGAAACCGGCACTCCACATACTTCTGAATCACTTGTGGCAAAAACTGATGAGACCTTGAATTCCAATGAAGAACCCGGCATTGAAACCAACCAAAATAGTGATCCGGAGGGTATTTTCGGACAGGTTTTTGGAGCGACAAGTAATATTGGGGCCGTAGGAAACCTTTCGTATGTAGTCCTGGATCCCGAGTTTAGTGGTCTCGGAGAAGTGCCGCCATACATTGACAAACCAATGATACAGGAGGCTGAATTGCCCCCAGTGATTTCCGAACCGGGTTCCCCCTGGTTTATTGGGTTTGGATATGCACCTGACATAAGTCTGGTGGGATTTGGAGAGGCTACCACACCAGGCACCAATTTAGGCCTGGCGTTGGAATATCAATTGAATCATAGATGGAGCATTCAGACTGGCTTGACCTACTCTATGAAAAAGTACAAAGCCTCAGGAGATGATTATAATCCACCTTACGGATTTTGGGGTTATGGAGATGTTCCTGAGAATACAGATGCAGAGTGTAATGTGATTGATATACCGGTAAATATCAGATATTATTTTAGTGCTAAAGACAAGTCAAGATTTTTTGCCAGTACCGGCTTAAGTACCTACCTGATGCTTACAGAAGATTATTATTATCACTACGATGGCTACTATGACCCGGATTTAGTTGATTCCTGGAGTGTGCGTAATGAAAACCAGCATCCTTTTGGTATTTATAATTTATCAGCGGGTTATCAAAGGTCATTGGGGAAACAATGGTTTCTGGAAATAGAACCATTCATCAAGGTCCCGTTATCCGGTGTTGGTTTTGGAAAAGTTGATCTTTGGAGTACCGGCGCAATGTTTTCTGTTAAATGCAATTTTAAATAAATTTGATGATGGATACTAGAATCAATTTTTTAATAGCAGCAAGAAATTTTTTACCAATGCTTGCACTATGCATCGTTTATGCCTGTGGTAGTGATGATGAACCAATGGTGGATTGTTCCACAACTAACCTTCAGGGAACTGCGAATAATATTATGGACGCCACCTGTAATCAGGATAATGGAAGTTTTGAATTGAATGTTTCAGGCGGGAGCGGACCATATGAACTGACAATTTCCGGTTCGGGTACTCAATCGATTCAGTCGGGAATAACAGTGATTGAAAATTTGACTGCCGGAAGTTATTCCCTAACCATCCGGGATAGTGACAATTGTACAGCTACTGCCAACGTA
>BQJT01000181.1 GCA_021604845.1 Cyclobacteriaceae bacterium
TGACAAAATGATTAATGGAATCATCATAAATCCACCTTTGAACAGCAGGTCTATCACTCTAATGCTCTCTGTACTTTGTTCAATAAGTGTGCTGTCTACCGGAGCGGTGGTTATTTGCGTTAATATCATATTTATCTGTAAATCTTAGTATTTAGAAATGACTACTTCATTACCATATCTGTTGCGAATCTCCTGGGCGTCGTTCCCTGCCTCATCTTCACTAGCATAATTTCCAACTGCGACTCTCATACCAACCCAATTATCGGGGGTTATTAACTTTACAGCAAAGCCGTCGGCTGCCAGTTTGTCGGCATGCCTCCGGGCATAAGCTCTGAACTTATAACTACCCACGAAAATGTAATAACGATTGGTCCTTTCTGAAATTGTAATTATTGAACCAGGTTCTTCATTTAGTTGAGGGTCAATGTCGGTTTCTGCATTATTTTCACTGTTTTCCCCTTCTGACTCGTCGGGATCCATCACGACCCGGTCCTCTACTGGCTCTATTGTTTGTACCGAATCGTCAGGCTCATCGTTCGAAAAAATCATATACAGCACTGAAGCCAGTACCAATAAACCGACTACCAGTAAAGCAATAATAACCGGGCGTTGATCTTTCTTCTTCTGCACCGGAGGGGGCGGCTTGGGGGGATTTTTAGCACCTACCGGTTGATCCCGTTGAATTGGCTGAGGATTCACTTTGGGAAGCCCGTAGTCTTTATTTTTTTCAGGAGAATTTTCAGCCATACTTTGCCAAAAAATGTCTTAAGTTTTCGTAAATGTAACCCAATTATTTAGCGGTCACAAAGGTAAATCAAGGAAATAATATTAAAATGAATAAGTTATTCCTGCGATCACGGTAAATCCCCTGGAGGGATAGTTCAGATACTGCTGGTATTCCTTAGAAAATAGATTTTCGCCTAATACAAAGGCGGAAAATTTAGGTGAAAACAGGTAATCCACCCCCAGGTTGGCATCGAAGATGGCCTCCAACTTTTGCTGGTTACCACTTTGCTGATTTAATGCTTTAATTCCGCCCAGGGCATTAATGCTTGCATTAAAAATAAGTTTTTTATACAAATTGTAGTTACCAGATACTTTTAGTGAGTACGTGGGACGCCCCCAGGCCTCAGCCAACTCCTTCGTATCATATCCGTATAAATCTCCCCGTATATTTGCCAGCCACTTACCTGTTTGACTGTATTCGAATTCCCCGAATAATTGCACCAGGTTTGGTTTACCAGTATCATACAGAATGTCGAACTTCGTAGAATCCGTGGCACTATTCGCATAAAACGCCAGGTTCTTATAGGTACCTATGGACAAACCTGTATGAAAACTCGCCCGGTCCCATAAACTTCCTTTCAAACCTCCTGCAATTTCTAAAACCTTTATATTATGAGAAAGTGCCACGTCAGGTCCGATAAAAGGGTTTTCCTTAACATAACTTTCAAGGGACCGGTAATCTACATCCCCGGAAATTCCGGCATAAGCGGTAATCTTGTCCGTTAAATTGATCGAGGCAACAGCCATCGGTGCTATATGCAATTTATTGCTATTCGCAATGGTATCATTTTCATAGACCAGGTTAAGCCCTGCCTCCAGTGTAAATCCATCGATAGTGGTATATATCATCGGTCTTACCCGGAAGAAATTTCGATTCTGACGATGGTTCCTGGTAACCCGCGAAGTGAAATACAGGTCACTTTGAAGGCTTATTCCCAATTGATCGTGTATTTGATACTTGCCGAAAAAGTTTACAATTCCCTGATCTTCATTGCCTTCAAAATGATCCCAGAATGCAGTGTATCCTCCAGCCAAGCTAAAGTCGACTCCCTCTCCTTTTTTAGAATCCTCCATCTCAAGACGAATGTCCATTGTATTATACACCTGTTTTATTGAATCACGATTCACTTCGGTGCCTGGTGTATAACCATAGTAGAACAATTTTTGGCGTCCATAATCCAAGCCTCCGGTAAATGTCAGGTTTTCTGTGAAATACTTCCCATTCACTCCCAAATCAAATGCACTCGATGCCGAATTGCTCTTATCAATCGGACCTCGGGCAGCACTGAGGGATTTGATGTGCGCTCCAATCGAATGCGTCTCACTGCGCTTGTTATTGAAAAATCCCTCCAGATAGGTAGTCCCGTAGTTTCCAATGCCGCCCTTCACGTAATTACCGTAAAGCTTTGGTAAAGGCTGTTCTTTAATCCGGTTTATCCTTATCCTGGGGGTAAAGGGAGTAGCTGTATATTCTATTGGAGTAAATGAATATGTTTGAGGTTCCGAATTTGTCTGTACCGGCAGAGGCGATACTTTTTCATAACCTCTGTTTGCGGTTTCGAGGGTGATTTGCCGGTCTTTTTCAATTACAACTTCCGCATCCTGAATGGCGCCATCTTCTTCCCAATCCTGGTCCTGCGACATAAGGGAACCCGTCACAAATAAAAGTAATGATGTGATCAAACTGCAGCGGAACACTACAGATAATGTGCTCCCCGCGATGCTTTGGCAATTCAGTGCTTTCCTATTACTTGCTCCCAAAAGACTCATTCTCTTTAAGTAGTAAATCAATTATCAATTACTTCAATTTCAACACTATCTACAGAAACAACTTCAGCGGGGTCGCGTTCTTCAAGTGCCGCCAGTTTCAGTTTGGCTTCTTCAACAATTTCCTGCTCCGGGGCATTCTCTATGATGGATTTCAGGGTTGCACGCGCCTGAAACAATTCATCCAGTCCAACATAATTATCGGTAATTAACAGAAAGGATTTACCCATCCAGTAGCCGTAGGTACCGAATCGATTGTTGAGGTCGTACAATGTCTCGTTGGATTGCTTATACTGCCCCTGATCAAATTGGATTTTGGCTAGCATATATTGTGCCTCTGCTCCGTTCTCATCCTGTGCAGTATTCAAAGTGCTAAGAAAATGATCTGTTGCCGTCTGAAGGTCCCCCTGATGATATGCCACTTTACCACGGATCAGCATGGACCTGTTTACCGCATTGACATTCACTCCTCCCTGGTCAAGGATTTTTGTGGCATACAGATCGGCCTTAGTATAATCTTTTTCTGCAAGATAGCTTTCCATTAGCCCCGACCAGGCGTAGTAGTTTTCTTTCTTGGTTCTAGCTGCTTCTTCCAATTGATGGTAGGCCTGGATGGACTTTGAAAATTGACCTTGTTCGAACCATAAATCCCCAAGTCGTCTTCTGGCCCGGTTAACCTGGTTAATCCGGTTATCTTCCACCACCTGCTGATAATATTCAATAGCCTGATTATTATCCTCTGAGCGGTAAAAGCTTTCAGCAATGTAGAATCTCGCTTCATAAACGGAATTGTGCCCAGGATGGGTATTGATAAACGACTGGAACTTTTGAATGGCAATATCATAATCCTCACTTAAGTATAGGTTCACAGCGGTTTCATATTCAATATTTGCCAGGGAAGCGTTGTCAGGATTTGCAGTTTTATAGCTGGTAAAATACTGGTCAAACTCACTGCTTCGGTTCAGCAAATTCAAAGTTTCCTGTAATCCGATTAAGGCATCATGGGCACTTTCGTGATTGGTATACTGCGCAAGCACCGTTTGATAGTCACCCAGCGTTTTATCGTACTGTTTCAAATTGTAATATGCCTGGGCTCTTTTGGTATAAGCGTAGGGCACCAATACACTGGTTTGAAAATCATTAATTACCCGGGTAAACCCATTAACGGCCTCCTGGTATTTGCTTGTTTCAAGATCAAGCTGTGCTCTTTGATAAACAGCATCGTCTGCAAATCGAGATTCCGGAAACTGGCCAATCAATAAGCTGAAGTTTCCCCGGGCCCGTGGACGGTCTCCCTGAATACTGAGTACCGTGCCTTGCTGAAACAGGGCATAATCCTGATCGTGGCTTTTATTCCTGATCGCCTGTTGATACCGGTCAACGGCTAATTGATAATCCTTAAGTACATAGTGGCAATCTGCTACCCGTATCAATGCATCATCGAGAAACCGGTCACGTTCCTGATAGCTTTCCAAAAAAGCAGAAAACTGGTTCAGAGCCTGCTGGTACTGCTCCGTATTGTAATACGCATAGCCCAGGCCATATCTGGAACGAATATACTTTTCATGCGAGCTTTGCCCCTGATCTTTTAGGACCTCTAAATAAGCGGCAATAGCCTGTGGATACTTCTTCCCGATTGAATAGGCTTCTGCTGTCCAATAATTTGCCAGCAACACCATCTCCTGGTCGATCGGGTATCCCAGAGATTTCTCGAACATCTGCACCGCACTGAAATATTTGCCATTATTGAAGAATTGTGTTCCCTGGTAATAAGTTACTTTTTGATAAGTCTTACGAGCCCTGGCACTTTTGATGTCAAGCCGCTCCAAATGTTCAATAGCCTGCTGGTAATTATTTGTGCTTAAGAAGGCTTCACTTAGCAGATCCCCTGCCTCATTTCCAAACTCACTGGCAGGATAGGATGCAAGGAACTCTTGTAAACCCTCAATTGCCTGGGCAAAATTCCCCAGTTCATATTGCACTTTGGCATACTTAAACCCGGCAGCCTCCTGAATATCACTATTGTAATTATCCTGACTGGCTTTGAGGTAGGAAGACGAGGCATAATTGAGGTTACCCGCTCTTAAATATACCTCGCCTAAATAGTATGAAGCGAATTGCCCAACTTCCTCTTCCCTGGAGGCTAATGTTTTGAACTTCTCCTGGGCCAGGTCGTATTCTCCGGTGGCATATAAAGCATAGGCCAGCTTATACTGGGTATCCGGCGGAAGCTGTCTTTTACTTTTTACTGAATAGGTATTGTAGTGCTCAGCTGCAGATAAATAATCCTGCTTAAAATAATAGGCTTCGCCTGCCAGCAGGTATAACTCCAGGTAGTTGCCAGCACCACTTTCACCCAGCACCTTTTCGGTATACTTCAGCAGTTCATCATATCTGCCTTGTTTATAGTAGACATTGGCCACCAGATAAGGGACCAGTGCGGCATAGGAATCTTCACTTTCAGCCCTGGTCAGGTCAAGCAGTGCCTGATCATAATCACCATTTCGATATTCGATATATCCTGCATAGTAGCTGGCCGCGGCTGAATACTTACTGGATGTAGTTTTGATTTGGTTGAATTTTTCCAGGGCTTTATCGAATTGCTGCTGCCCAAAGTATCCGTAGGCTGATTTAAATCTGGTTTCCAGCTGTAAATTTTGATCGAGTTTTGCCAGCGGAACCTGTTCAAAGTACTGGTTGGCTTTTTGGTAGTCTTCCTGTATAAAGTAAAAGTTGCCTAATTCAAAATACGCCAGCCCCGCTTTTGGATGATAATCGTATTTTTGAATGAAATCTGTATAAAGGGACTCCGCATCAGGATGGTATAAATTCAGCGCACAAAGAGCACGGTAATATTGTGCGTCTTCGCTTTTAATGCTTTCAGGGAAACTGGAAAGATACCGCTCAAAAGCCTGTCTGGCGGCCCCGTACTTCTCCTTCTGCATTAACTCTACCGCAGCACTGAACTTTTGATATTCATCATTGTTGAAAAGCGTGTTCTGTGCTTTAATTGAAACCCATCCCCAAAGCAGAACCGAAACAATTTGGATTCTCAGCATAACACTACAAAATATGTAAAGATAACATTGACCAAGCACAATTATTGTAGAACGGCACACATATTGAACGGCTCCATAAAAAAATATTATTCATCAATGGGTCAGTTTAAAAATCAACTCCTTTAGAATTTCACCATGAGGGCTTTGTTGATTGCCAACCCCCTTTACTTTTAAATCCGCGGTACGCAAATATCCAATATTATCAATTACCTGATATAGGTTATAGTTGCGCGCAGCCTGAACATACTCCTTAACTAGAAAAGGAGGGATTTTTAGGGTTTTGGCTACCTCCTGCTCTGAGTTCGAACGAATGAATTGAACAATTAGCAACTTTGAAAAGAAGCTAAATAACACTGCAATAACCGGAATTACCGGATTCAGTTTGGGGTTACGGGCAAAATAATGGGCTATTTTCTGGGCTTTGACACGATCTTTTACCGCCAGCGCTTTTTGTAGTTCGAATACGTTGAAATCCTTGCTTATTCCAACGTATTTCTGCACAGCATTGGCATCGATCTTAAATGGAGCCTCCAGATTTATTAGTATTTTGTCAATCTCACCAGACAGGCGTTCCAGGTTATTCCCTATATAGTCCGAAAGCAGTTGTGCGGTTACCTGGTCAATGCTGGCACTCTTTGATTGTACATAATCATTGATCCATCCGGGTAAATGGTTGTCATAAAGTTTTTTGCAATCGACAAAAACTGCATGCGCTAATAAGGCTTTAGTCAGTGCCTTCCTGCGGTCCAGCGTTTTGTGTTTATGGCATAACACCATGATAGTAGCGGGCTGCGGGTTTTCTACATAGTTCATTAAAAGCTTTTGAGCATCCTGCCTTCCCAGATTTTGTATATCCTGTGCCTCTTTTACTATCAATACCTGTTTCTGGGACATCATAGGAAACCGCCGGGCATTGGTAAGGATTTGGTCTACACTGCTGTCCTTGCCATACATGATTATTTGATTGAAGCTTTTTTCCGACTCAGTGAGTGCATTAGCTTCAATATAATTGGCTATTGCATCGATAAAAAAAGGCTCATCACCCTGCAGAAAGTATAAGTGATTATATTCTCCACGTTTCAGCTGGCTTAATACCTGATCCGGTTTGCTAATCATGTCAATAGGCCTCCATGATTGATACTTCCTCAACAATAAAGAATCCGTCATCACCAGAAGACTGATATAAGGGCAGAAACATTAAGCCGGAAACCGGCGCATAAACCGGCCCGTTCCGATCCGAGGCTACCAGTTGCCCTGCTTTGATTCGTTGAAAATTAGCGAACCCGGGATGCATTACGAATTTATCCAACTCAGAGATCTTGTGGTGGTAGCGGACCTTTACGAAATTCGGCAACCGGGAAAAGGATCTCACTTTTTTCCCTGACTTCATTGATCCATTTATATGGGCTGACCCAATGGCTCCGCTTGCCTCCAACATCCTCCAGATACCAGATACATTTAACTCGATCGCTTCCGGTGAGCCAATCAGGCCTCCCTCAAATGCCAGTGAAAAGAATCCCTGCCCATACAGGTACTTTAATAAGGTTCCGGATAAATATTGATCCAAATCGATCACTACCGGCTGTTGTAAACTTTGGACTACTGGATTCATTGCCTCACTTCCAGGGACGACTACAAAATTCCCTTGTTCAGAACTGGTACTATGCAAATCAATAAGCAACCGCTTCTGGTATTCATGGTTTTTGAACTCCATGATGATCTGGTGCAGATCTTTCAATTCTATGTCCTCAGCTTGTGTGTGCTGCTGGTGATAAACCCTGTTAATGAAATCTTCGGTCCAGCACCGGTTAAGGTCATACCCTATGAACCGCCTGTTGCTTGCAAGAGCCTGCAGGTTGCCGGCCAATCCCACCAGGGTCCCGTTAATAGGCACCTGGTTTTGATGGATAACTTGCAGGACTTTGTTAATGGCTTTTATTCCTGCCACCTCATTTCCGTGTAATCCGCCCAGCAGGATAATAAGCGGACCTCCTGATTTACCTTCAACAACACCTAAAACTCTTTTCATTAACTAAAAAAGTGCCTAATCTAATAATGCGGCATCAATTACACAATCGATGCGCTAAGTTACAAACAATTTGGAGGCTGTTATAGAGATTTCATATCTTTGCCTGTTTGAAAAATCAGAGTGATCTTATGCAGGATTTTATTGAAGAATTAAACTGGAGAGGCATGATACATGACATTATGCCCGGAACGGAAGAACAGTTAAAAAAACAAAAGACTGCTGCATATATCGGATTCGATCCCACAGCAAGCTCATTACACATCGGGAATCTGGTTCAGATCATGCTGCTTGTTCACCTGCAGCGATGCGGGCACAAGCCATTTGCCCTGGTTGGTGGCGCTACCGGAATGGTAGGAGATCCATCCGGAAAAAGCACCGAGAGGAACCTGCTGAATGAAGAGGAACTTAAGCACAACCAATCATGCATTAAGTCACAACTTAGTTACTTTCTGGATTTTGAAAGCAGGGAGAATGCCGCCGAAATGGTAAATAATTACCAGTGGTTTAAGGACATGGGATTCATTGAGTTTTTGCGGGATGTAGGTAAACACATAACCGTTAATTACATGACCGCAAAAGATTCGGTTAAAAGCAGACTTGAAACAGGGCTTTCATTTACGGAGTTCTCATACCAGCTGATGCAAGGTTACGATTTTTACTGGCTGTATAAAGAGCGTGGTGTAAAGCTGCAAATGGGCGGATCAGATCAATGGGGCAACATTGTAACCGGTACCGAGATCATTCGCAGAAAGACAGGCGGGGAAGCGTTCGCCCTCACCACTCCCCTGGTTACTAAAGCGGACGGTTCCAAATTTGGCAAGACGGAACAGGGCAATGTCTGGTTGGACCCGGAAAGAACCTCTCCCTACCAGTTCTATCAGTTTTGGTTAAACTGCGCTGATGATGATGCTCAGAAACTAATTAGAATATTTTCAGTTAAAACCCGGCAGGAAATAGAAACATTGGAAGCGACTCACCTGGAAAACCCACATCTCCGAATTTTGCAAAAGGAGCTAGCCAGGGAAATAACCATAAGGGTTCACTCCGAGGATAATTATACCAGGGCAGTAAAGGCCTCCGGGATTTTATTCGGAAAATCCACCGCAGATGAACTTAAAGAAATAGACGAAAAAATGCTGTTGGAGGTCTTTGAAGGAGTGCCACAGGTAACCATTTCAAAATCGGTACTGCATCAATCAATCAATGTTACCGACTTCTTATCGGAACTGACCAGCGGCTATATTTTCAAGTCCAAAGGAGAAGCCCGGCGCATGATTACCGCTGGTGGGGTAAGCATCAATAAGACTAAGCTGCAGGATGCCGAGCAGGTGATGGACTTTGAGTTGATTAACAATAAATACCTGCTGGTTCAGAAGGGAAAGAAAAATTATTTTTTGGTGAAAGCGGAATAAATCAGTTAAGTCCTATGGAATAAATCCCAATTGTTCGCTGTTTGCCTCTGAGAGCGAGACGATCTACCAGTGTTCGCTTTAAGGAAATGGACTCCGGCAGCTGTTGGTTAAGCGATTCCGAAATTAGTATATCCACTTGATATTCATTACAAAGACCCTGGATTCTGGCTGCGGTATTCATGGTATCCCCCAGGAATGCCAGGTCCCGCTTTATATCTCCTATTTCGGTAACCGTTACCTGCCCAAGGTTTAATCCGGCTTTGAATTCAGGGACTATTCCATACTTTGCCAAATAATATGCTTTGCGATGGTTGAGTTGTTCCATATAATCGAAATAAGCCATAACGCAATTCGAATTCTGTAGCCCTCTGCCTACCTCCCAATAAATGATCGCCTCATCACCGACATACTGGTAAACTTCTGCCTTGCGATTTTCAATCACCGTCAGGTCACTGAAACAATCCTGTATCAATTCACCAAACTTTACGTGGCCGAGGTCTTCCGCATGGGTAGTGGAATCCTTCATATCCAGAAACATGAAAATCCTGGCTTCTTCTTTAGGTTTATGAAATCTCCCTGTAAGGAATTTAGTGAGGTTTCCAGGTCCGAATTTCTGAGTAATCTGCCTGATAAAATTTATCATAAAATTAACAAAGCTGGTATAAAACAGGACAATTAAAATTCCGGGATCAGCAAGTTCAGATTGCATAGATTCCGGGGTTATTTCCATGCCCATCATTTGGAAAGCCTCAATGCGAATCCAAATACTTAAAGAAAATATTATAACCAGGTGAATAGCGCTCTTTATTAACAATACCGAGCCATAGGACCTTTTTCTTAACCATTGCTGATCGAGGAAGATGTCTACCACGCCATAAACTATTCCAAGAATGACCCCGGCTTCCAATCCGAGTCTTAATATAAGATTGAAGTCCCCAAACGAGGAAGCATTACTTATCCCTGGGCCGGTTTCGCTAACCACAGGGTCATAGAATCTGATAAAAAC
>BQJT01000182.1 GCA_021604845.1 Cyclobacteriaceae bacterium
AAAAAATATCAAAATCTCACAGACAGTGAAAAAAGAGGAATTATTGCTTCATACTATACATCCACTGAGTATATGGATAAGAATCTTGGAATCGTTCTGAACGCGCTGGATGAGCAGGGTTTATCAGATAATACATTGGTGATTTACATCAGCGATAATGGTTACCTGTTATACGAACATAAAAGGTTTGAAAAACACACCATGTGGGAAGAGAGTATCAGGCAGCCAATGATATTTAAATTAGGCAACTCATATCGGGCTGGTGCCAGTTCAGATGCTTTAGTTGAATATATTGATATAGTCCCAACGGTACTGGATTTGATAAAAGTACCACCGGTAGAAGATGTTCAGGGAACCAGCTTCCTTCCAGTTATAACAGATCAAAGCCGTCAACATAAAACAGTGGCATTTTCTGAATACCTCCACGATAACCTGGCCATGGTCTGTACGAATAAATGGAAATACGTTTTTACCAGCGGAAGCCGGGATCTTGCCATTGACTATCAGACTGGATATGGACCGTCTGGGATTGTACACCGCCTGTATGATCTGGAAAATGACCCTGGGGAGCATTCTAGCCTTGCACATTTGCCAGAGCATGCTGAGACATTAAAACTCCTGCAACAGCAAATGCTGGGCAGGTTTCTGGAGACCCACCCTGAAAGCGCGTTATGCCCGGAAGGCCTGACATTGGAAGGCAAACTTGTCTGGTTTTGCGAACCAAGAGATATTGGGTCCGATCAGCTATTAGAAGATTACCCGGTCCGGGTATTTAAAAAGTGAAAATAGGTATTTGTACTTTATCTATCTGTATATCAAATACTTACAATTCGAATACAATTTTTGGAGGTTACCATGTTAGATTCCAGCGTATGTAACTATGTGGATCAATTAGGATTATTAATGTAAATAATATAATTAATTCAATTTTTTAGACTATGAAAAGGAAGTTATTTTTTATTCAAAGCCTGGTAATTGGGCTGTTTTTAAGTTATCTATTGGCATCCTGTGCCTCAAGACCAGCCTGTAAAACAGCCATGGGCAAAAAGAAACTGAATTATTACAACTCGATACAGTATCGATAGAGTTAACGGTAACAGTCCCAAACCACCGATGGTGGAGCCTACATTTGCATCTTCAGCACGTAATCCACAGAATGTCTACCCGATCCGTAGGCCAGGAAAAACACACAAGCCACTAAAACTATGGTTGCTGCAATCAAATTGGTGGCATCCATAACTCCCATGAAGTTAATTAACACCGCTCCTATTAAAGCAGGAATTTGTACCAACACCGCAATTCGCGTGATTAGACCAATAATAATTAGAATACCACCGGCCAGATGCGCCATGGTTACATAGTGCACGATTATAACCGTACCAAGCCACTCATCCAATGGATTAAGAATTTCATAGAGATAATTGGTGTGTACGCTAAATGTCATTCCTTTATAAAAGATAAAAGCACCCAATAGTATTCTGAGCAAATCTAATGGAAGGGAGGTATGGGAGTTGGCCCACTTATTAAGTCTCTTTATAGTATCCATTGTACCAGGCGTTTATACCAAAATAATATAGCGATTTTACCAGTGAATTGCAATTACCGCTGGGTTCTTACAACTACCCGGCAGGTACAATGTGGTACCGGGTTCATTGTTTTTCGATCAACCTGAAATTACCTTTAACAAGGCTCTTCGCGGATCCTGCATATTCAGAGTAGTCGGATAGGGATTTACTTCGAGCAGAATAATTCTGTAATTGCTTCCATCAAGCTGTACGGAAACCGTATCAGTTTCTTTGAATCCTTCATTCTGCTGAGGGCAATCTCCTATACAAAGATCGAAAGTATGCACCGTTTCCTCCACTCCATTGGCGGCTAGCGATACTATGGCCTCACCGTATCGCACGCAACTTGCATTGGCCGGACATCTTGATTCCTGAATGCTCAACATCTGGACATTTATGTAAGCCTTATCTTCATCCTCCAGTTCAATGGTGATAAGTTGGTCTTCCTGAATTTCAAACTCCTGGTTCAGTCTGTTTATGTCAGGGGAATCATCGCATTGCTGGACCAGAAGGCCAACCATTAAAAATATTATGTTTCTAACTATATGCATTTCAAAGGATCTTTCTCTATAAGACCCTTATTTCTGCAATTTGGTTGGTTTAATGGTATGATTTTTAAAATTTATTCCATCCCACCGAACAAACCAGCCGGAATAGGACTGCCTATCGGCGCCTGGCCTGGACCAAGTGGTGGCGGGCTTTTAAACTCGCCATTTATGGTTGGAAGTGTACCGCCGGCAATATTCAGATCAACCGTATAGGTGCCCCGAATATGGGTTTCACTGCGATAGTCAACAGTAATGCTACCGGTGGCGCCGATTACTTTAACTGTAGTATTGTTGTGTTCCAAATTTCCTGATGCGTTCTTTATTTGTATGGATTCTCCTGGCATTGGCCAGGCACCATCTCCTTCTAGTCTCAATTTCAACGCTCCCATTTCAGCTAATGGGCCAACCGAAATATCAATCTGCGCCACCAAAGCTCCGTCTCCACTTACTCCTTCCATGGCAATGGTCAATGCAGGTTGGAAATCTACCGATCCCAGACCGTAAACCGCAGGTGGGCCTTCATTAATGGCAATTCCCACTACGTCCATTCTGGTTTCGAAATTATCCGAATGCATCATATTTTCCATTTCCTCGAACTTATTCCCCATCATTTTCTTTATCATTGCTTGCTGGTCAGCGGGCATTTTGTCGAACTCAGCCTTTTGCTTGGCCATATCCGCTTTTGCCTTTTCCATTTTCTTCCTGTCCTTATCACTCATACCCTCCATGATACCGCTGATTTGGTAGATATTTGTAAATGGCTCATATAGAGGCCCCACCTGCTGGTAATTAAGATTTTTACCACTGATGCTAATTGGTGTTCGGTTTCTATCTTTTTCAACCTCGCCATTCATTTCAAATGCCAAAAGCACATACTCCTTGGTATCAACCCACCAGTTCACTGAATTAAGCTGATATTCTCCACCATCTTTCGGCTGCTCCAACTCGATCTCGTTTAAATCATCTGCTATTATGTGATAGGCTTCTCTGGTTTGCGGTGAGCGGTTGTTATTGTCGGAAGTAGCTACCACCTTTTCTATCCCCTCCAACCTGGCCTTCTCCAGTAACATTCTCTGATGCTTAACCTCAATTGATGCTTCTTCTGTACCGTCGCTGATACTGTCGTACGCAACCGCACCCGCTTCTGCAAACGCAATCATTTGGTCCCAATCCAGCTGGAAAAGGCTAGCCGGTCCTCCTTGATTCATGTGCGGAGCGGCTATTTTCAGAGCTTTTGCCATTTCCGCTGAAACTTCTTCAGGAGGCGGGAACCCTGCCTGAATTTGCATGTCACGTTCATAAATTGGTTTTGGAATTTGCCGGAAGGTTACTGTTTCATCCACTGTAATTCGCTCATTATATACCATGGTTTGCATTCCCATTGCAGCTTCCATAGACGTAGTCACCGTGTAGTTTTCCACTCCCTGCCATCGTTGTTGCTGCTTTTCATGCATCATCCTTAGGATGGACTGGGCATCCTGGGCAATCGATAGCAGGGGAAATAGCAAAAGTATTGAGAAAGGGATAAACTTGATGGTCTTCATGGGTTTGAAAAGTAGATAAGTGGTCTAAAGAAAGTTACATAATATTCAACATTAATCCAACCGACCTAATTATGCTCGGTACTTAACTTGCAAAGTCTGACACTTGTCTATATATTCGTTGTTTCCTTTGGCCAGGCATATTGGCAGAGTTATTGCGACTAACAAATTAAAACCAGCCATATATAACAAACCGAACATGTCCATGCATTCTATTAAGCACATAATTGGAATTGTCTTTTTCCTGCTATGTTATCAACCGGTTTCATCTCAGCAATGGGAGTTAGACAGCAACACCCCGCCGAATGTCACCATCACCGGAACTTCGACATTGCATGATTGGACTGTTAGCTGTGCGGAGGTTCAGGAGGTTCCAAAACAATTAAACTTTGATCCTGACAGTCCTGGGCAAATTCAGCAGTTTACCTTTAAGGTTCCCGTAGAGGGCATGGATGGAGGCAGAGGTTCCAGTATGAACAGTAAAATTACTGAAGCATTTAAAGCTCCTGAACATCCTTTTGTTCAATACCAACAGACTTCTCCCGCCAGCGTAAACAGCACCGGAGAAAAGAATGTTTATACTATCAGCTCCAGTGGAACATTGACAATGGCCGGAACCAGCAACTCAATAACAATAGAATGCATAGCTACCTTAGAAGGCGACAAATTGGTAATCCGTGGAAATAAGAACTTGCAGATGAGCGATTTTGGCATGGCGCCACCTTCTGCTATGTTCGGTCAGATCCAAACCAATGATGAAGTAGTGGTAAGTTACGAGTTTCAATATCTTAAAAAATGAAATACAAATTCCTGATAGCAATACTGGCGGTACTCCCGGTATTATTAAATGGCCAATCTACCATGCAGGTAGATACAGATTCAGTTTATATCCCGGGTACAAACGTGGGGTTTAGTATGACTTTAATTCCGGGGGGCAAGTATCTTATGGGCAACCCTGAAAGCCAGACAGATAATCGACCGGATGAAGGACCGCAGTTCGAAGTAGCAGTAGATTCTTTTTGGATTGGTACTTATGAAGTAACTTTTCAGGAATACAATGTATTCAGAGATAAAGCGCTTGATTTACCTCCCTCAGACAGCGTTGAATGGGATGCAGATGCTTTCGCCAGACCCAGTCCGCCCTATGAAGATCCCACTTTTGGCATGGGGAAGGATGGATTTCCCGCAGTCAGTATGACACAATTTGCGGCGCTGCAGTTCTGCAAATGGATAAGCCAGAAAACCGGAGAATTTTACAGGCTTCCCACTGAGGCAGAATGGGAATATGCCTGTAAAGCAGGGACAAACGCGACCCACTATTTTGGAGAGGATTCCACACAACTTGATAACCACGGCTGGCACTATGAAAACAGCGACGAAGTGTATCACAAACCTGGTGAGAAGCAGGCAAACCCATGGGGTTTGTACGATATGCTTGGGAATGTATCCGAATGGACTCTGGATCAATACCAGGAAAATGCCTATGAGCAGTTGGCATCCATGGATAAAGTGAATCCCTGGATCATACCAACCAGTCTTCATCCAAGAACGGTTCGTGGTGGCTCCTGGGACAATGACCCTGAAGATTTAAGTTGTACCTGTAGAATTGAGTCCAGTAAAAAATGGAAAGAAAGAGACCCGCAAATCCCCAAAAGTTTCTGGTGGAATACTGACTCACCTTTCGTAGGATTCAGGTTGGTGAAACCATATAATCAACCCTCCCAGGAAGAACAGGATGCATTTTGGGCATTGGTTTTGGGTGATTAACCAACAACCACATCGGAAAGTATATTGGGTGCTGCTTTCTGCTACAATTTTCCTTTTAACCAGTACTGCATTTGCCCAGGACAGCCTGATCAGATACGAATATTCTGAAATGGTAATGGGTACCATGTTTAAGCTAACGTTCTACGCAGAATCAAATGACAAAGCCGACCGTGCCAGCAAATTGGCTTTCGGAAAAGTGCACCAACTGAATCGGGTATTCAGTGACTTTGACCAGGAAAGTGAAGCCAGTCGACTTGCCCAGAGCGCCGGGCAAAAAGTAAAAGTGGGTGAGGACCTTTGGAACCTGGTAAAGTTATCGAAGCAAATTTCCAGGCACAGCCGGGGTGCATTTGATATTTCCATCGGTCCTTTGACTAAGCTATGGCGCAGGGCCATTAGACAACATCAATTTCCGGATAGCAATAAAATCCGGCAAGCTGTTGAGTTGGTTAATTATCGTTGGATCAAGTTATACCCTGGAAAACAACAGATAAAACTGAAAAAACCTGGAATGAAATTGGATTTTGGTGGAATTGCCAAAGGATACGCCATTGATCAGGCCTTCCGTGTACTCTCAAATGAGGGCATCCAGTATGTACTGATCGACGGCGGAGGCGACCTGTACATTAATAAAAATCCACCCATTGGGGGAAGTTGGAAAATTAAAGATCATGGTGGAAGGCCCATTGAAGTGGTTCCTCCGGTAGCAATTGCCAGCTCAGGGGATAGTTATAAAAGACTGAAATGGAATGGAAAACGATATTCGCACATTGTTGATCCGGTCAAGGGAATAGGATTACAGAACAGCGAAATATTTACGATTATGGCAATGAATGCCACCATCGCGGATGCATTGGCGACTACCATTGGCCTGGTTTCGAAAACGCACCGAAAAAAACTTTTGAAAAAGTATCAAGCAACCCTGTTGCAGAATTAAATATCGCCGTGCTGAAGCTCCATATTTTGATCCTGTTTCGAGCATATATCCGAAAAAACCAGTAACTTTTGGGTTCCAAAAAATTGTTAGACTATGAGCATGCCAAACGAATCCCGAAGAAATTTTATAAAAAAATCCAGCACTGCAGCGCTTACCTCAACCCTGGGTTTTAACATCCTTTCAGCTAAGCCACGAATCTTTAAGAATTTAAATAACGACACATTGAAGATTGGCCTGATTGGATGCGGTGGACGCGGTACCGGAGCAGCCTATCAGGCATCCATGGCGGACCCCAATGTAATGATTACTGCCATGGCAGATATTTTCCAGGACCGTTTGGATAAGTCATACGAAAATCTAAAACTGGAAAATCCTGACAAACTTATGGTCGATGAAGACCACAAATTTATAGGCTTTGACAGCTACAAAAAAGTGCTTGAATCTGATGTGGATGTGGTAATTCTGGCTACACCCCCGAATTTCAGACCAGGTCATCTGGAAGCAGCTGTGGCCGCGGGTAAGCATATTTTTACTGAAAAACCAGTAGCGGTGGATGCCCCGGGAATACGCAGGGTGATAGAAACTGCCAAAAAAGCTAAGGAAAATGGTTTGGCGATGATGTCCGGATTTTGTTGGAGGCATGATGTTCCAAAAATCGACACCTACAAAAAATTAAGTGATGGTGCTATTGGAGATATTCAATCAGTTTACAACACCTACAATACCGGAGCACTTTGGTTTCATGAACGACAACCTGACTGGTCGGATTTTGAATTTGAAATGAGAAACTGGCTCTATTACAACTGGATGTCAGGTGATCACATTATAGAGCAAGCCATACACAGTATAGATTTAATGTCCTGGGCTTTCGGAGATCAATTACCTGAGAGGGCAGTTGGTACGGGAGGAAGACAAAGTCGTACCGAACCTCAATTCGGAAACATTTACGACCATTTCGCAGTAGTATTCGAATACCCTGACGGTAAAAAGGGTTTCCATTTTAGTCGGCAACAGAAGGATTGTTCTCGAAACTATCATCTTGATATGCTTGGTACGGAAGGAAGGTGTTATATCGATGTGTTTAGAAAACATGAAATAACCGGAAAGGAGCATTGGAAGTGGGATGGAGAGAAATCCAATATGTATCAGAACGAACATAATACCTTATTTGCTTCAATCAGAAAAGGCGAACCTTTTAATGATGGGATCAGAATGGCCAACAGCACCATGCTTGGCATCTGGGGTAGAATGGTTGCCTACACCGGACAAAGTTTAACCTGGGATGAAGCCTTTAACTCGCAGGAGGTTCTTGGACCGGAACTGGATCAATTCACCTGGGATCTTGAATGGCCGCTGCAAGCCGTTGCTAAACCTGGTATAACCAAGTTTACCTGATATGCTAAGACGTTATTTTACCAAAAGTACGCTGATGGGCGCAGGTGCTATCAGTCTGGCTCCTAATTTCGCTTTTAGCAATCCTCCTCCTCCTCTTAACAAAAAGAGTCTAAAATTTGGCATGATCAAAGAAGATCTGTCTATACTGGAGAAGTTCAGGCTGATCAAAGAACTTGGATTCGATGGAATTGAACTGGATAGCCCCCACCAGCTTAATGAAAGCGAAATCCTCGAAGCTAAACAACAAACAGGGCTTGAAATACCCGGGCTGGTTAACTCGCTGCATTGGGAAAAACCGTTGTCAGACCCGGACCCTGCGGTGCGGGATGCCTGTACTGAATCCATGATCGATGCACTTCATATGTGTAAGAGATATGGCGGAACCACCGTGTTATTAGTTCCGGCAGTGGTAAACGAATCCGTTGGCTATGACCAGGCATGGGAGCGATCTACGGAGGAAATCCGCAAGATGCTTCCGGCCGCTGAAGAGACCGGGGTAAAGATTGCCATTGAAAATGTATGGAATAATTTCCTAATAAGTCCCTTGGAAGCGGCTCGCTATATTGATCAGTTCGACAATGAGATGATTGGCTGGTACTTTGACGTAGGTAACATCATTCGCTACGGATGGCCTGATCAATGGATTCGCATTCTGGGAAGCAGGATATTGAAAATCGATGTAAAAGAGTACAGCAGGGAAAAGCAGTCAAATGAAGGGATCTGGAAAGGTTTTGATGTGAAACTCGGTGATGGTGACAGCGACTGGAGCAAGGTAAACAAAGCACTTAAAAATGTGTCCTATTCTGGTTGGGGCTCAGCTGAGGTACCAGGTGGGGACCGGGAAAGGCTCCGTGAAATATCAGAAAGAATGGATCGCATTTTTAAGTTATAAATTAGTTTATGCAAGAACCTGTTAGTGTATTGGTGGTTGGTTGTGGCAATATGGGAGCATCCCATGCACGTGCCTATCACAAAATGCCGGAATTCAATATTGTTGGTCTGGTTAGTCGTGGTCCTGAAAGCAGGTCAAAATTATCAAAAGAATTGGGTGGCTACCCTGAATTCGGCGATTATCAACAGGCATTGCAAGAAACCAAGCCCCAGGCAGTTTCGATAAACACCTATCCCGATACCCATGCCGAATATGTAAGATTTGCCCTGGAGAGCGGAGCCCATGTTTTCGTTGAAAAACCGTTGGCAAATACTGTTGAAGAATGTCAGAAAATCAAACAGCTTGTTCAAAAATATCAGAAAAAGCTGCTGATAGGTTATATTCTAAGAGTTCACCCTACCTGGATAAATTTCATTGAAATTGCTCATGGACTGGGTAAACCGTTGGTAATGCGCATGAACCTAAACCAACAAAGCCACGGTTCCACCTGGGAAGTACATAAAAATCTAATGAATTCAATGTCACCTATAGTGGACTGCGGGGTTCATTATGTTGATGTAATGTGCCTGATGACCCAGGCTAAGCCTGTATCTGTAAGTGCAATTGGCGCCAGATTAACGGATGAACTTAAAGAAGGCATGTATAATTACGGCCAGCTTCAGGTACGATTTGATGACGGTTCCGTGGGATGGTATGAAGCTGGTTGGGGTCCAATGATGAGTGAAACAGCGTATTTTGTTAAAGATGTAATCGGGCCAAAGGGATCTGTCAGCATTGTGGACAAGAACCCGGATCGTGACGATGTGAGCTCGGATAATGTCGATGGACATTCAGCAACCAATGCGTTACTGTTGCATCATGCAGATACCGATGCTAATGGTGCGTTTACAAAGCAGGATCAACTGCTTGATACTACCAATGAACCCGATCATCAGGGGTTATGCGATCTGGAACAGCAATTTTTTCTTAAAGCCATCCGGGAAGATCTGGATTTGATTCCACATCTCGACGATGCGATTAATACCTTAAGAATCGTACTGGCAGCCGATGAAAGTTACAGGACAGGTAGAACCGTTATCCTGTAATTAATTGTAATTTATTTACCCCGGAGCGTAACAAATTTATTTATTTAATCGTTATATTGCAATATACAAGTTGAAACTATGGGCGTAACTAAAACCGAAAACTTTACCAGTCAGCAGAATAAACTGGCCACTTTAGCCAAAGCACTAGGCCATCCAGCCAGAATTGCCATTCTTGAACAAATACTAACAGCTAACCGTTGTATATGCGGTGATCTGGTGGACGAATTGCCCCTGTCACAAGCTACT
>BQJT01000183.1 GCA_021604845.1 Cyclobacteriaceae bacterium
TGATAATTCAATCCGTCAGCGGTTAATAATTGTTCAAGGATGGAGTGGTATTGCTTGTTTTGGATTAATGTTTCCAGGTCGGGACAAGATGCTTCCAGTTGGCCGGCAAAGGCAAAACGGTGGATATTATGGCAGAACTTCCGGACTTCGGAATAATGACCCTGATCTCCATTAAGATATGCCAGCAAATTTTTGAACATCCGGCTGGCAGCCCCGGACGCCGGTACAAACTTGTAAATTTCAATACCATCAATTATCGCTTGCTGATAGCATTTACCCAGTGCCTCCAGTTCATTTTGTGCCAGCTGCTTAACACCATCACCTAATAATGCCGGCCGGTCAATATGCAGCGGTGGGAACCCCTGTGGCAGCCGTTCCAATTGGCGGTTTACTTCCCCCGCTGTGATCCCAATACTTTTTAACTGAACGAAATCCTCCGGGGTAAGACCATACGCTGATTCTGATGAATTAAAACTCAAGATTTTGTGGAATACAATCTTTCATCAAGGTTCGGGCATCCCTATCATTCTTCCCGACAAACCTACCGAATGCAGATAATGCAGCCCTTGATAACTATTTGGACCGTATGTCTTTAATGGTTTGCAAAGTAGAAGCAACCAGTTTCTGCAGTCCGTCGAAATCACCATCTGCCAGAAACTGCTTGGTAATCATTTGTGATCCCATTCCCACGCAGGTTACACCCGCGTCGAACCAGCCTTTGAGGTTGGTTTCATCCGGGGAAACGCCACCGGTTGGCATAATATTGGTCCACGGACAAGGCCCTTTGATCGCTTTAACGAATCCGGGGCCATAGGTCCCACCGGGAAACAATTTAACAACCTCACAGCCCAGTTCTTCGGCGCGGGCAATCTCTGCCAGCGTTCCACAACCGGGTGAGAACATTACCTTCTTCCGATTACACACCAATGCGATATCTTCCCTCAGTAGTGGCGTAACCACGAAATTGGCGCCTAATTGCATATAAAGTGAAGCAGCAGCGGCGTCAGTTACCGATCCTACCCCCATGATCAATTCGGGCAATTCCTTGCTGGCAAACTTGTTCAACTCAGCAAAAACCTCGTGGGCATAGTCTCCCCGGTTGGTAAACTCGAGCAAACGGGCACCGCCTTTATAACAGGCGGTGAGTACTTTTTTCCCTAATTCAACATCGGGGTGATAAAATAAAGGAACCAGTCCGGTTTCCTTCATTGTCAGGTATACATCAACTCTACTAAATCTGGCCATTGGTAATTATCTGCTTACTCTACCGGAGGCATCACCTCCCATTAATTTTTCTACTTCGTCGATGGTAACTTGATTGGCGTCACCATAGATGGTGTGTTTTAGACACGAGGCTGCTACCGCATAATCCAAAGCTTTCTGATCATCGTCGGGGTAGTTCAACAACCCGTAGATCAATCCACCCATAAACGAATCTCCACCGCCAACGCGGTCTACAATGTGGGTTATCTGGTAGGTTGCTGCATTAAAGAAATCCTTACCGTTATACAGTACGCCAGACCAGGTGTTATGTGAAGCACTTATTGAACCCCTGAGAGTAACAATAACCTTCTTGGCTTTGGGGAAACGCTCCATCAATTTTTTACAAACCGAAATATAGGCCTGGGCATCCATGCTTTCACCTTTGGTTACATCCACTTCATCCGGGTGAATATCAAAGTGTTTTTCTGCATCTTCTTCATTACCCAAAATCACATCGCAACCTGCTACCAGGTCGGGCATGATCTCGCCAGGAGTTTTACCGTAGTTCCACAGTTTTTTGCGGTAGTTGAGATCAGTAGAAACAGTAATACCCAGTTCACTGGCTGCCTGAATGGCTTCCAGGCAAACATCCGCAGCGCCCTGAGAGATGGCGGGAGTAATACCGGTCCAGTGAAACCATCCGGCCCCGTGGAATACTTTTTCCCAGTCGACCATCCCTTTTTCAATGGTACAGATCGATGAGTGATCCCGGTCGTATACTACCTTACTACCACGGGAAACCGCTCCGGTCTCCAAAAAGTAGATACCTAATCGATCACCTCCAAACAGGATATGCTCGGTGCCCACCCCTCTTTTTCTCATCTCCATTAAGGCACATTTGCCAATATCATTATTGGGAAGCCTGGTTACAAAATCAACCGGAATGCCGTAGTTTGCTAAAGAGACTGCAACATTACTTTCCCCGCCGCCGTAAATCACTTCGAAGGAATCGGTTTGGGAAAATCTCAAAAAACCGGGAGGCGCCAACCGCAACATGATCTCCCCGAAAGTCACTACTTTTTTCATCTACTAGTTTGTTAAATTCTCAATAAGTGGTTTGGGTATGGTAGAACCGAACGGCAATATAATTGAAGTGTGATTATAATTACAAATGCAATTCAATTAAGAATTGGAAATTAGTAAATAAGGATTATGACGAGCCATAGTGCAAGCCGGTTTCTCTACTTTTTATTGCAGTATGCCCAAAACTGCTCCTGTTGCTGAAACTCCCTTTATGCTCTTACTGTTGCTCAAACCTGTTTTTCACCAAAAAACCGTGTACAACAAAGTCAGAATGGTCAGGATTATGAACGCACTGATATTAAAACTGGCTTTGGTAGCAAACAATTGGCGGGACACATCAATGCCCTTCTCATGATCTGCGCCTTTGTTTTCCAGGTAACTGATCAATATCATGATTGCAGCGGTAAGAATAAGTGTCCAGAACATCTGATCCATAAACGGCATGTTGATAAAGAACAGGGCATCGGACCAACCCTTAGGGGCTATTTTAAAGTACAATGCGATCGGTATCGATAGCACTACCCCCCAGATGGCTGCGTTATTGGTGGTCTTTTTCCAGAAAAGGCCTAACAGGAATACTGCCAGAATACCCGGGCTCACTACCCCGGTATACTCTTGTATAAACTGAAATACCTGTCCCAGATTTTTCAGTTGGGGCGCCAGAAAAATCGCTATGATCAAGGCCACGCCAGCGGTCAGACGGCCTACATTAACCAGCCGGCTTTGGGAGGCTTGCTTATTGAAATAGGGCTGATAGATATCCATGGTGAAAATAGTGGCGGTGGAATTTAGCATGGAGGCCAGTGAACTTACAATTGCTGCCGCTAATGCTGCCAATACCAATCCCTTCAAACCTGAGGGTACAAAATTTCCAATCAGCCAGGGGGCAGCATTGTCGTTAATAATATTATTCTGCTCTCCCAGAAAGGTGGGATCCACCGATCCGGCACTAACCACGCCGTCAGGTCCTGCATTGAGCACATAGGCGATAATCCCGGGTACCACCACGATTAATGGAATAAGCAGTTTTAAGAAAGCAGCAAAGGCAATACCGTTTTGGGCTTCCTGTAAACTTTTTGCCGCCAGTGTCCGCTGAATGATATATTGATTAAAACCCCAGTAATAGAGATTCGCTACCCACATTCCACCCACTAACACTGCCAGGCCAGGAAGGTCCAGCCAGGCATCCTTACCGTTGGGGGTTATGATCTCACCTTTTTCGAGGATCATTGAAAATTTCTCGGGAACCACCTGGTAGATATAGGAAAGTCCACCTATAATGGTGCCATCCGGGCTGACATGGGCCAAAGCAATCAAGGTAGTAATCAGCCCACCAAAGATCAGCAGCACTACCTGTACCACATCGGTCCAGGCTACCGCGGCCAGTCCGCCCCACAGCGAGTATGCTGCGGCAAATAAAGCCAGGCCAACGATGCTTATTATCAAGATAGATCCATCACCGCCGCCGATAATGGTGTCCAGAGCAGTAGCGCCCAGGTACAGCACCGTGGTGAGGTTAACAAATACATAAAGGGCAATCCAAAATATCGCCAGTATGGTCTTCAGATTGGTGCTATATCTTTTTTCAATAAACTCAGGAATGGTATACAGTTCCTGTTTGATGAATACCGGTAGAAAGTACTTGCCAACAATTAACAGGGTTAAAGCTGCCATCCATTCGTAGGATGCAATGGCCAACCCAATGGCAAACCCGGAGCCGGACATGCCAATAAATTGTTCGGCGCTGATATTGGCGGCAATCAATGAGGCCCCGATGGCCCACCAGGGCAGGGATTTGCTGGCCAGAAAATAATCTTCGGTGGTTTTTTCGCCTTTCCTGGAGACCCAAAGGCCAATACCTATAATCAGGCAGCCATAGGCGATAAAAATTCCATAATCAAGAGAATTAAACTCCATATTGTTGTCGGTTTACTATATCAATGCGGCATTATTTTACCAGCTTCTTCTGTAGATCTTCCAATGAAATACCTTTGGTTTCAGGCATCACAAACAGAGAGAACAATAGTTGCAATACCATCATTATTGCGAAGAACGCAAAGATGGGACCCCCGGAAAATGTATTTAACACATGGGGCATCACCAAAGTAATAATCGCTGCCAATACCCAATGTACCGAACAACCAAAAGCCTGACCGCTGGCCCGCAGCTGGTTCGGAAAGATCTCGGAAATATAGACCCAGATTATCGCCCCCTGCCCTATAGCATGAGCTGCCACGAAAACGATCAGTAAAATGGGAACCCCGGTAAATACTTCCGTATAAAAAGCCCGGGCTACGAATGACAGCGATACGATATAACCAATTGATCCAATGATTAACAGTGTCCTCCTTCCCGACCTGTCAATCAGGTACATACCAAGCATGGTAAAAACAATATTGATCAGTCCAATACCGGCAGTAGTGAATAAAGCGGCACTGGCACCCGCACCCGTGGCCTCTAAAATCCTTGGTGCATAGTAGATTACGAAATTAATGCCGGATAACTGGTTGAAAAATGCCACCGCAAAAGCCAGCATAATAACTGTCTTGTACCTGGATGACCAAAGGGACTTGCTGGTGGTTTCAGTTTCGGAGTGTTGAATTTCTTCCAGTAATTCATCGGGATTTCGATCGGGGTTTAATTCCATCAATAATTTCCTGGCAGCAGTAGCGTCGTGCTTATAAACCATCAGCCACCGCGGGCTTTCAGAAACCGTAAATATCATGGCAAAATAAAGTGCAGCAGGAATAATCTCTGCTCCCAGCATAAAACGCCAGGCATTTGGGCCCGTATCACCAATCAGCCAGTTTGAGGCATAGGCCACAAAAATCCCCAGCACCAGCATAAACTGATACAACACCACCAAACGCCCCCTTTTTTCCTTGGGAGCGATCTCGGAGATATAAATTGGAGCAGCCACAGAGGAAGCGCCGACTCCCAGTCCACCGATAAATCTCATGATAGAAAAGGTGTAGGGGTCCGGAGCAAGTGCGGATCCCAGGGCTGAAACCAGATAGAGTACCCCAATGCCAATTAAAGTATTTTTGCGGCCGTAGGTGTTGCAGGGTATGCCGCCAAACATGGCGCCGATCACCGTACCCCACAAAGCCATGGACATAATAAAGGTTCCATGGAACAAATCACTTAGTTGCCAAAGCTTTTGGATGGGCTGGTCAGCTCCTGAAATCACCGCAGTATCAAAGCCGAATAGAAACCCTGCCAGGGCAACGGTGACTGACCAACGAAATATCTTCATTAAAGATTTGTTAATTAAAAAGACACAATTTAGGGGTTTGATTTAGAAATACAAGAGCTAAGTTTGCAGCCTGTATGCTGTATGCTGTATGCTGTATGCTGTTGCTTTAAATAAACTATGAAAGGAATAATTTTTGATCTGGACGGTACCATGGTAGACAACATGATGATCCATCACCGTGCCTGGCAGAGAAAGCTGGCCACCCTGGGAATGGAAATGACCCTGGAAGAAGTGATGGAGCAGATTCACGGTATCAATGAGGAGATCGTGATGCGATTGTTCGGGGACCGCTTTACTGAAGAGGAAAGAGCCCAAATATCCTGGGATAAGGAACTCGAATACCGGAATATTTTCAAACAGGATCTTAAACTCATTGAAGGCCTGCAGGAATTTTTGCAGGAAATCGATGGTGCCGGAATCCCAATGGCATTAGGCACTGCTGCCCCTGCTGAAAATGTGGATTTTGTATTGGACAATTTAGATATCAGGAAGTATTTCAGCTCAATACTGCATTCCGGGAATGTTTCCAGAGGCAAACCAGATCCCCAGATATTCACTGACAGCGCCAGGAACTTAGGGGTACCCATTGAAAATTGTGTGGTGTTTGAAGACAGCGTGGTGGGGGCAGAAACGGCGCTGAATGCGGGCTGCCCGGCGATCGTAGTTACCACTACCCATCAGCAACCGGAGTTTGCCCATTTTCCTCACATCCTTAGATTCATTAAGGACTACCGCGGTTTAAAGCTAAATGATTTGCAAATGGTTAATTGAGATCGGCGGTATTTTATTATATTCCGAACCGGGCAATCCAATTCACCAACTCCTGCCCTGTTGACTTACTATGGCCATTAAAAGCGCTGATCTTACCAATACAAAAAAAGAGGATAATCGAAATCCCGGCACTGATTTCGATGCGGACCTGCTGGCAGGCATCAGTATAAACAAAAGTGCAGTAGAAAGAAGGGCTGCTACGCTGGGAACAAGAAGATCAGTGAAAAAAGACTGGCAGGCAGCCTGGCTGCTGAGGGCAATTACCTGTATAGACCTTACCACCCTCTCAGGTGACGACACCCCGGGTAATGTTATCCGACTCTGTGCCAAAGCCAAACAACCCCTTCGACAGGATTTATTGGAATCTTTGGATATGCAGGACCACCAGATCAAGGTGGGTGCCGTATGTGTTTACCATAATCTGATCAGAACCGCCAGGCAGGCGTTGGAAGGTACAGGCATACCCATTGCTGCGGTATCCACGGGTTTTCCCGCTGGGCAAATTACCCAGGCACAAAAATTAAGTCAAATCAGGGCATCGGTTAAAGCCGGGGCCCAGGAGGTTGATATTGTAATCAGCAGGTCAAAAGTGCTCACCGGGGACTGGAAAGGCCTATACCATGAAGTGCGGGCATTCCGGGAAGCCTGCGGCGATGCGCATATGAAGACCATTCTGGCAACCGGCGAACTGAGTACCCTTACCAAGGTAGCCAAAGCCAGCCAGGTCTGTATGATGGGTGGTGCGGATTTTATTAAGACCAGCACCGGCAAAGAGCCGGTAAATGCCACATTACCGGTTGGATTGGTGATGACCAGGGCAATCCGGGATTTTCATGAACGCACCGGGTACCAGGTTGGTTTTAAACCCGCGGGAGGCATACGCACCACCAAGCAGGCATTGGAATGGTTGATATTAATCAAAGAGGAATTGGGAAATATGTGGCTCAACGGGCAATGGCTGAGATTCGGTGCCAGCGGCCTGTTGGGTGATATTGAAAGGCAGCTCGAGCATCATGTCACCGGAAGGTATTCCGCCGCCCATAGACATCCCATGGCTTAACTGCAAAATTTATGTCTGTAAAAGAAATTTTCGAGTCCATGAAATACGGCCCCGCTACAGAAAGCAGCGAGACAGCGCACGAATGGATCAAAGGCCACCAAAAATTCAAGTTCTACATCGATGGCAAGTGGCAGACGCCATTATCCAAAAAGTATTTTGACAGTATTAATCCCTGTACCAGGCAACCGCTGGCGCAAATTCCCTGGGGAGGTAAAGCAGATGTGAATAAATCAGTTAAGGCAGCCAGAAAAGCGCTTCCGGGCTGGTCAAAAACAAGTCCCCATCAAAGAGCCCGGTATCTGTATGCCATTGCCCGGCAAATACAAAAAAACGCCCGGCTTTTCTCCGTACTGGAATCGCTGGACAATGGTAAAACCATCAGAGAATCCAGGGACATCGACATCCCGCTGGCCGCCAGGCATTTTTATCATCACGCCGGATGGGCCCAGTTGATGGACTCCGAGTTAAAAGATTACCAGGAAATCGGGGTGGTTGGACAAATCATCCCCTGGAATTTTCCACTGCTGATGCTGGCCTGGAAAGTAGCACCGGCCATAGCCATGGGCAATACGGTAGTGCTAAAGCCAGCAGAATACACCTCCCTGACGGCATTTCTGTTTGCCGAAATCTGCCACCAGGTAAATCTTCCAGCGGGGGTGGTGAACATCATTAGCGGCGACGGCGAAACGGGATCATTTTTGGTTGAACACCCTGAAATTAACAAGATTGCCTTTACCGGATCTACCGAAGTGGGGAGAATAATCCGGCAAAAAACTGCCGGAAGCGAAAAAAAGATCTCGCTGGAATTGGGCGGAAAATCACCGTTTCTGGTATTCGAGGATGCCGACCTGGACAGTGTGGTGGAAGGCATAGTAGATGCTATTTGGTTTAATCAGGGACAGGTATGCTGTGCCGGATCCCGGCTGCTGGTACAGGAAGGAATAGCTAAAAAGCTGTATGGAAAAATCAGGGCCCGCATGGAAAAACTTCGGGTGGGAGATTCACTGGATAAAGCCAACGACATCGGGGCTATCGTGGCACCGGAACAGCTTGAAACCATTACCAGGCTGGTTAAACAGGGGGTTGAGGAAGGAGCAACCCTGTGGCAGCCATCCTGGGCTTGCCCCACCGACGGTTATTTTTACCCCCCTACCCTTTTTACCGAGGTTGCGCCGGCAAGCACCATCAGTCAACAGGAAATCTTTGGTCCGGTACTGGTGGCAATGACCTTCAGAACCCATCAGGAAGCGGTGAAACTGGCCAATAATACCCGTTACGGACTGTCAGCCAGTATCTGGACAGAAAATATAAACCTGGCCTTGGAAGTAGCGCCCAGGATCAAGGCAGGCACGGTTTGGAACAATTGTACCAACGTATTCGACGCAGCTTCAGGGTTTGGCGGTTATCGCGAATCGGGCTTTGGCCGAGAAGGCGGCAAAGAAGGACTATTCGAGTACCTTAAACCCAAGATTGAGAATCAGTTTGCTGCTAAACCGGTGTATTATAGCAGCAAGAGCAACAGTGCGCAGTCGGCAGTTGGCAGTCAAGAAAGTGATAAACTCAATCTAGCAGACAGCACGCCCTCACCATATGCTGAAACCGGCGAACCATTATCTCCAGCCATCGATCGCACCGCCAAACTCTATATCGGGGGTAAACAAGTCCGGCCAGATGGAGGATACAGCATGCCGGTCTACAATCAACAGCGACTGATCGGTCAGGTAGGGCTAGGCAACCGCAAAGACATCCGCAATGCAGTGGAATCTGCACATAAAGCCTCGAGTTCGTGGGCAGAAAAAACCGGTCACCACCGGGCCCAGGTATTGTACTACCTGGCGGAAAATCTACAGGCGCGGGAACAGGAATTTGCCTCGCGGATCCGGTTGATGACAGGGGTAAAACAAAAAGACGCCCAGGAGGAAATTAACCTGTCCATTCAACGGATTTTTTACTATGCAGCCCAGGCGGATAAGTACGACGGACAGGTGCACTCCACCATTTATCGAAATGTCACCCTGGCCATGCCCGAACCCATCGGGGTGATGGGTGTTATTTGTCCAGATGAATTCCCATTGCTGGGGTTGATATCAACGGTAATGCCAGTCATTACCATGGGTAATACCGCGGTGGTGATCCCATCGGAGCGCTGGCCATTAAGCGCCACCGATCTGTACCAGGTGCTAGAGACCTCCGACCTGCCGGGTGGCGTAATCAATATCATCACCGGCAAAAAGGCCGAGCTGTTACCCACGGTGGCGGCGCATGACGATGTGGAGGGGCTATGGTATTTCGGGGATCAGGCAGGCAGCAAGCAGGTGGAGGAACTTTCCGCGGAAAACATGAAACGTACCTGGGTCAGCCGAGGCAGGTACCGGGACTGGCGCAAGCAGGAACAGGGAGCAGGTGCAGAATTTTTAAGGCAGGCTACGCAGGTGAAGAATATTTGGATTCCGTATGGGGAGTAGGTTTAGTTGGTGAATTTGTGAGTTGCTGAGTTGGTGAATTGGTGAGTTACTGAGTTGGTGAGTTGGTGATTTACTGAGTTGATGAATTGGTGAGTTGGTGAGTTGGTGAGTT
>BQJT01000184.1 GCA_021604845.1 Cyclobacteriaceae bacterium
GGATCAAAAACAGGCCTACTGGTCAGACCAGCGTTGGGATATTTTATCACAAAAACTGGATGATCTTTACCTGAAGGTTTCCAGGTTGTATCATCGGTCCAGGAATACATCCCCGGGTGGTAATCAAAACTCTTCAGGTTACGGGATAACATTGACCCATTCCCTGAATAAGGTCAAAAAAGATCACCATTATGCAGATCCGGTATCATCTTCATTGAATCTTTCAGCAGCCAGGAACGAATTCGAGTCGTTTCAGGTGGTACTGCTACCTTATGACTCCACCATTACCGGAATTGAGCTGGAGATGTCACCCTTCGAAAATGACCAGGGAAAAGTACTGAACCTGGAAAGTGATTTCTATCGGGTTGAGTACAATCTCATTCAATGGCAGTCACGATATGTCAGTCATGACCGGGGATGGCATCCAGATCCTTTGATTCCCTTGCAGAGTGGTGAAAGTTTCACTAACAGGGATGATCTGTGCCGGCCTTTGTGGATTACTTTGAAAATACCGGTAAATGCCATTGCAGGTAATTATACTGCTACGCTAACGGTGCGGGCGGATCAGGGGGAACGGACTGCCACCGTAAATCTACGGGTTTGGGATTTTGGGCTACCTACCCGCAGGAGCCTGATGACCCATACCTGGGATGATATCGGGTTGCTGGCTGATTTTTATAACCTGGAGGAACTACCTGTAGAATACTATTTGAATTTCTGTGAATTACTACTAGAGAATAACCTAAATCCATCATTTGCCGGACTGAACTATCTTGACAAAACCCCTGCCAATGGCAAATATGACTTTAGTACCTCTGAACAGATACTGGAGTTTAGTATCAACCGCGGACTTTCGAAATTCTCCCTGATACAGATGAAGAAAGGTGAATACCAGCCTAAGGAACTGGAGGGTGATTACCAATTGATTAAAGCATACGCTGATTTTCTAAGAAGCAAGGGATGGCTCGATCTGGCCCTGGTGGAACTATGGGACGAACCTACCGTCTTGCAATGGACCGGGGTTAAGGAACGGGCTGAAAAAATCAAAAGCATCGCAGATGATATTGACCTTCAATTGTTCGTAGATGCGGACCACGATCCCTATAGGTTTTATGAGCCCGAGATTTCCAGACCGTTTGGCCTGGTTGATTTAATAGACGTCTGGATGCCTTTTCATTCCATTAAGGCCCCGGAAATTCAGGCAGAAGGGAAAGAGGTGTGGTCTTACTTCTGCACACTGGCCAGCGGCAATGCTCCTAACCTCTTTATAGACAGGCCCGCTATCTATCAAAGGTCCATTGGATGGTATTGCTGGGCCTTTGGTTTGGATGGATTTGAGCATTGGAGTACCAGTTATATTTGGCGAAACACGAAAAAGGGACAGCCTATGAGTGTAAAGTGGCCCAATACCTCTTGGGACTCACGTACTTTTCATGATTTTCACGGCGAAGGACAATTAGTCTACCCTGGGTTTAACGGCGAATTCTATCCGTCGCTGAGATTGGAAGTATTCAGGGACAGCAGTGATGATTTCGAATACCTTGAAATATTGAAGACCACTTTAGATGATTTTCAGGGTGATATAAAAAAAAGACAAGCAGCTCAAAGATTATTAAGTACGCAGCAGTATATGCTGAAGCTTTATCCTTACGAAGTTCAGGAGACACTGGAAAATACTTTGAGATCACCTGAGGATCCAGAGTTAATCCTGGAGTACAGGGAAGCCATCGCTTTGGCAATTGAAGACTTAAAGGGTGATGAAAATAAATAACAGAAACAGATGCTGATAAAAAACCTGCCTACATGGTTATTGAAAGCTTCAAATCTTTAAACTGATAAATCTGCGTGAAATGTTTAGCTAAAAAATAGGATTCACGGTTGTACTGGAAAATGGAACGGGAATTAATACCTTATTGAATTATAATATGACAATTATGGACAGAAAATCATTTTTACAAAATTCTTTTATGGGTTCTTCGGGATTCATGTTAAGTGGTGGACTGGCGTTCAATCCAGCAGATACCTATTCCCGCCCTACAGATCTTAAGATAACCGATATCCGCGGAGCTACTGTAGCTGCCAACTATGATTACCCTATCATTAAGATCTACACAAATCAGGGAATTGAAGGGCTTGGCGAGGTGCGGGATGCAGGATGGATTAGTCAGGCATTGATGTTAAAGCCCTTTTTGGTAGGGAGAGATCCTTTAAATATTTATGCCATTCTGGACAGCATAAAACACCTTACCGGTCACGGGAGATATGGAGGAGGGTATAGCGCAGTGGATATAGCCCTGATGGACATTATTGGTAAGGCGCTAGACAAACCCTGTTGGCAACTTCTGGGTGAGAAGTACCGGGATGAAATACCTGTCTATGCCGATACCTTCGCAGCTGACAATCCTGACAATCAGGCTGAGTTGATGAAAAGAAGACTCGAAAAGGGGTTTCAGCACTATAAAACCGATCTGAGGCCGGTAATGCTAAGAGGAATTGAGGGGGCGATTGCGGGAGGTTTACCCACTGCCAAAGGTCTGGAAATTTGGGGTGAATACGTGGAAAAAGTCAGGGATGTGATAGGTTACAGGGTTAAATTAGGGGCAGATCACTTTGGGCCAATGACCATAGAAACTGGTATAGCTCTTGGCAAATATATGGCTGACTCAAGATTTGCTTTGGCCTACATAGAGGACGTTGTGCATTATGCCAACTTCAATACTATAAACCTGAACAAGGCCATCACCCTGGGTTCACCTGTTCCTACCTTAGGTTTTGAAGATATTTTTGGATTCGAAGGTTTCAGGCCATTCATCGAACAAGCAGCAGTCAGTATAATTCATCCGGATATGCTTACATCAGGTGGGATGATTGAGACTAAGAAAATAGCAGATTACGCACGGCAGTTTGGAGTTGAAACCATGATGCACTGCGCTTGTTCACCTATAGGGACCATGGCTATGGTGCATACCTGTGCCACGATAAAGGAATTTATTTCTCTTGAGAACCATGCACTGGAAATGCCCTGGTGGCAAGACCTGGTAACTGGTATTCACAAACCTATCATTGAACAAGGTGGAGTGATTCGGGTACCGGATAGTCCTGGTTTGGGAATTGAGATAGATGATGATGTGTTGCAAAAACACTTAAGGGAATCCAAATACCTTACCTATGACCCTGGGTTCTTCAATCCTACTCCAATGTTTGACAAACCCATGACCATGCAGGAAGCCAGAGCCAGACAACTCATTGGAGGCTATAAAGTGGCAGGCCCCTGGTGGCATATTAATGAAGAAGGAGTTTATGCTAATCAGGATAGTCCTGATCAACGATAATCAATTAAGTCACATGATTATGATATCAGTTTCAAAATTAGTTCATGCGGAGTTTACTGGATTAATGGTAAAGACCTGTACATTAGCTTGCTTACTTACGTGGTGTGCAAACCTGGCCCAGGCACAACATTACCTCCAAAGGACAAAAAATATGCTTACCGAAGTGAAAGCTGAGGCTTCCACTGAAACCGCCAGTTATAAGCCATTTTTTGGGATTGGAGACAAAGACGTTAAAAAGGTAAAAGGGGTTAAGAGATTCGCCTTGCTTTCACTGACGACAAATGGAAAAAGCGAACGAGTTGATTATGGTAGGGAAGAGATAGTATATTATGTACTGGAGGGTTCAGGTAAACTTAGTTTCGACGGGAAAAACTTTTCAATTTCCAAAGATGATTTTTTTTACATTCCGACCTATACCGCACATAGTTTTGCTACTACCCAGGATAAGCTCGATTTGCTTATTATGGGCTATACAATACCTGAAAAGACAATAATTGAAAAAACTGACTTCGAAATTGTAAGCGCGCAGCAGGTCGAATTCCAAACACTGGAACAGCTAAACCACGGGGTCACCAGCAGGTTTAAGTTATTGATGGGAACCACTGAAAGTAACAGGGACCGGTTGGCGGTGGCTTACCAGGTAAACAGTCTTTTTGTAATAGAATTTGATCCAGATGGTACCAATGTTCCCCACCGCCACCCGAATGAAGAAGAAATTTACTATGTGTTGCAAGGGGAAGGAGACATGGTTGCCGGAGAGTCTCATACGGGAGATCCAGTGCGTCACCCAGCCAGAGAAGGCGATGCCTTTTTTATTTCAAGAAGTTGCCTTGTAGGCTTTTATAGTTCCAAAAATAAAGATAAGCCTCGTGCCCGTATCCTGGCGATACGCTCTAAAGTCCCCGATGAAACTTCAGAATAATAACCAATAGGATGAGTTTGAGTGTGGGCGTGCATTATGCAGGACCGGAGTAATTGAACTCTTTTTCCCGGATCAATGAATCATTGTATTCCATGGAAACCTCCCCTCAGGATGCTGCATTCTGGGAATTGCTGGCTTATTGCGCGGGAACCGTTGGACGTGTGCTTATTATTGGATCGGCAGCAGGAGTGGCAGTAATGGGCTTGTTGAAAATCGACTTTTTGTGGTACTTGAAGAATATATCCTGGCTGGCTCTACTGGGATATTTTTCAGGAGTGTTTCTGATGTACCTCTTGTCTTAATCTCACTAAACAGTCCTATTGGCAATTGGGTAAGTAAGCATTGAAGCCGGACTTTATTAAGTCCTTTCCAAAACTCAATTGTTTGCTCTTCATTCACAAAACTTTCCAAATATTAGCCAAAAACTGTTTAAACTTTATACAATGTCATTAACCAAATAAAAGTAACATGGAAAATATTCGACCATGGGATAAACTGCAATCTCTTATGGATGGCAATTCCATTGAAGCTATAAAATCCTATATTGATGGTTTTACTTCCGAAGACATTGTGGCTTCAGTCAGTCACTTAAGCGGTTCCGATCGAGCCAAACTTCTCAAATTGCTTAATCCGGAAGACGCCGCCGACCTAATGGATGATATTCCATGGGTGCAGGCGGTTAATATCATCAAACGGCTTAACTCCACTGATGCCCGCCGCCATACTATCTGAAATGCCCAGTGATGACCAGGCAGATATCCTGATAGAAATGACCGAGGAAAGTGCTGAGGCCATTATTGAAAAAATGGATCAGGAAGACGCTGAATCAGCTAGAAAACTGATCCAGTATGAGGCGGATGTGGCCGGTGGATTAATGATTACCGAGTACCTGGCTTATGAGGCTAGCCTGATGGTGGAGCAGGTGGTAGATGATCTCAGGGTTAACACGGAAAAATATGAGGACTATAGCCTGCAGTATTTGTTGGTAAAGCAGCATGAAAGATTCATTGGGGTATTGGGGTTACGGGATCTTTTAATTTCGTCCCCTAAAACACCTCTTATCGAGATTGTCATAACTGAAGCATTAACGGTTAAAGATTTTGCATCGATAGATGAATTGGTTGATTTTTTTGATACGCATGATTTTTATAGTGTTCCTGTGCTTAACAGTGAAGACCAGTTGGTGGGGGTAGTATTGAGAAAGGATCTGAGAAGGGCTCAAGCTGAAATGTCGCAAATGGAGCATCTGGAAACCCTGGGAATAGTAGGAGGTGAGGAGTTGCGAACAATGCCGGTACTGCTTAGATCCAGAAGAAGGTTGTCATGGCTCAGTGTGAATATCATACTGAATATCATTGCTGCGAGCGTCATTGCTTTCTATCAAGATGTCTTGTCAGCGGTAATTGCCCTGGCCGTTTTTCTGCCAATTATTTCGGATATGAGTGGATGCTCTGGTAACCAGGCAGTTGCGGTTAGTTTGCGAGAGTTATCTCTAGGGGTAGTTCGCCCATTTGAGATTTTCAGAGTTTGGATGCAAGAAATTCAGGTGGGTTTATTAAACGGTCTGTTTCTTGGACTACTAATTGCTGTGGCTGCCTGGCTATGGCAAGGAAATCCTTACCTGGGATTAGTAGTAGGTGCAGCTCTTTGTTTAAATACCGTGGTTGCAGTTTCTTTAGGGGGTACTATACCCTTATTACTAAGACAGGTCAATGTAGATCCCGCCCTCGCTTCGGGACCTTTACTGACTACAGTAACAGATATGCTAGGATTTTTTTTAGCCCTAAGCTTTGCCAGCTTAACACTGGGTCGTTTATAGTGTAGAAGAGCTTGCTTTGATGAGCCAAGGAACCGGTCCGGTTCTTTGATGAATTGATCCACCTTGATTCATTCACTCATTGACTCCCGACTTCGTACTACACACTTCGGCGGGCGAAAAGAGCAACATTGAAATGCTGCTCCTAACCTGTATGCTATACACTCTTGCTCTTGCTGTTTTCGTAGCGAAGGGGGGAATTGAGTTTGAGTTTGGGTGTGGGTGTGGGTGTGGACATTCACTCATTCACTCAATCAGTCTTTCAGTCATTAAATTGGTAGCGAAGGGGGAATTGAGTTTGAGTTTGTGGGGGAGTTCGAGTGTGCACTGCCAAACATTCACTCAATCACTCATGGGCTCATTCACTCATTCACTCAATCAGTCCCTCAATCATTAAATTGGTAGCGAAGGGGGGAATTGAACCCCCGACCTCAGGGTTATGAATCCTGCGCTCTAACCATCTGAGCTACCTCGCCAAATTGGAATGCAATATTAAGCATATTGCCCCCTAAAATCCACCGTTTTGATTAAAGAAATTTAGTTGGTCATTTGATTTATTTAATATATCTTAAAGGAAAACCAATACACTGGTATGGCTAAAAATAAGTTTCAAACCGAATTTGAAATCAATGCCTCGAAAAAAATGCTGTACCCTTACATCTATACTCCCAGCGGCCTGGCCCAATGGTTAGCCGACGATGTAAATATCAATGAAGACAAGGTTTACAATTTCATCTGGGAGGAAGAGGATCACAAGTACCGCATGGCCGCCCATCGTACCAACTCTTTTGTCAAATTTGAAGCTATGGACGATCAGGATGGAGATCCAAACTTTTTCGAAATACGGCTGGAAATGAATGAGCTGACTCAATCGGTGTTTATTCGCATTGTTGACTACTCCGACAATCCAGATGATGAAGAATTGCAAGACCTCTGGGAGAGTATGATCTTTAACCTCAAGGAAATCGTAGGAGGATAGGTGAGATCTTAGAATCTCTGATCTCTGATCTCTGATCTAAGATCTGAAACACTAAGTTTTCTGATCAATCTACATTCCAGACTAAGTAATCAACTAATTAATTGTTCTAATATTCCTGTTGCTCTTGCTGTTTGCTCTTGCTTTAATATTGTAATTTTACTGGGAAGTGTTGTTCTTGCAGTGATCCATGAAAAAGCTGGATAAACTTGTGCTCAGGACCTTTATAGGCCCCCTGGTACTGACTATGTTTGTGGTGGTGTTCATTTTATTGACGCAGCTGATGCTCAATAAAATGGATGAATTTGTGGGTAAAGACCTCGGCCTGGTAGTACTGTCGGAACTGATGTTCTATTTCAGTATTAACCTCACCCAGACTGCCCTTCCACTGGCAGTGCTGCTTTCCAGTTTAATGACTTTCGGCAATTTGGGAGAGTTTTCTGAACTGACCGCCATAAAGGGCGCGGGAATTTCACTGTTAAGGGCGTTACGGCCAGCATTTCTTCTAACCGTGATTATTACCATTCTGGGATTTTTAAACAATAATTTTATTGTAACCAAAGCGAATCTAAAGGCCTATAGTTTGTTGTACGATATAAAAAAACATAAACCATCGCTGGATATCAAAGAGGGAACTTTTTATAACGGGATACCGGATTTTAGTATCAAAGTGAATAAGAAGTACCCCGATGGGGAGACGTTGGGTGACATTATTATTTACGATCATACCGGGACTGCAGGGAATAACGTGGTGACCTTTGCGGATAGTGGCCGGATGTATTCGGTGTTAAACAATCGTTACCTGTTATTCGAGCTTTACAAGGGTAAACGCTATGAAGAAATCCCCAGCCCTGGTGGGGGTCGCAACAATATATCCGATTTTATCAGGAACGATTTTAAAAGCAGCAAACTGGTTCTGAGCCTGGCATCTTTCGATTTTAAGAAAAGTAAAGAAGACCTTTGGACCAGTCACTACTACATGAAGAATACCCGTCAGTTAAGAACCGATGTAGATTCAATGAGTTTAGGACTGACAGATTTAAAAGTTGCCGTTTTCGATGATGCTCAAACTGCTTTTGGCCGCTATTACCGGGACCGGGTACAAATGCCGGAAGCTTACCTGGAACGAAAGAAATATCTGGACTCTCTTAAAATGGTTGAAAAGATCGCCGATAGTATCCGTTATCGTGATGAATATAACCATGAGGAAACGATGGAGCAAGTAACTGATTCTGCTGAAAATACACCGGCTGCCAAGACTACTAATTTATCATCACATCAAATCCAGAAGTCTGTAACCCTGCCCACAGATAGCGCGAAGCTTAACCAGCAGCAGATCTCCAAAGCCAGAATTACCAAAGTAAATATCCCACCGAAAACCGCCAAGGATAGTTTGAAAATCCTTCCTGTAAAGCAAATTAATATTGACAGTATTTTCAACGTCAAACGCAACAAGGCTCAAGGTTTAAGACATGCATTATCTGAAGCCAGAAATATAAAGAACAAATTGGCGGTTCAAACCAACCGGTTGCGTAACAATAATCTCATGATCATCAAGTATAAGATTGAGATGAACAAAAAATATGCCCAGGCATTTGCGTGTTTGGTGATGTTCCTGATTGGAGCCCCTCTAGGTGCGATCATTAAAAAGGGAGGCCTGGGAGTGCCGGTAATCATTTCCATTATTTTCTTTATTTTATATTATGTAATGAGTATTACCGGTAAAAAATGGGCAGAAGAGGGTGCGGTCACCCCGTTTATAGGCATTTGGGGATACAGTTTTATCCTGTTGCCGGTGGGATTCTTTTTCCTGAGACAGGCTAAAAATGATGCCAGGCTACTGGAATCGGATTTCTACGCAGTCGCAATAGAGAAGCTAAAATCCCGGTTCCGGAAGAAGCGGGAAGATTAAAATAACCAGCACCACCTGCTCGGGACGCGCTCATATACACGCTCCACGCTCCACGCTCCACGCTCCATGCTCCAAGCTCCATACTCCATGCTCCATGCTCCAAGCTCCATGCTCCACGCTCCCTGCTCCATGCTCCCTGCTCCCTGCTCCCTGCTCCATGCTCCATGCTCTATACTCCATACTCCATACTCCATGCTCCATGCTCCATGCCCCATGCTCCATGCTCCATGCTCCATGCTCAAATTTATTTGTCGCTTGTCTTTTGTTAGTTGGGATTTGTACGATAAAGTGCCTACTTTTGTGGATTGTTTTAAAACTATTATAGAAATTTAACTAAGCATGTATTTATCAAAAGAGAAGAAGCAGGAGCTGTTTGAGAATCATGGTCGGTTGAAAGCTAAGTCTGATACGGGGTCACCGGAGTCTCAGATCGCACTTTTCACCTTCCGTATCAATCACTTAACAGAACATTTAAAAGAGAATAAGAAAGATTATTCAACAGAATTAGGACTAAAGCGCCTGGTTGGGAAAAGACGCAGGTTGCTGGATTATCTCCACCACAGAGATATTGAGCGCTATCGCGCTATTATAGCGGAATTGAAATTAAGAAGGTAATTTAATAAGGGGACTCCAAGAGTTCCCTGTTTTTTTCTCCCTCCTTAAGTTGAGTAGTATTCGAAACACGAATACCAAACATTAACTTGAATACAAGAATATAAACTATGTCATTTAATATTATAAACAAGACCATAACCTTAAAAGATGGTCGGGTAATTACCATTGAAACGGGCAAACTTGCCCGTCAGGCAGACGGGTCTGCAGTGGTTCGAATGGGTGATACCATTTTATTAGCCACCGTAGTGGCACGTGAAGAAGCTAAAGAAGGGGTGGATTTTCTACCCTTATCAGTTGATTACCAGGAAAAATTTGCAGCTGCCGGGAAGATCCCCGGGGG
>BQJT01000185.1 GCA_021604845.1 Cyclobacteriaceae bacterium
TCATGAATTTCTCTCAATGGTCCGGCATTCGCCATGCAATAGCGTTCCCTTCCCTTAGTAGTCATTTCCAGCAAGCCTGCCTGATGCAATACTTTTAGATGCTTGGTAATACCCTGTCGACTGATATCGAAGTGGTTAGCAATTTGAGTAATTGACAGTGCGGTGCTGGCCACTATAAGCAAATGGAATATATCTCTCCGGGTAGGGTCCGCAATTGATTTAAAAATTTTATTTAGCTGATTAGGCATGACGGGCCTCTTTCAAATATTTGTCAAGGTTTACTATGCATGAATCCCAGCCGTTAGAGAATCCAGTAAACATTTTAGTGATCATCTCCTGGGTTTTATAGTTCGAAATACCTGAATGTATTAGTTTGACCAATGTCCCTTCTTCATTTTCAAGAAGCTGCCACTTCACGGTAGTTTCCACGCCAGTGCCTCCCACTTCCCAGGTGTAAACTAAATTGTGCACAGGGTCTACCTCTAATACTTTTCCACTAATAACCGTGTCTTCATGGGTGAAGGTGTAAGCGTATCCAATTTCCGGTTTGAAATCTGCTTTGATAAACCAATCAGATATCTCCTTTGCATTGGTAATGGCATTCCATACATCTGAAATTTGTGCCTGGTACTGATGCTCTTTTGTGATGGTGTCTTTCATTTTCTTTAATATTTAAGTATAAATATGCAACTGAATGGTTGCTTTATTTCCTATAACGTAACTAGCAACTAAATGGTTGCATAATAATAAAAAGAAATTTTCTGTGATTAATTTTTCTTTATACCGTCTTCCGGATCGGGGATATGATGACCCAGTCCGCCCGCCAGGGGATCATTGAAACTGGTAGGTACATTTCCGGCAGATAGCCGGTCTTTCCAGGTTTCTGGTGTTTGTCCCTGATCTTTCCTTACCATACTGATACAGTCTTCCACCGGGCAGACTATGGCACAAAGGTTACACCCAACGCAGTTCTCTTCAATTATATAGGGGATCCTATTGTTTTCAGTCAACCCGATGGCCTGGTGTGCGCCATCTTCGCAGGCGGTGTAACACAGCTGGCACTGGATACATTTACTGTTATCAATAGCCGCTACTACCTGGTAGTTTAAATTCAGGTTTTCCCAGGTTGTAGTGTTGGCCACGGCTTTCCCGACGATCTCACTAACGTCATGGATATTTTTATTTTTCAGATAATCATCCAGACCGGAAAGCAGCTCCCTGATTATACCAAAACCATAATGCATTACGGCAGTACACACTTGCACCGTTTCAGCCCCAAGCAATAAATACTCCACAGCGTCCCGCCAATTTTCTATTCCTCCAATTCCGGATATGGGAAGTTTTTCAGCGCCCAACTGCGCACAATTTCTCACCATATTTAGGGCGATGGGTTTTATAGCCGGACCGCAATAACCACCATTGGTGCTTTTCCCGTCTACCACTGGATAAGGAACCATTCGATCTATATCCACACCCATAAGACTTTGTATGGTGTTGATCAATGAGATCGCATCAGCGCCACCCTGGTTAGCTGCCCTGGCAGCATCTGTGATATCTGTAATGTTTGGGGTAAGCTTTACGATCACCGGTGTCCTGGCAACTTCTTTTACCCAGGAGGTGATCAGTTCCAGCAATTTGGGTTCTTGCCCCACTGCTGATCCCATACCTCGTTCACACATGCCATGTGGGCAGCCAAAATTAAGCTCCAGTCCATCCACACCAGCATTTTCTACATCACGAACGATCTGATGCCACTCCTCCCGGGATTCTACCATAAGTGAACCGATAATAGGATTATCGGGAAACCGCCGCTTAACCGCCTCGATTTCTTTGAGGTTATCTTTAAGCGGCCGGTCCGTAATAAGCTCAATATTGTTGAATCCAACCATGCGGCTGTCACGGTAATCAATGGCGCCGTACCTGCTTGATACGTTAACCACCGGAACCCCCATAGTTTTCCAGACTGCTCCTCCCCAACCCATATCAAAGGCCTTCATAACCTGGTAACCCGAGTTGGTCGGTGGGGCAGAGGCCAGCCAAAATGGATTAGGTGATTTAATACCGGCAAAATTTATCTTAAGGTTGCTCATTCAATTGGATTTAAAGATCCTGCAAATATTGATGAATGCTTACTGCTGCTTTCTTGGCTTCAGCTACTGCATTTACTACCTCCAGACCGCCATTGAAAGCATCACCGGCAACAAAGTATTTGGGGTTGGTAGTTTGAAACGGGAGTTTGCCTTGACTCATCCCGCCGTCACTTTCATATTGAATACCCTCAACCAATGAGAATACGTTCACCTGCTTACTTTGCCCGGTAGCCCTGATTACCATATCACAGGGTACGGTATATTCCTCATCAAGAATTGCTAGTTTATCGTTTTCCAATCTGGTCTTTTTGAATTTCACTGCTTCCACCCGCTCACTCCCAAGAATTTCCAGTGGATTTACAAACCAGAGGCTTTGAACACCCGCATTTTTAGCCATTTCATATTCAAACCGGTAAGCGCCCATTTGATCCAGTCCTTTTCGGTAAGCCAGGATTACTTGTTTTGCCCCCATGCGGGCGCACTCAGAGGCGGCATCCATTGCAGTATTGCCGCCTCCCAATACTACCACCCGCTGCGGAACTTTTAGCTGGTGCTGACTAATTTTCAGGGTTTCAATAAATTCTACTGCCCCCCAGTTTCCATGGAGGTTTTCTCCTGGTAGCTTCAGGGAGCGTGTTGCGCCCAACCCTATTCCGAGAAAAATCGCCTGAAACTGATCGTCCAGATAAGCCATATCCCGGGAATTAGCAATCGGATGATTGTATTCGATAGTGAAACCAAATTGCTGTTTCAAGTATTCAACTTCTGCCAGAACCTGTTCGTTGGTGATCTTATACGGGGCTACACCATGCAATGCCAGGCCGGATGGCATTGATCGCGCCTCCAGTATAGTTACATCATAACCAATATTACTTAGTTCACAGGCCGCTGATAATCCTGCGGGTCCAGCTCCTACCACTGCTACAGATTGATTGAGTTTTTTAGCATCTTTCTTTAGTTTCTGACCGGATTTTATGGCTTGAGCAGTGGCATAACTCTGAAGGCGCCCGATTTCTATTGGCTTAACGTTTTGATGATTATAAACACATGCGCCTTCACACAATACTTCGGTTGGACAAACCTGGCCACAAATATTACCCAGCCAGTTAGAACGGTAAATTGTATTTGAAGCACCAGTTATATTGTTGGTGTTTATTTGTCTAATAAACAATGGAATATCTATTTCCGTTGGACATGCTGTAATACAGGGTGCATCATAACAAAACAGGCAGCGTGCGCTTTCATACAGCGCTTCTGTGCTATTCATCAGGGGCTTGACTTCCTGGAAATTATTCAGGAAATCTTCCTTTGATTCAGGTTGGTTAAAATCACCCATTTACTATAGTTCAACCAATTTTTGATAGGTTTCAGGCCTGCGGTCCCGGAAGAACTGCCAGGTGGCCCTGACTTCCTCAATCAGATCCAGGTCAAATTCAGCAACCAGCAGTTCGTCCTGATCTTCCGAGGCTTCGGCGAATATCTGACCTCTTGGGTCCACAAAATACGAGGTACCGTAAAATCGTCCCAGATTCCATGGTTTCTCTTCCCCAACCCGGTTGATACAGCCCATAAAATATCCGTTTGCTGCCGCATGAGCAGGTTGTTCCAGCTTCCATAAATATTGTGACAGTCCCGCCACCGTTGCTGAAGGATTGTAAACTATTTCAGCTCCGTTAAGGCCAAGAATTCGTGCGCCATCCGGAAAATGGCGATCATAACATATATAGACGCCTATTTTTGCATATTGGGTGGTAAACACCGGATACCCCAGATTTCCAGGTTTAAAAAAATACTTTTCCCAAAATCCGGATGTGTGCGGAATATGGTTTTTGCGATACTTTCCTAAATAGCTGCCGTCTGCGTCAATAACCGCAGCAGTATTGTACAAAACACCCGCTTGTTCTTTTTCATACACCGGTACAATCATTACCATCTGGTATTTCCTGGCGAATTCCTGCATGAATTCAACCGTGGGGCCCGGTACCGCTTCTGCAGTTTGATACCATTTTGGATCCTGGCTTACACAGAAGTATGGGCCATTAAATATTTCTTGTAGACAAAGTATATTAACTCCTTGTTTACCAGCATTTTCTATATAAGAAACATGCTTTTCAAGCATGGCCTGCTTAATTTGATCCAGTGAGCCGTCGCCATCGGACATCGGTACACTCATCTGGATCAATCCTGATTTGATCACTCTGGTCATATCATCTAAATGATTTTACTTACAGTATCTCTTTTAATAAACTTACCGGTCCCCGGTGCAACATGAAGCTGTTGATGTTCCACTGCTACCTGGCCTCTCAGTAAAACAGTTTCACATTTACCCACCACTTCCCAGCCTTCATAGGCAGAATAGTCACAGCGGTGGTGATGGGTCTTCGCTGAAATTTTGTGCCTGGTATGGGGATTAAATATTACAATATCAGCGTCGGAACCTACCGCCAAACAACCTTTTTGAGGGTGCATACCGAAGATCTTTGCGGCGTTGGTAGCGGTCAAGGCCACAAAAGTACTCAGGCTGATCCTGTCCTTTAATACCCCTTCTGAAAACAACAACTCCATGCGATGTTCTAACCCGGGATGTCCGTTGGGAATTTTCGAAAAATCTTCCTTCCCCATGGCCTTCTGTTCCCAGTTAAACGGACAATGATCGGTACCTACCACCTGTACTAATCCCTGGTTTATTCCTGCCCATAGTGCCTCTTGATCTTTTTTCTCTCTTAATGGAGGGCTCATCACCCACTTGGCACTTTCAAAACCCTTTTCATATAAGCCGGCATCAAGCAAAAGGTACTGTACACATGTTTCCGCAAATACTTTTTGATTGCGATTGGTGGCCAAACGTATCGCTTTAAGAGCGCCTTCACAGGTCATATGTACAATATAGGCAGTAACATCGGTATAGAAGGCCATATCGGCAAATCGCGATGAGGCTTCTGCTTCGGTTATTTCCGGCTGTGACAAATAATGGTACAAGGGAGTCAATTTTTTCTCCGATCGAAATTTTTCTACCAGATGATCGATCATATCTCCGTTGGTTGCATGCACCGTTACCATCCCTCCATGTTTTCGGACTTCATTCATCAGCCCTACCATTTGGTTGTCATCGATCATTAACGCTCCTTTATATGCCATAAAGGTTTTGAATGAGGTAATGCCCTGTTTCTGGATCAGGCTTTTAATTTCTTTGCTGGTGGATTCGTTGAAATCCGTTACCGCCATGTGATAAGAGTAATCACAACAGGCTTTCCCTTTTGATTTTTTACGCCAGGTTTTCAATGCATCACTTAAGCTCTTACCTTGTTCCTGCAGTACAAAATCAATCACCATGGTAGTACCACCAAACAAAGCTGCGGTGGTGCCGGAAGTATAATCGTCACTGGAAAAAGTACCCATAAAAGGCATATCCAGATGAACATGGGGATCAATGCCGCCGGGGAATACCAGTTTGTTCTTTGCATCAATGATCTTGTCGGCTTTTACATCAAGTTTCGCCCCAATCGCCTGGATGCGTTCACCTTCTACCAGAATATCGCCCAGGTAGTCTGCTTCAGCAGTTACGATTCGCCCGTTTTTGATAAGTATTGACATGTTAAGCTTTTAGTGTTTAATCCAAATACGCGACTCCCGGGTGGTTCGCTAAATTTACCCAAATCCTTTGTTAGTTATGAATTCAGAATTGGAAATAATGAATTGTGTTAACAACGTCTATGGATAACCCATCCGGCAACAGGCAATCAATCGCGTCCAGTGTTTCTCCTCATTAATAGAATGTACAAAACAAATGAAATAAGGAATCCGGTAAACCACGACAGATTATACAGGAAGGAAATCGCCGGAATCCAATGTCCGGCCAGGGCACTGGCAACTCCTATAGCCAGTGCCCATAGCGCAGCAGGATTGAACCCAGAGCGATAAGCATAAATTCCATCGACCTGATATAGCGCGGATACCACCAGGGTTCTTTTGCGAATTACGAAGTAATCCGCCAGCAGAATACCCAGCACCGGCCCCAGCAGCCCACTGACAAATATCAGCAGGTTACTAATTTCATCCAGCAACCACCAGGGGCAAATGATAATTCCAATAACCGCAGTTATCAGGCCTCCCACCCGGAAAGAAATCTTTTGTGGCCATAGGTTTGAGAAAGCGTTGGCTGGAGCGATTACATTGGCGGCAATATTTGTACTTAATGTGGCTATCAGCATAAATAGCTGGGAAACTATTACTGCGGTAGCGCTTTCAAAGTGCGCCAGAAATGAAACCGGGTCCCAGGGGGCATCTTCTGAGATCAAAATATCATCGAAGTTAACTACCGCGGCAAAAGTGACAAAAATGCCTACAAAGGAATACAGAATCATGGTACCGGGAAGCCCAAGAAACTGACCCACCACCTGGGAACGCTGGGTTTTAGCATACCGGGTAATGTCAGCAATACTCAGGGACATTGTGGCCCAAAACCCAACCATAGCGGTCAACCATAACAAATATCCCCAGAAGTTGGCTCCAAATTCGTTACCGGAATCTTCCCCCGGCCAGGATAATTTCACCCGGCTGGAATGTACAGTATTGGATTTGAACTGAATGTGAAAGGGAACTTTTTCTTTATTGTTTCCCCTGTAATTAATTTCGGGAATAACCTCAGATAATGGAAGTCTGCCCTCCACAATCTCCATCCATTCTGTTTCGAAACTGTCATTACCCGACCCATAGGAAAGGCGGAAATGAGTGGCTTTGCTAACTCCTTCAGGGTTTGTATACGGTTGTAATTGCAGGTAAATCTGATCCTCTTGAGTTGCCAGCGTTGCTGAGGCGTGCTGCAGTTGATTGCCTTGCTGCAGCACGATCGAAAAACCCCCGGCTTGCTGAGATCCCCATACGATCAGAAAAATGCCCATGCCGATGAGGATGGGTGCTGCAAATTTTTCAAGCCACTTGATACTTTCTGCACCGTTCCAGATGAAATACAGGTTGATCAGCCAAAAAACTCCGAAACCAAAGAATTTTTCAAGATCCAAAACAGGATCATAAGGCTGCCCCAAAATTGCTTTCCAAATGGCATAAACTGCCAGGCCACCAATCCAGGTTTGTACCCCAAACCAGCCACAGGCAACAACGGCACGCACCACGGATGCCAGATGGATACCCATAGTGCCAAATGGTGCCCGGCCGACCACCGGAAAAGGGATGCCGTATTTTACACCTGCATGACCGTTTAATACCATGGGAATGGTGATGATCAAATTGGCCGTCCCTATTATAATCAAGGCCATTTGCCAGCTTACTCCCGACTTGATCATATAGGAAGCCAGAAGATAAGTGGGTATACAAACAGCCATTCCAACCCAAATGGCAGCCAGATCAAATGTGCTCCAGGTACGCTTATTTTCAGGAGTGGGAGCCAGGTCAGGGCTGTATAGAGGAGAAGATTTTATGTTATCAGGGAGCGGCATAGTCAGCTCCTGTCAAACTATTCAGTACTGATTCCTGCCACCGTTTTAGCTGGGTTTCCAACTTTTTAGCTATTTCAGGATGCTCTGCTATCACGTTACGGGCCTCAGCAGGGTCATTTTTCATGTCAAATAGCTCTTTAACCAGCTGGTCCTGGTCATGGATTACCAGTTTGTAGCGATTATCCAGGATGGCTTTTGCTCCGGTATAGTCCTGTTCGGTGATTTGGCCATGATAAAAGTTCCTAAAACTTCGGATGTATTTTCCATCCATAATTTTTACTAAAGGGGTGGTCCCAACTTGAAGTTCCGGATCAACATACGGTATCGATGCTTTAGTAATTTCATGCCCGGTATCATAATTCCAAAAACAAATGGGAGTGGGCCTTTCAGTCATTTGCCCCTTGATCAAAGGCATCAGGCTGACCCCATCCAATGGCCGGTTGGGAGCAGGCTGACCGGTTAGTTCGCACAATGTGGGTAAAATATCGCTGGTTACTGAATTCAACTCAGAAGACCGGGCAGTTGGAATACCAGCCGGCCATTCAATGATCCCAGGTACCAGAACACCTCCATCATATATATGCCCTTTTAAGCCATGCAATGATGAGTTGAAAAGTCCACTCGATGGGATGCCATTATCTCCACAATACCACAACAAAGTGTTTTCTGACTGGCCGGTTTCTTTTAAGTATTTGCGCAGTTTTCCGATGGCTCGGTCCATGGCGGTAATTTCCGCATACCGTTCCTTCAGAACATCGAACAGTGGCCGTTTTACCGGTTCACCGGTTTCCATGGAGGTCAGGGTTACCTGATGTTCCTTTAGGCTATCCGGTAAATTATCATATAACGCCAGGTCTTGTTCTAGTCCACTATAGGGTTCATGGGGAGAACCAAACCAAACCACTGCCAAAAACTGTTGCTCCTGTTTCTGTGCTTTTGCTATAAATTGAATGGTTTCATCGATAAGAATCTCCGAGCTTTCACCGGTAAATTGTTCCGGGGGACCACCATCGCGGGAAAGGGTAGGGTCAATCTCAAAAAAATTGTCATGCGATAGCCAGCTGTCGAAACCCATGGAACCCGGATTGGTGGGTGAACCGGCTTTGACCGGGCCCAGGTGCCACTTGCCAAAGTGTCCGGTACGGTAGCCGGCCTCTTTCAATATGCTTGCTACGGATATTTCCTCTGGCCTGATGGACCAGTTAGGCGCAAAAGTGCCATACCGGTTAGGATGGCGTCCGGTAATAAAACTGCCCCTGGTTGGTGAGCAGGTAGATGCACCGGCATAGAAATTATCCAAACGGAGTCCACTGGCGGCCATTTCATCCAATACCGGAGTCTTTAGAAAAGGATGGCCGTTATAGGCCGTTTCTTCCCAGCCATGGTCATCTCCCATCAGCAGGATGATGTTGGTTGCCTGGGTAACCTGAGGGTGTTCATTTTGTACCGAAGGGCAGCCACCGCAAACAACTAGCAAGATAAAATAGGGTACTTTTCGCATGACCGTGGGAGGTAATAATTTTAGAGTTTATCGAATTCGGTCCTGAAGGAATTAAACATAGCAGTAACTATTGGTTTGGGGTCTCCATCAGACAGACTTTCAAATGAAATATATCCTTGATAACCCTGGTTGCTAATTATCGTGGCGATTTTCTTCATATCAACCGGAGTTCTATTACCCATTGGGGAGACAAATTCTTTAATAAACCAGTAATTCGCAAAAGGAGCCAGTTTTTCAATTTCATCATACGGATTTTCGGCATGGAGGCTACCTATATCCAGCACCAGCCCAAACCATTCAGAATCAACTCTTTTTATTATGTCAATAATTTCAGCGCTACTGAATAAAAACTCGTTATGATTTTGCAAGGCTACAATCACACCATTTTGCTCGCCATAACCTGCACAGATTTTGTACTCATCCACCAGCCATTCTTTAACCTGATCTCTGGTATATCCGTCATGTTGGTGTTTTCCGG
>BQJT01000186.1 GCA_021604845.1 Cyclobacteriaceae bacterium
CCACCTGATAGCCGTGTACCCGGCCATCCCGATATTCCGGAATACTATTACTTCGTATCTGCACCCCTGAATTAAAGGCCGGATCAACCAGCACTTCATATTCAATAATAAAATCCTCATAGTTATCAGGGGTAGCCATAAAGGTATTTGGGCTGTTTAAAACAGTAGTGCCTACCAGTACATCATCTACTACTTCATAAGTTGCCTCACCACCTAACTTTTTCCAATTCTTAAATTTTTTATCAGGCATCAGTGATTGCCAGTTTTGAGAGAAAACAGGGGTTAAACAGAATAAGAAGAGTAACAGAAATAACCCGGTATTCCGGAAATGGTTATTCATCATGGTAAAATAGTTAAACGTATAAATAAGCTTAGAAAATGGGCTTAATGTGTTGCTGGATGAATGTTGTTCAGTTAACCGTTCAATTTAACAGGAGACTTTGTAGTTACCAAACTTCAACTCTAAAAATGTTCGTGAATCACTGCCGATACCTGCAATTTCGTAACTATTGAAAGATATTACTCACCATCAGCAGCGCCTTTTCCAATGCTTTCATATCAAGATTGATGCCAACTCCAAGATCGTTCAAACTGGTAATCAGTGTTTCGGTGGGTATATTACCTACTAACTCATCTTCTGCCATTGGACAGCCTCCGAAGCCCATTAAGGCGCTATCGAACCGCCGGCATCCTGAATTGTAAGCCGCTACTATTTTCTCCTTAACTCCGTGCCGGTGGGCATGCAGGTGGGCACCAAACTCAATGTTTGTATAAGCGGGAATTAAGCTATCAAACAGTAGTGCAATGTTATTTTCGTTGCTTATTCCTATGGTATCGGCAAGGGAAATAATACCTATTCCAATCCCGTTCAATTGCTCGACAAATGAAATAACTAATTCCGGACTATACGGATCATTATATGGGTTTCCGAATCCCATTGACAGGTAGGTAACCAGTTGCACTGAGTTTTTAACACACAGGTTCTGTATATTTTCTACTGTTTCAAGCGCTTCCGCAATGGATTTGTTGGTGTTCCGGATTTGGAATGTTTCTGACAGGGACAATGGAAACCCCAGGTAGTCAATTCCCCCCAGAGTAACCGCCTGTTCTGCCCCACGCAAGTTCGCCACGATGGCCAAAAGCTTTGAACGTGAATCGGATAATTGGAGTCTATTGAGCACCTCGGCCGAATCTTTCATCTGGGGTATGGCCTTTGGGCTTACAAAACTTCCAAAATCGATAGTGTCAAATCCTACTTTCAAAAGCTGGTTGATATAAGCCACTTTTTGTTCTGTAGGAATAAAGTTCGGTAACCCCTGCATTGCATCCCGAGGACACTCTACGATTTTCATAGACTTAAATTAGGAATTAGTAATGAGAAATATTGAATTTAACCCGGTGATCTATTGTGGTGAAGCCTGGACTAAAAACTTAAACTCAAAATTAAAAACTAGTTCTTTGTTTTTCTTAACTTACCATTCTTCCTTTCATCACAGGATGTATAGTTCATTGCACCAGAAATAAAATAATGAAATTACTTGCTTCAATTGCTGTTCTTATAGGCGTTGCTTTTCTTGTTTGGAAAGAGTCCGGAAGCGCCGGGGAAACCCCAAATATTAGTCTAAATGAATCTGCCATGGCTAAAGCTGCGCAGTCACTAATGGAAACACTTAATGCAGATGAGCGGGCACAGGCATCGTTACCTTTCAATGATGATGAAAGGTCCTCCTGGCATTTTACCCCTTCGCCTCACCGGGGTCTTACCTGGGAGAAAATGAATTCAGAGCAGCGGGACGCCATGATGAAGTTGTTACTTACAGGATTAAGTAAAAAAGGAATGGACAAGACCAAGGAAATCATGGCTCTGGAAGAGGTACTAAGAGTACTGGAAGACAGGCCCGCAGACGATCGATACCGTCATCCTGAACTGTATTATTTTATGTTATTCGGAGAACCTGGTCCCGACCCCTGGGGCTGGAGATTCGAGGGTCACCATGTTTCACTGAATTACACTTCTGTAGGCGATCAACTCTCAGTAACCCCGGCTTTTATGGGGGCAAATCCAGCAGAAGTGCCCAAGGGGCCGCATAAGGGAAAACGCGTACTGGCTGCAGAAGAAGACCTGGCCAGAGACTTACTGGCTTCATTTGATCCGGATCAGTTAAAAGTGGTATTGATCTCTGACCAAGCGCCGGAAGAAATAGTCACCGGGATGGAAAGAAAGGCAATGATGGGGAAACAGGAAGGCCTTGCCTTTCAAAAAATGACCGATAGCCAGCAGCGACTTTTACAACAATTGGTTCAAAACTACCTGGGTAACATGGAAGCCTCCGTAGCCAGCAATCAGTTGATGCAGATCGAAGCAGAGGGCTGGGATAAGGTTTTCTTTGCATGGGCAGGAGAAACTGAACGAGGACCCGGGAAGGCACATTATTATAGAATTCATGGACCAAGCCTGCTGATTGAGTTTGATAATATTCAAAATAACGCCAATCACATCCATGCCGTTTGGCGTGATCTGAAAAACGATTTTGGAGAAGACCTGCTAAAGAAGCACCACCAACACCAGCATTAATTATCATGGAATACAGAAGGTTTGGAAGAACCAATTGGCAGGTAAGTTCAGTAGGGTACGGTATGTGGGGGATGGCCGGGTGGAAAGGATCAGAGGTTGCGGAATCAAATAAAAGTCTGGATCTCGCAGTAGAAAAGGGTTGCAACTTCTTTGATACAGCCTGGGGTTATGGTGAGGGGCTAAGTGAAAGAATCCTGGCGAATTTGATCAAACGACACCCTGGTACCAGACTCTATGTAGCTACTAAAATACCTCCTAAAAATTTCAAATGGCCTTCAAAACGGGGGTATCGGTTAGAAGATTGCTTCCCGGCCACTCATATTATCGAATACGTGGAGAAAAGCCTGAGCAACCTGGAGGTAGACACTATCGACTTGATTCAGTTTCATGTTTGGGAAGACGACTGGTCAAATAACGATGAATGGAAGCAGGCACTTGTACAATTGAGACAACAGGGTAAGATTGATAAAGTTGGAGTAAGTGTCAATCGCTGGGAACCGGAGAATGTTTTAGAGACTTTAAAAACCGGCGCTGTAGATACCGTACAGGTTATCTATAATATTTTTGACCAGGCCCCTGAAGATAAATTATTTCCGCTTTGCAAGGAACTGGATATTGGCATTATCGCCCGGGTACCGTTTGATGAAGGTACCCTAACCGGAAACCTGAGCCTTAATACGAAATTCCCAGAGGGAGACTGGAGGAATACCTATTTTGTTCCGGAAAACCTGAAAGCCAGTGTTGAACGGGCAGAAGCACTAAAAGCGCTCCTCCCGGAAGGGTTTACCCTGGCAGAGGTGGCCTTAAAATTTATTCTGCAGAACCAGGATATAGGCACTGTGATTCCTGGTATGCGGAAACAAAGAAATGTACTGGCCAATATGCAAGTTGGAAGCAACTACTATTTACCAGAGGAGCTGATGGAAGTTTTGAAACAACAAAGATGGGATAGGGAGCCGACGGAGTGGTCTCAATAATCCTGGTTAGCTCCAGCGGTAAAGCCTGCTCGCCAAACCAAATAACAGACACAAGACTACCACCACTGCTAATCCATAACTCAGACCGAATTCTTCAGCAATAAACCCAATGAGTGGCGGGCCAACCATAAATCCCAGGTAACCCATGCTGGAAACGGATGCGATCCCACCACCCGGCGACACGCCGGGAATGTTAGCCGCAGTACTGAATACTATCGGTATAACACATGACAGTCCAAGACCAGCCAATGTAAACCCCAGGATAGCCGCAAGTGGACTTCCCACCACCAGCAAGATACCCAGGGCTAATACCGCAATCAGGCTTCCCCAACCTACAATACTTCCAGCCCCGAATTTTGGGGTAATCATATCGCCATAAAATCTACCCAATGCCATGGTTAATGAGAACCCGGCAAAGCCTAACCCTCCCAGAATAGCACTTCCACCTAAGGTTTCACGAATATAAATAGCACTCCAGTCCGCAATAGCGCCTTCAGCCAGTAATACGCAAAACCCAATGAACGCAACCAGAGCTAATGATTTACCAGGCCAGGCCCATTTATGACTGCCATCCTGTTTGAATGTAATAGCCAGCCAGTGCTTTTTGACTATGGCAATTACAATCAATAATAAAACAGCGGTAGCAATGAAGTGTACCAAAGTGGATATCCCGAACCCAACTACCACACTACCCACCCCCGCTCCTGCCATACCACCCAGACTAAACATGGCGTGTGAGGTGGACATAATTAATCTTTTGTGTTGTTTTTCAATGGCAGCTGCCGCAGCATTCATAGCCACATCCATAGCTCCGGCAGCAACACCTACCACCACCAGTGAAGCAGTCAAAGACAACAGGCCCGTAGCCAGTGCTGGCAGGATTAGAGACACTACATATACCAGGGACGAAACCCAGGTAATTCTTCCCACTCCAAAACGATGAATCAGCGAACCCATGAATGCCATGATGGTTATTGCACCGATGGGCATGCCTAAAAGTGCCAGGCCCAATGCTCCTTCGGTAAGTCCGGTTTGGATTTTAATGTCCGGTATGCGGGTAATCCAGGTGCCGAATACAACGCTCATAATCACAAATGCTGTGCCCACACCGGCAGATGCTGGAAACATTAAATATGCACGTAGATTGCGTAACATGGCGCTAAAGATAGGAGTAACAATACACAATAACCGACAGGCTGGTTAAAAATAGCCTCAGAAATAAGCTAACGGTTATTCACAATATTCACCAAGCGCTCTTTGATAGGATACAGGGTGAAATACAATGCCAGAGGCGCTGCCCAATTTGCTCCCCGCTCAACAAACGCCAGCCAAGGCTCTCCGGATAATGGACGTACCAGCGCGGTACATAACGCCCATATAAAAGCATACATTAATATATATTTGGATGGCCTCAAAATCACCGACAACGCCACCACCCAGTCTATTATACCAATAATGAACATTACCTTAAACGCAATTGAACCGGAAATCCCCACCAGTTCAAGGTAAGGCAGCCATTTTTCATTTCCCATCAGTGCCAGAGTGCCATGCCCGGCAAATGTGCCGAAAATTCCTGCTCTCAATACCCAGATGGCTAGTTTATTCATCGAAGTTCTAATTGATCAAATTTTTCCAGCGTATCAGGATTAAGTACTTCCATGCTGATGTTTTCTCCATCAATATTGAAAAATACCAGGGCATTTTGAGTGGTAAAACCACTAACAAACGGAGTCCATGGGGTCTCCTCCTGGGCATAATAAGGCGCACCGGCAGCGCCATTATTGATCTGATATATGGTTCGGCTAAGTTTCACTTTTTCATGAGGGTAGTCGGCAGGGTGGATTACCGTGGAAGGCCCGATCTCAGTTCGTGCATAGTTATGTTCATCTCCGGTTAAAACCGCGATCACTTTGCTGCTTTTATTTACCAACAGGTCAAGAATCTGATCTCTGCGTTCAATAATCCCTTTTTCCAGAGGCTTACCGGCAACATATGGACGCCAGGTATTATTTCCATTGTACCACATATCATCCGATACATGACCGCCGTTGGGAAACATTGGGGTATGCTGTGTGGTGAAAACATGATCTATATTCTTATCCTGTTCGAACAGTTCCAATACCTCTGAAAGCCATGCCAACTGATTGTCCATAATGTACCCGTGCAACCCACCGCTTACAAATTGGATATTTTGTGATGACGGTGAGAACCAATAGTCGGAGTTCAAAACTATTACACCAACGTTATCATAGGAATAATAAAATACATTCTCCGAATAACTTGGAAAGTCAATTTTTTCAGGGTCTGGATCATAGACCGCGCCATCCTCACTAGCCGGACCGTTAGTATGGTTTACGAAGTTTGCCGCAAACACTGCCTCAGCTGATTCTGTTTCATAGGGAAATCGATCAACAGAAATAAAAACCCGCTCCTCCTCACTATAGAATTGTCGGGTTAATGCTTCATGGTTCCCCATGGTAGCATAAACCGGGAAATAATGAGCAAACGGCTGAACCGATCGTTTCCAATTGGCGTACTGTACATTGGTCTCTTCGACATTATTACGGTACCCATTGATCAGGTCACCGGTAAATTGCATAAATGCAACCTGCCGGGTGGTATTAAGTGCCATGATCTTTTTCATTATGTAAAAATTGGCGCCAAGCAGGTTCCGCTCTCCTCCTCCCAGGCCTGCTCTTGAGTCGCTGGCATATGAAAAAGTGAAAGGTTTTCGTGACCCCGGCTCCGGTGCAGTTTTAAAGCTGAATTGAAAACGATTTCCACCTACCAATACTTCGTAAGGATATTCCGTATCGGGTGTGAGTCCATCAATTTTGACTTCATGCACTATTGAAGATTTTGATTCAAATGGAGTATCCGCAACTTTGACTATGGCAGTTGATTCTTCGTTAACAGTAAACGAAATGACTACGGATACGGGGGTAACCATATTTACAAAGGGCCCCTCCACCATGGTAGTAACAACCTCGAATGGACCGTTTCCCGCAAATGAAACAATCCCGTCGTAAAGAAAATCTCCAGATTCATCAACTACGCGGTATCCTATAGTCCCCTTTTTTGAAACCTCCCACCCTATCATGTCGTAACGCCCTTTTAAGCGGCCGGCAATATCTATGGTGGCTAGTCCATCGACAATAGATACTGAACTTCTATAGACGGGATGCGGATGCCTGGAATCGCCATAGGGTATAAAACCAAACACCAGAGTACCGTTTACCGGGCCAAAGTTAAAGTCAATGCCCTTGTCGGAACCTGTTGGACTACCCATTAGTTGCGGTAGGTTATAGGAAGGTGTTGCATCCTGCTGGTAAATCTTCTTATCTCTCACTGGAAAGTAAAAGCCTTGTTTGTCTTTGGAAATACCGGAATGAACTGAGGGAACTTTTAGTTTTTTTACTTTTTGTGCAATACAGAAACCCGTAGATACCATCAGGCAACCTAAAAGAAAAAGCGATAATCTATTCATCAAATGCAGTGATTGGCGTACAAAATACGGCCCTTAAATTAGGAATTAAAAATTAGAAGTTGGACTAGTGGCGCGTCATATTCAAAAGATGTAATGTTTTACAGAATTGCTGGGCGTATGAATGATTACCGTCGGTTTCGGGCTACTGCCTTTGCTCCAACTGGTGATAATAGTTGACCAGTTTTACTAATTTTTCAGGCTCTTTGGGAGATAGATCTGCGGTTTCGGCATATTCAGATAATTCAGCCTCATGGGCTCCCAGGTATTTAATCAGCTTTTTGATAGAACTCACCTTCTCGACATCGTTTCTACTGCGCATGACATACTGAATATCCTGAACGCGTTCCAGGCGATCGGGTCTACCAGGATGAAGATCATAGGGTTTGGCTTCCTCTCCTTTAAGGTAGTTTACGTTCATCCTAGACAATAAACAGGGCATCCTGGTATTCCACATTTTTAAAAACCCTGAAATTTTGTACGACGGATTTTTAGGAAGGTAAATAAAAACCTCCTTACCAATCTTTACATAATCCATCATCTCCGGATTTCCAAAAGCCATAACCGCCCCTTTTTCGTCTTTATATTCAAGCCGGTCATGAAAGATATCAAGCCTCAGGGGTATCTGTTCAATCTTGTGCTCACCCCCGTAGTAGATGTCACCGGGTTTGAATTCTTCATAAAGATAGGGTGTCCCCTCTACGTTTTCCAGTTCGTCATCAGACGAAAGCATCAAAGCCTGATTGAAAGTAGGGGGAATTCCAACCTGGGAAAAGAGTTGCCCGTTGGTAGCCAGAAAAGTAATCATAACCAATAGGGTGTGGCGCAATTTAACTGGTTTCATTTTGTCCTGGTCTTTGTCAAAAGCGATGGCTAACTGGTTTTAAGACATTAAAATACAAAATATCAGGGTGCTTTCCGAGCCTCATCATGGTACGGAATGTTAAGAATAGTTAAATCTTATTTACCTGATACATCGTCAAACACCTTGTTACAAAAGCGCTTCTATCTTTGTGATCAGCGAGTCAAACGCTGAAATGATGGTCAGAATGCCTGATTATCTGAACTGGTTTGAAGGATTGCTGAAATCCAGCGATCCAGGGGACCGATTGGTCTGCGACTAACCAACTCAAAGAGCAAAGCTTTCAATGTAAGTCTAAACACCACACCTGCTTCTTCGTATACTATATCCAAACAGTTACCGGTGGTGATAACAACTATTCCCATTTACCAGATCGACGCTTTTACTGACCGCTTGTTCGGCGGCAACCCGGCAGCAGTCTGCCTGCTGGATTCATGGCCGGAAGACGAGGTGTTGCAAAATATCGCCCGCGAAAACAACCTGGCAGAGATCGCTTTTCTGGTGAAAAATGATCATGACTTTCATATTCGTTGGTTTACTCCGGCTGTGGAGGTAGCTCTTTGCGGTCATGCAACCCTGGCGGCGGCACATGTCTTATTTGAGTTAAAAAACTATGCCAAACCGCGAATTGTATTTAGCTCGCTTAGCGGACCATTGGTGGTAACTAAAGAGGGAACTAATATCACGCTTGACTTTCCGGTTGATCCTGTGTCGGGTAGAGATCCCGTTCCTGGATTGTTTGAAGCGTTGGGTATTCAGGGTGAAGTTTACCAGGGGAAGACAGATCTTATGATAGTGGTTGAAGATGAAAGCGCGGTCCGGTCAGTAGCGCCCGACTTCCGTAAATTAGCAGAAATTGAGGTACGCGGGGTTATTGTAACTGCACCGGGGACGGCAGTGGATTTCGTGTCCAGGTTTTTTGCCCCCGCATCGGGTATTGACGAAGATCCGGTAACCGGGTCCGCTCATTGTACCTTGACGCCTTATTGGAGCAAAAGGCTTAAGAAAACTCAATTAAGCGCCCTACAATTGTCAGCCCGTAAAGGTCACCTTCACTGTGAACTGAGTGGAGACCGGGTTAAAATTTCGGGTGCTGCAATTACCTATTTGACGGGGACTATAAACTTTTAACATTTGATGAGGAGGTTTCCGGAGGTTGGTGGCCTGGTTTCAGTCCCATTCAACATTGCTTGAAATTGCAAGGGTCGGGAACCGGAATTTTTTTAGCATAAGCCCGGACCATGGCCCCCATGGCTACCAGAAATTCGATGAAGGCACTGCTAAAAATTTGCAATACACCCTCATGGTAGGGTGCCATAAGCCAGCTGTAACAGAAAAGACGCGGTGTGGAAAATTCGTAATTCCTACCTGCCGGCAGGCGTAATTCGTAATTCGTAATTCGTAATTC
>BQJT01000187.1 GCA_021604845.1 Cyclobacteriaceae bacterium
ATTATACTCTTCCTGCCAGGCTTCGATCTTTGATGGTGTTCCGCTGATCACACCAGTTAACTTTGCCCGGGTGCAGGTCTTCATGGCTTTGGCTACCCGGGTACCGTAACTTCCCAGCCCCATTATCGCTACCCGAAGTGGTGGTCCATCATAAGAGGCAGCTGATCTGGCGAAAATACTGGTGGAATTATATGCCATCGGCAGCCCCACTGTGGATACTGTTAACTTATGTAAAAAACTTCGTCTTGATTCCATATTCAATATTAAAAGTAGGGTGAAATTGTATTCAGCTGACAATTTAAAAACTTTTCTAATACCAAATACTTCATAGGCTGGCTATTCTATAAATTAACCTCAGCTCAATCCTCTCAGGCTTTAAAGTTTCTTTTATTCGGATCACCGCATTAAGGTATTTACTTGAATAGTTGATCACGCTCCGGCGGAGATTGCCACAAAAATCAGGTCAATAGCATCCGACCTAAATTTGTGGTCCATCCCTGTAATTAGGGATATGGTTACAATTTTTTACATATTTTTTTAACCGTCTTACTATCAACATGTTACTCCCAATTAAAAAACTGTCGCCAATATGCTTTTGTCGTTTTCTTTTGCTTATGGCACCAATCTTGTTTTCTCATTAGAAATCAAAGGGAAGAATTATGAAACGTGTAGTTATAATATTGACGGTATTATTGAGTACCACTGTGAATCAAAACCTGAAGGCTAAAAACAGTGGGTCCGGGGGCAGTGCATTACCACTTCATCATTCATTTGAATTACCATCGGCGGTGGTAGTTAGTTTATCAAATCATTTTGGCCATTTTGATTTGATCCACACCAAGAGAACACATCGACGAAACAGGTTACAGTTCGACATGGTTATTCAACATGGCAGCAATTATATAGAAGTAAGTGTTGGAGATAACGGACGCTACTATGGGGAAACTTACTACGACTATTATCCTCTGGGTAATCACTATTGTGATGAGTATTGTAGTTTCCAGTATCAACATTATGAGAATGATCATTTTGCCAATTACGATCCTTATAACGGTTGTAGTGTCCACGTGAGTTTAATGCTTGACAGGCATTCGCGATTTGTATATAGGCCATATTATGGTTATGGATCTTTGCACTATAATCCGCAATATCGGATTTATAAAAGATTCAGGCCTTACCATATTCCGGGTGATTACTATGTGCACAGAAGTCGCAAGTATCATCCTCAACCGGGATATCACCACCATCCCAACCGGCAAAGGCATCGTTCGGGAAGCTATTACAAACCATACTATGATCATAGATCGCATAATGATTACGCCCCAACCAAAAAATCTGCAAAGCGTAAAAAATATCTCCTTGACCAAAGGAGCGATGACAAGCGTAATCAACAACGAGGGCATGATGACAAAAGGGCCAACCAGCGTTATCATCAATATCGTAAACGAGGTTAACCCTAACAGTAACCTGTGAAGAATACAGGAGCGGTTATAATCCTCAGCAAGGTAACTTAAGAAACACCGAAATCAGATGCTCAACAGAATCCTGGGGAGCCTGGTTTCGGGTTTTGCTGTTGAACAGGAGGTATAGCGTAAGGATCCGCACCAGTTCCACCAGCGCCAATACCGTGACTTCTGCCTTGCGTAACCCCATGAAAAGCCTGCGGGTAGCATAGCCGGTTATTTGGATACCGGTGGTGGCACATCCTCTGGTAAAGAGTACTTCAACTTTTTGTGACAAAAACGCATCTTAACTTACATTCAATCAGATATTTAAAATGAATTTGTTTAATTAACGCATTAATTTTTCTCGATACAGCTCTTTGAATACTATTTTTTGACTAATTGATTCCTATTTTTTATGCTTGAGAGCATTTATCAGGGTCCTCAGTGGCTGCTGTATCTTATTTTTGGCGGTATTATCTTCCTATTCCTGGTAATAGATCTGGGCCTGTTAAACCGTTCTGCAAAAGTGATGTCCGGAAAGGCTGCGCTGGCTCAGACCCTATTCTGGATAGCTATCTCATTACTTTTCGGAATTTTAATCTATTACTACTATCAGGACACCGACCCTGCTTTAGCGTTTTTCTCTGCTTATGCCACTGAGAAAGCTTTGTCATTCGACAATATGTTTGTCATTCTGTTGATCCTGAATTATTTCAAGATCGAAAAACAATACCACCATCGAATACTTACCTGGGGTATATTGGGTGCTCTGGTATTTAGAGGAATATTTATATTTCTTGGCTTTTATCTAATCGACCTGTTTCACGGAATTCTGTATATATTCGCCGCGTTTCTGATTTACTCGGGGATCATGCTTTTTATTGAAAAAGAAGATGAACAAATTGAGCCGGAGAAAAGCATTGTTTACCGGCTGGCCCGGAAATTTCTGCCGCTAAAACCCGGAGACCATAATGGCAAGTTCTTTGTCAGGAAACAGGGTAAGATCGTTTTTACTTCACTTTTCCTGGTATTATTGCTGATTGAAAGTTCGGATCTTTTCTTTGCGGCTGATTCAATTCCCGCGGCCTTTGCTATTTCCGACAATCGATTTATTATCTATACTTCCAATATATTTGCAGTGCTGGGCCTCCGAGCATTGTTTTTCCTACTGGCTTCCCTGATTAGCAAGTTCTATCTTTTACAGAAAGGTGTCGCGCTTATCCTGGTGTTTATCGGAGGAAAATTACTACTTGATATGTTAGGAGTTGAAGTCCCCACCTATCTCTCTTTTAGTGTTATTATCTTCCTTCTTTGCAGCGCTGCGTTGGCTTCTATCGTCATTCCACAGTCAGCGATTAAACCTGAACAACAGCCGCTAATAACACCCGATGCAAAAATTAAATCCAAGGAGAATGACCGTATACGGGTAAATTGATACGGTCGGCCTGATACGGATTTTACTGATATCAAACCGAACGTTAGCTGATTATTCCAACTTATCAATTCAATGGCCATTTGAATTGAAGGCGCAATTTTATTAGCTTATGCCAACCAATAAAACCACCTTGAAATTTCATACTCTATTTTTAGTCGTGATTCTACTGGTTTCAGGGGCCTGCCAGGAAAAACCCACCAGTAGTTCAGCAAACCAGGTACTAAAGCCAAACATTGTTTTAATCTTCTCCGACGATCATGCCTGGACTGATTACGGATTTATGGGTCATGACCTGGTAAACACCCCCAACCTGGACCAGCTGGCCAAAGAAGGGGTGGTTTTCCCCCGAGGCTATGTGCCGACCGCTGTTTGCAGGCCTTCACTGATGACTATGGTTACCGGTTTGTATCCCCACGAACATAAAATTACCGGGAATGATCCTGCCGGGGGCCATCAACACCCAAGATTTCCCCGGGAGCTATTGTTGGAGCATATTGACCGATTGGAAACATTGCCTGAAATTCTCACAAGGCACGGATACCTGAGCCACCAATCAGGTAAGTGGTGGGAAGGCGACTATAAAAGAGGAGGATTTACCCATGGCATGACCAAAGGGGAAAGACATGGAGACGATGGTCTGGTCATCGGTCGGGAGGGAATGGATTCTGTATTTCAATTTATTGATTATGCAATTGGTCAGCAACAACCGTTCTATTTGTGGTACGCTCCCTTCCTGCCACATACTCCTCATAACCCTCCAGCCAGATTACTTGAAAAATATTCCCAGCTAAACCTCACCGAGCCGGTGGCAAAATATTACGCCATGATTGAGTGGCTGGATGAAACCTGCGGTGAATTGATCGACTTCCTTGACCACAAAGGTTTACGCAAGAATACCTTAATTTATTATCTCTGCGACAATGGATGGATCCAAAAACCTCATGAAAATGGATTCGCCAATGGGTCCAAACAAAGCGCCATGGATGGAGGGTTAAGGACGCCTATTATTTTTTCCTGGCCTGGGGTGCTGGATCCTGAAACCCGCAATGACCTAATCTCCAGTGTAGACCTGATGCCAACTATTTTAGGTGCCGCAGGAATCGAAACCTCTATTCCGATGTCAGGCATGAACCTCTGGCCTCATTTAATTTCCGGCAGTTCCATAAGTCGCAATATTATTTTTGGAGAAGGATATGGTCACGACATCATTGATAAAGACCTACCTGAAGCTTCATTGGCCTATCGCTGGTGCATTGAAGGAGAATGGAAACTAATCCTCTGCTACGATGGGCTGTTGGAAGGATGGGGACAGGAGACCCACAATGATATGCGCAGGGAACCTGTCAGACTTTATAATTTAGCTGAGGACCCGCATGAAAGAAACAACCTGTATCAAGAGCATCCGGACATGGTAAATCACCTAACATCCAAAATTGATAATTGGTATACGCTTACACACCGCAAGGTTTTGGAGGCTGGGAAATAGAAGCAGCTCCGCTTTTATTTACTCCCTGGTCCACCTCTGGAATGATCCATTGAGCGTGGAGAACCCTCCCAGAATTACCTCAGATCCTTTTCCCACGATGAATATCCTTGATTCCACCAGGGTGCCATCTGAAACCAGATCGTCTAAAACGAATCGGTTTGCTCCTTCCTTTTGAATATCATTCCACTTGATAGCCCCGATCGGAAAATTATTTGCATCGGTGGTTTCTATAATAACTCCTTCGGACTCAGCTGCGTTAACCTCTACCCGCATACCATCAAGTGGAGGGTTATTGCTTTTGGTCCGTTCCCAGTTATCGGTTAGTGAATAATCCTCGTCCTCTTCAAATCGATAGTCTATTCTAAGCCATCTTTGAAAAGACCCTAAGTTTGAATCGTTGAAATTTCCAATGATCAACTCGTTACCATAGGCCAGGATAAATATTGTCGACTCATCATAGGTTCCATCGCTGAACCTGTCTTGAAATACGTATTCATGCTGGGAAATTTTTTGTATTTCTTTCCACTTCAACTCATTCAAAGGAAATGAGCCGGTATTCGGGCTGCTAATGATTGTTCCTTCTTTTTCATTTTGAAAGACCGTTACCTGCATGCCATCAATAGCAGGGTTGTTGCTTTCCACCCTTTCCCAGGTGCCGATTATATCGAATTCATTGGGAATAGGTCTTGCTGACACTACGATATACCCGGCTTTGCTTTCGGTATCGCTGGAATTTCCTCCGGATACCGTCAGGGAAACATTATACGTTCCTGCTTCAGGATAATGTACCGTAGGGTTTTGCTCATCTGAGCTCTCCAGACTGCTTCCAATGAGGGTCCAGTCCCACGAACCGGGGTTTCCGGTTGATTCATCTGAAAAATTAACCGTGTCACCGGCCATTATTGAAGTAACATCCGCAGAAAACGCCGCCTGAACCGGATCTGGTGTTTGTGGCTGCGGGTCTTCATCAGTAGAGCAACTGAAAAATTGCACCAACAAACTAATAGCGGCAATCTTAACGATGGATCTCATTTCTGTTCATTTTAGGTTAAATAACTTTGTATAATTTATTAAAATCGGTTGCTATTAAAAAATCCGTTTGCAACAATATTTTCCGGTATTTAAGCCTTCGGCATCCGATGAAAACAGGTTCAACAAGCTCTTTTATTGCTAGTATATATTCACCTTAAAAGTAACCTGCGGAATTTTTTAATAATTTAATCCACTACGCCTGCAACCTTGCTTATTGGAAGCAGTCTTTAAATAAACTTAAAACCTATTCGAAATGATAAAAACAAGCAAAGCATTAATATGTATGGCTATGGCTGCATCCGCTTCCTTATACAGCTATGCGCAGCAAATCAATCAAAACTTTTCAGGAATTGAGGAAATTGAAATAAGTACCGGTTCAAGCGATTGTGTACTAAAAAAAGGTTCCGGAACTGATGTAAATGTTAAACTGCAACATACTCGAGGTGAAAATTTCAAGCCAACGGTAAGACAATCAGGCAGTAAACTGATGATAAGTGAAGATAACCAGGGAAACAATCGTGGTGAGGCCACCTGGACACTTTCTATTCCGGATGGCTTGGAAGTTAGTTTAAACACCGGATCCGGAGACTTCGAAGCTGCCGATCTGGAGGTGGAACTTTCTTTAAATGCGGGGTCAGGAGATTTCGAGCTGGAAAATCTGAAAGGTGCAGTTGAGACCAACGCTGGTTCCGGAGATTTGGAAATAGATACTTTTGCAGGACGTCTCCACTCCAATGTTGGTTCTGGCGACCTGGAAGTTGCCAACGTCACTGGTGATATAAAGCTGAACGCCGGTTCGGGCGATATGGAATTATCCAATATACATGCGCAGATTGACGCCAATGTAGGCAGCGGAGATATTGAAGCGAATAAAATTATTGTATCCGGAAAGAGCCAGTTCAATTCAGGATCCGGCGATGTTGAAATAGTACTGGGTGAAAGCCTGAAACACGACATTACCGTTAACAGTGGATCAGGGGACGCTTCTCTGGATTTCAACGGAAATGAAATTGACGGAATGGTGACAATGACTGCAAACAAACACAATGGGGACATCGAAGCTCCCTTTGCTTTCGACAAGGAAGAAGAAATCAACAATGGAGACCACACCACTATTAAGAAAACTGCCCGTCTGGGTACAGGTTCGGTGAAAATTAAAGTAGGTACGGGGTCGGGTACCGCCAGTATAGGCAACTAAGTGATTTAAGCACGCATTTAGCATCATCGCCAGGAGATCTTTTAACCATTATAGAAAATTGAAGATCTCCTGGTCAGTGACTGCTTCATCAGAGTAAGGTGGATTCTTCAATAACTTATTACTCCTGGTAATCAATTATTGAAAACGGCCAAATTTGGATTATAACAGGCTGGTTTTTATTAAATTGACCAGTAAGTTACTAACCCACTAGTCATGAAGAATCCAGATGCAAAATCCAGAAGAAGTTTTATTAAAAACTCGGTAACAGGTGGTGCTGTACTATCCACCGTGCCAATCACTGGTTTCGGATTATCGGGGAAAAGCACCTCCAAACCCACAAAAATACATGAACCAGCACCCCGCATTCCGTGTTCAATCTATATGGCATCCAATCTGGACACCGACTTTGAAACCCGGGTCCGGAACATATCCAATCAAATAACCCTGTTGAAAGACCTGCAGGGACAAAGCCAGTTGGAGGCCCTTAATCAGGCGGACATTCACTTTGGCCAAATAAAAAAAGAACAATTCGGCCAGACCAAAAATCTTAGCTGGGTACAGAGTGTTTCGGCCGGAGTAGAGCACCAACTTTACCCGGAGTTCAAAGATTCCGAGGTAGTACTGACTAATGCCAAAGGATGCTATGCCCCGGCGATCGCGGAACATACTATCGGTCTGTTGTTTTCACTTACCCGACAGATCGGCAGTCAGGTAAGACGTATGAGTGAGCATCAATGGGGCGGATCCGGAGATCAAATTGAAATGAAGAACCTTACTATGGGTATTGTCGGATTCGGAGGCATTGGACGTCAGGTAGCACGCAGGGCCAGGGCAATGGACATGAGGATATTGGCCGCAGACATTCAGGGATTCTATAAAGAACAAATCGGTGACATCTGCGATGAACTCTACCATATTAGTGAAGGGGGTCTGGAAGATTTACTGGAACAGTCGGATGTGGTGGTCTGTGCGGCACCACACACTCCTGTCAGCGAGGGAATGTTTGGTGAAAAACAATTTGAACGGATGAAAAGCGGTGCCTATTTCATCAATGTTTCCCGGGGCAAACTGGTAGACACCGATGCACTGCAGGCTGCCTTGGAATCGGGACATCTGGCTGGAGCAGGATTGGATGTAACTAATCCCGAGCCCCTACCCGCTGAACATCCTCTGTGGGATTTTGAAAATGTTACCATCACCTCCCATATCTCAGGCCGTTCACAACACTCCTGGGAAAGGCTGCAAGCAGTATTTGTGGAAAATGTAAATCGCTACATCAATGGCCAACCGCTTATAAACACGGTTGACAAAGAAGCAGGATTTTAAGAAAATGTAGGACTACATCAATTCCAGTAACTCATTTAGTTCAGGGGCAACCAGAATTTTTCCCTCAACGTCTATTACCGGGTACTTGAAACCTCCTGATACCCCGGAATTTCTCACTTTTTGAACCATCTCATTTTGCATGGATTCATTGAATTCAACATCTATGAACTCATACTCAAACATCACCGAGTCCAGCTTCGCTTTGAACTCGACACAATGGTCACAGTTATTGCTTCCGTAAACAATAATACTTTTAGATTGTTTGACCCCTGAACCCTGACAGGCTCCTATCAACAGTAGAATAAAAAATATCGGTGTAAGTCTTTTCATAATTTTATCATAAGCTCGTCCCAAATTTATTAACATCCGTGCAGTAATGAAATATTAGCAGTAATAGATATTCCTCATCACCCTTTTAAAAGGCTGGGATTTTCCGTATGTTTTATTATCAAGCCATCAAAACAGAATCCTTTCAAAACCTATACTTATGAAGCTGCCGCCATTGCTGATTTTCATTCTTCTTTATACTAATCCCTGCACATTTGCTCAAGGTACCGAGGACAAGACGGAACAACAAATTGTATCACTGGTCGACCAGTACGCACTGGCAAGAGCAGAGAAAGACGTTGACCTGCTTAATAGTATTCTTATGTCTGATGTAGATCAATTGGTGTCCAACGGGGAATGGCGGAGAGGCATGCATGAATCCATGGAGGGTATGCTACACAGTTCTACCCGTCAACCAGGCTCACGCAGTCTAACAGTAGAGAAAGTACGTTTTCTAACCCCTGAATGCGCAATCGCTGATGCCCGATACCAAATCGATAATGCAGATGGAACTCAACGGAAAATGTGGAGTACATTTATAGCAGTCTACCATCAGGAAAAATGGAAAATCGCCGCCATACGTAATATGCTGCCAGCCAAATAAATCTAAAATCTAAGATCTATTATTCCTTGACCTCAAAACTATGCTGCAGAAATATCGGTTGTCCCTGGTTGGTAATGCCGTTAACTTCGATTTGATACGACCCCAAGGCGTCAGCCGTAAAAAATTGTAATTTGATGTTTTCCCGTCCGTTAATTTTGACCTGGGGATTCCAGTACAGCGTATTTCTATAATCAGGTATTCTTGCTAATAGGTCATGATTCTTTGAGTAGTCCGGAGAATAAAACACTCTGGGGTGCTGCAAACCATGGTACACTTTTTCTACAATATTTTTCGGTAATTCCTGTTCGTCAAAATCACCTTTGTAGGTAGTGAAATCAATTATGCCATGATAATCAATACTCCCCATGCTGTATATACTTTTAACTACACTTATTTTTTCAATTT
>BQJT01000188.1 GCA_021604845.1 Cyclobacteriaceae bacterium
TGCCATAAAATTCCGAAAACTGCTTATCAGTGGTATCATGTCTCTCTGCTTCAAAAAAGCTGCTTACGGAACCTTCACTATTGACATCTTCCCAGCTGTGTCGCCAGCCGGTAAGTACTCTGGCTGCAGCCTGTACGTCGGCCTCGGTAAATCCGGAATTTGGTCCCTTCCCAATACAAAACAACTCCTGCAACTCCCTGGCGTAATTTTCATCGGGTGCTTCCTTGTTATTCCGCGTACCATTTAAATAAATCAGCATGGCCGGATCGAGGGATACTTCCCGGATCATAGTCTTAAAATTTCCGAAGGAATTCCGGCGTAGCAATTCAAAGTACTGGTAGCTGGTTTTGGCAATGAAGATTCCCCAACTCTCCGTTGCCAGCAAGTTGTGCCAGAATAGAAGCATTTTTTCGCTCAAACTTGCTGGTTGGTTAATTATGTTGGTGATCAGCCAGCTTTTTAGAGAAGTTATGCGGCGACCCTCGTAGTCATTATTATAAGGTGCATTAATCCAGGTCTCGCCAAAAGGAGCGCTCGGGTCCTCTATATTCTCAGAAACGTTATTATAGTAATTCAGAGGAGGTGCAGGTGCAGGTGATGGTTCAAGCAACTGATCCACTGCCTGTGCTGGGGTGAGGGTCTTAAAAAAATCCAACTCTTGTTTCTTTACTCCGAATAAACTCCTTCTCAGTAAATGGGTAGTTTGGGCAGTATCCCAGGGGCCATTATAAGGTGTTAAGTCCGATTGAGTTCTAGCAGATAATTGGCCACTTGATTTTGTCGGGTAGGCTGTAGCAGTCGAAGTCGGCGTATCATTGTGCAAATTCACTGGTACGACTTTGCGGAACTGGCTAACCAACGGATTTAAATCGGCTGGCCTGGGATCTTTGTTAATTTCTGAAATGTCAACCCGAGTCAAACTTCAACTATATTTTTTGTTTGTAATCATAAAGTTATAAAAATCAAGGCCTTTAACAAGTTGAATTAATTGAGAAACATTACCTCAAATAGGCAATCTCCCTTTATATAAGACGTGGATTATGAACAAATTGTCACTGGTAAAAGGGATAAATAAATTAGCCAAGCACTGCAGACTATTAATTTCTTTTAATAAGTCAACCACTTTTGTTTCCATTTTACTTTTCTATAACTTAATGGTCGACTTTGGTTTTGTCCTATAGAATCATCCGACTGCACCTTTCCATCACCTTTTACTTTGATCCTTTTGATAACCATCAAAAATAACCAACCACACTAAATGAGTATTACGGTACAACTTGCGGCCATCCTGTTTACCGATATCGCCGGATATACCGAAATAATGGGAAAAGATACCTGGAGCCGCTGGTTGACCTCTTTGAATGTCACACTAATAACCCGCTAAAATGGCTGAAAACCACCAATATACCCTATTAAGCAGTAATGCTTTACGAACCATTATAGCCATTCTTTGCACGGTTCTAGCATTGGGATCCTGTGAAACCAGCAAGCCTGAGGGAGCCGGTGCGGACTGGGCTTACTATCTGGGTCATCCGACCAGTAATCAATACTCCACCCTGGACCAAATCCATAAGGGTAATGCCGCTCAACTTGAAGTCGCCTGGACTTACAATACGGGTGACAGTGCCAATTATCAGGTGAACAACCTGATCATCGATGGGGTGTTGTACACGGCCACCCCCCACAGCCGGGTGATCGCACTGGATGGTGCCAACGGGGAGGAACTGTGGACCTTTGACCCGGATGACATTCATGATTCACTGGCGGATGGCGATCAGCGGGGACTTATGTACTGGGATGATGGAGAACAAGGGTACTTGTATACCATGAAAGGCACCTACCTTTATGCACTGAATGCCTCCAACGGTCAACTAATAACTTCCTTTGGCAATGGTGGGTGGATCCACCTGGGAGCCAATATGGACCTTCCCGGACAACCAAATGTATCTCTCAATACTCCCGGACATATTTATAATGAGATGATTATTATTGGGGCTAATGTTGGTGAGGATGTGCCGGGTGCTGTTCGAGCATTTGATGCTCGAACCGGTGAGCGACAATGGATTTTTCATACTTTACCACGACCTGGTGAGTTTGGTGCAGATACCTGGCCTGAAGATTATTTAAAGAAGACCGGTGGAGCTTCCGATTGGTCTGGTTTAACCATAGATACACGGCGGGGGATTGTTTATTTGTCTACTGAAACCGCCGGGCCTGATTTCTACGGTGGGGCACGTTTTGGGCAAAATCTATTTGCCAATTCACTGATTGCTCTGGATGCGAACACCGGTCAACGGCTGTGGCACCAACAGCTGGTCCACCATGATTTATGGGATCTTGATTTACCAGCCCCTCCCACCCTGCTTACGGTTAAACACAACGGTCAAAAACTGGAGGTGGTGGCGCAGGGCACTAAGATGGGCTTGTTATTTGTGTTTGACAGAGTTACCGGGGAACCGATCTGGCCCATTGAAGAACGACCCACTGCTAAAACCAGTATACCTGAAGTCCAAACCTGGCCAACCCAACCTTTTCCCACCAAACCACCACCTTTGATGAGACAGCAATTTACTACTGCTGACTTTTCGAATATATCTGACAGGGCCAATCAAATAAGCAAGGAGATTTTCGCTCAATCCGGCAACTACGGTGCCTACCCTCCACCAAGCGTCAAGCAGGTGATCATGTTTCCGGGATACGATGGTGGCATGGAATGGGGTGGGTCAGCAGCAGACCCTGAGGGGATTCTTTATGTAAATGTCAATGAAATTCCGTGGTTCTATCAGCTGGTACCCACCAGCAACCCGGATGGAAGTGCGCTTTCTTTTGGAGAAAAGCACTATCGTATTTTATGTGCATCATGCCACGGAATTGATACTAAAGGCAATCCTTCTGATGGGTTTCCTGCTCTTGATAACCTGGAAAACCGGTATAACCCGGAATCCTTATTGCAACTAATTTCCAGGGGTGGCGGCCGGATGCCGGCATTTGATCAAATTCCGGAAGAGCGACGAAATGCCATTGTGAATTTCCTGATGGGATTGGAACCAGCAGCAGAGCCCAAACTTAACTCCATAGAAGGTTCCGTGGCATCAATTGACCCCCATAAAGTACAAACACTTACGCAGGCAGATGAATCAATACCGCCATATGCTTTCAGGGGCTTTCAGCGGTGGCAGGATGAAGAAGGGTATCCAGCCATCAAACCGCCCTGGGGAACGCTCAATGCAGTAGATCTTAACACCGGTACCATCAAATGGAAAGTCCCTCTGGGAGAATATAAGGAATTGACCGAACGAGGTATTCCGATTACCGGTACTGAAAATTACGGTGGACCGGTGGTCACCGCCGGAGGGGTAATTTTCATTGGCGCCAGTTCCGATGCAAAATTCCGGGTTTTTGACAAAGATACCGGTATTAATCTATGGGAATATGCCCTTCCATTCGATGGTCATGCTACTCCCAGTACCTATATGGTGAATGGAAAACAATACGTAGTAATTTCTGCCGGTGGCTCAAAAATGAAAGCAGTACATGGTGGCACGCTGGTGGCTTTTGCACTGCCTGATTGATTTAATTCAGGTTTACCCTGCAGATAGTTGATCGATACTTCACATGGCAACTAAAAAGGTAAGATTCTGGAATTCGCTGGTAACCCGCTTTGCTGTTTTCTTTGCAGGACTGAATGTACTGGCTATCCTGGCGGTGGGTTTTCTGGTGTATGATCAAGCTGCTTCAGTTATTACTTCCTATAGCCAGGACAGGATGCGATACAGTTCAAACCTGGCTGCAAAATCATTTAACTCCCTGCTAAATGAAGTAGCCAATGATATCGCGGTTACCACTAATAATCCGATACTAGGCAGATTCATTGGTGACCCCGAGGAAGCGACCCTTGAAGATCTAACCCGAATGTTTTCGGTGATACTTGAAAACAAACCCAATTACTTTCAAATAAGGCTGTTGGACGTCAATGACAATGGGAAGGAATTGATCCGGTATGACAAACAGCAAGGACGGGTGATCCGGACTCCCGATGATAAATTACAATTTAAAGGCGACAGGTTGTACTATCAGGAGGCATTGAAAACACCCCGGGGAACCTACTATTACTCGGACATTAATTTGAATGAAGAATTTGGGAAAGTAAGCCTTCCGCATATACCAACATTAAGGGCAGTAGGTAAGATCTATAACGGTAATGAGGCCTTGCAGGCTTTACTGGTGATCAATGTGAATTTATCTGAATTCTACCAGGAACTTAATCAGATTATGGAATCCGATTATCGTTTGCTGCTGTTGAATGAAGCAGGAGACTATTTGTTTGCTCCCGAAATGGAGAAATGCTTTGGGAACCAGCTAAACTCAGGAATTTCCTTTACCAAAGATTTTGTTAACCCGGTAGATTCTCTATTGAACCTACAAAACTTTGGTTTTATAAAAGATAAGACTGGTAGACGGCATCTCTACCACTTGGAAAGCTTAAACTACTCTCCGGGACAGCAGATCTACCTGGTCAGCATGCTGGCAGATAACCTGCTATTTCGCAGCGCCTACCTGGTTCGCAATGATTCTATTAAGTTGGTGCTTCTGGCATGCGCGATATCATTGATGGTGGTTTTCTTTTTTTCAAAAATCTTTTCTGGAAACATCAAGCAAATCACGCAGGCGGTTAGCTCCTATGAAGAAGGTTCAGAGGAGCAAATTCAAAAACCGACCCTCCCGGAAAATCGACAGGATGAGTTAGGAGTTCTGGCCCGGGCTTTTGCCCGAATGCGTAACCGAATTGACCGGCAACTGACTGATTTAAAGTCAGCACTTTCCCGGGAGCAGCAGGCTATAAAAGAGCGAGACCAATTCCTGCAAAATATGAGCCACGAGTTGAGAACTCCTTTGAATGCGATGCTTGGCCTGGCTCGTTTGTTGAATAAAAACAAACCCTCAAAAGCACAGCAACCAATTATTAACTCCCTTGAAAGAAGTGCGGTTAATTTATCCGGCTTGATGCATGATCTGCTGGATCATCAGAAGTTACTTGAAGGAAAAATACATTTGAATCTTTCTGTCGAAAATTTCAACAGCCTGCTATCGGATATTCACGCGGGGTATCGATATGAAGCAATCAACAAAGGGCTTTCGTTTACACTGGACATACAGGATTCCCTGAAGGACCACGTCTTCTATACTGATCCATTGAGGTTTAATCAAATAATAACCAATCTGGTAGTTAATGCCATTAAATTTACCCCTAGTGGATTTGTCACGCTAAAAGCAGGCATTACCCATGATGACCCCCCCAGGATGAAGGTGCAGCTTATAGACAGCGGCCAGGGAATACGACCAAAAAACCTTCAAAAAATAAAGGAAAGGTTCTATCAGGAGAGAAACCGGCAAGCTTCTAATGAAGAAGGTTACGGATTGGGTCTATCTATCGTAAAACAGTTGGTAGATTTATTTGGAGGTGGTCTTGATGTTACCTCTGAACTAAACCAGGGATCCAATTTCACCGTTTATTTTCCCCTGATTCCAGCTAATCACAGCGATGTAAATCCTACCGTACTGAAACCAGAGGATTCTTTACCAAAACTGAAAAACAACTACAACCTGTTACATATTGAAGACGACCCATCAACCCTGCTGCTGGTGTCTCATGCACTTGACCTTCCGAATGTTTCCATTCAACAATTGGAACAAATCGATGAAACCAGTGGATTACCTGAATCAATTAAACCGGATCTGATTCTCAGTGATCTGATGATGGACAGCCGATCGATTGATTCATTTCTATTAAATGAGCTGAACCATACCAAAATACCTCTGTTGTTAATCTCGGCTTTTGAGCCACCAAGAATGAAAGCGATAACACCCTATTTCCTGCAAAAACCTTTCGAAATTACAGAGCTGAGAAACCTGGTAATCATGTTGCTGGGCAGGAACGAATACCAGCAGCCGCAATTGGAAACGATCTATGAACAATACGACCACCAACCGGATAAGATCCGGAACTTCCTAAATATACTGCAGCAGGAATTCATGGATTATGTCAGGCGGTTCGACAAGGTTTCTATTACCCGCGATGAAAAAGAATTGAAAGCAATAATGCATAAGCTAACTACTCATGTTAAAAGCATGTCTTTAGATGAACTTTCAAAATTGCTGCCAACCCATCCCTCCCAACTCGATGAAGCCAGAGCAGATGCCATTAGAAATAATCTACTATACTGTTTGTGTGTTTTCCAATATGAGAGCAAGTCAAAAAACTAACATCACCCTTTAAGCCAGTCGCTCGAATGAAAACCCAAAATTGTGGTTTTTACCGGCCAGGGAGAACATGCTAATCAATTCAAATCACTCATTCATCAATAGAATATAGCTGTTCAAACAATTCTTTCCCAATCCAGTATTTTATATGTTATTATTAGTTCTTGTTGGGTTTAAACCAAACTAGTGACTGTATGCGAAACTGTTACTTCCCTTCAATACTCTTGCTCTGTTGCATGCTCAACTGTATCCAGATATACAGTCAGGGATGTATTGCAATACGCGGTTCATCATGCGCTTCAGGAAACTCGATTTTTAGTCAAAATGTAAACCTTTCAAAGGGTCAATTTCTCTCTGGAACCGGGTTTCGCTACTTTAAAAGTTTCCGTCATTTCAGGGGTACACACCAGGAAAAAGAAAGAATAGAATTGGGAACCGAAGTGATTAATCATTCCACGTTTCTGGATTTTTTCACTAATTATGGCATCACCGATAGACTTTATGGTTATACCGTTATACCTATATCGTTCCATAAACGATCCTCAATGTATGAACATGGTGGAAATCCCCCGAATGGTCTTGGTGAGCGACATGAAACTTCATCCAGCGGGTTGGGAGACGTTCGTCTGGGTCTCGGATATTGGTTGTTCGACCCGGTCGAGCACATGAATTTCAACTATGCACTTAGTCTTGGCGTAAAACTTCCCACCGGCAAGTATGACTATACAGATACTTTTTACAACCAGGGCGATGAACGTAACAAAAATCTGGAAGCCGTAGTAGATCAATCAATTCAACCTGGTGATGGAGGTACCGGCATGACTATTGATGTCCAGGGCTATCATATGCTGTCACACTCATTTTTCCTTAATGTAAATCTTTATTACCTGATCAATCCCAGAGAAACCAACGGTGTGCTTACCCGAAACGGCAGCGGTGAGTTTTCAAGCCCCGATCAATATGCAGTCAGGTTAGGGACCTATTATAATACAAAAATCCAGGGGTTTAGTGTATACCTGGGTGGTAGACTTGAGGGAGTTCCATCTGAGGATTTAATCGGGGGTAGTGCAGGATACAGACGCCCTGGGTATGCAGTATCCATAGAACCTGGAGTAAGTTACAATCGAAATCAGTACAATCTAAACCTTAGCGTACCTGTAGCAGTAGTCAGAAACAGGACCCAAAGCTACCAGGACAAAGTAAGGACTTCGGAAACAGGGGAATATCGTCATGGTGATGCTGCATTCGCTGATTATCTAATAAACTTTAGTGTCTCATATCGGTTTGGAGGCAATTCAATAAAACATCTGGAAATGAATGAAAATTTTAATATGGAAAACCATTAACATGTGAGCTGGCTTGACCTAGGCCTGGGAAGATATAGAAGGTTTGATTAGGTTGTTTCGGGCCCTGGTCAACTCAGCAAAATGATTTTTTTCATCAATTCTTTTTCATAGCTGGCACTAATCGACACCTCGTGCTGATTGATAATGAGTTCACCGTTTGCAATGGAATCGATCTTTTGCACGTTTACTATGCATGATCGGTGCACACGTTGGAAAAAATCCGGCAATTTCTGCTCCAACTGCTTAAGAGTCATTAACGTCAGTACCTTCTTATTTGAAAAATGCAACTCTGCATAGTTGCCCGCGGATCTGATAAATAGCACATTATCAAGATTTATCCGGGTCAGCCTGGTACCGTCTTTGACAAATAACGAATTTTCAATGCCTGGTTTGGTAACATACTTCTTAGCTTTTTGAACTCCCTGATAGAACCGGCTGAACTTAACCGGTTTGACCAGGTAATCCACTACCTGATCGTATTCGTATGACTCGGAAGCAAAATCCTTGTGGGCGGTAACCATAATAACTGCAGTTTCAGCAGTTATCAGTGGCAAAATTTCCTTTCCGGTTACATCGGGCAGATCGTAATCAAGCAAAACCAGATCGAAGGTATGCTGGCCAAGCAGGTTGATGGATTCAAATCCACTACCGGTCACGGTGGTATTTGATATGAAATCTACTTTAGAGCAAAAGTGTTGTAACAGATCACAAATCAATGGATCATCATCTACAATCAGACAGTGCATAATCTATCAAATAAATACCCTCATTCGTCAGCCAATTTAGCCAATTCATCCTTCTTGAGGATATCACAGATCTAAATATCGTAAAATTATAGCTTTAGTTTTTAAGCAATTTGAATATGCGTAAAAAGTTACTCACTATCACGATAGTACTTCTTTTCTTTGCGGTGGTTGCATTCCAGGTAATTAATAAAGAGCTGCATATGCTGCAAAGCCCCGGAGCAGCAGTGGAAAATTACATTTCATCAGATTTTGGCCTGGGAAGCGGCTATGTTGATAGTTTAAAAACCTATCCTAATCTCAAAAAGGGTGAAAGGCAGCCATTTGAACTTTGGGAATATGCCGGTCGAGGTAAAAGTTCCTTTGGTTCGCCAGAACTACCCATGCCTTTTGACGAATGGCTGGTTTTTCATGAAAAACAAAAACCAGAGCTGATGAAGGATGTGGATGCCTACATGAGTAGCCGGTTTGACTTCAGTGGTAAAACCATTGAAGGAGCGTTTATGTCAGGGGGAAGAAAGCCCATTATGGCTGGTCCCATCGCGCGGCTTCCTGATGCAATTGACTCATTTGAAGCGCTGGCCCGGCTGCGGCCTGAAGAAATAAAGCAGCGCGACCTGTTTCCATACAAACCTCTGGCGCACCCGCTTCAGTCAGTCGCACATATGGTATTCCCCGACAACTGGAATAAAGCACATCCGGAACATCAGAGAATAGATGTGGACCACGATTTCCCGGATG
>BQJT01000189.1 GCA_021604845.1 Cyclobacteriaceae bacterium
ATGGCACAATTGACAATTTCCTGAACCGAACGATCGTGTCCCAGATGAATTACTTCAACACCGGTGCTCTGAATGATACGCCGCATAATGTTGACCGCCGCATCATGCCCGTCAAAAAGGGAGGTGGCGGTTACAATCCGGATAGGGTGCTGAGGCTGGTAAGGATCTATGGGTTTTATGGTCATATATTCGCCTATTTGACGATTGTAAACTTACAACTTTAGTTAGTTTTGAGCGTTTAGTTTTTAGTGTTTAGTTAGCTTGGCGTTAACGCCCTAATCTGATCAAGACAAAATGGGCTGAGCCTGATTAATCGGTGCGATAGTTAAATTGATAATCAGCGGCAGGATGGCCAAAAGCTAACTGCCTAGTTTTCAATACAGTCCTTTTAGTTGAACGGAGGCGGTTAAATTAAAGTTAAAATTTACTGTTCTCAACAGTCAGGATTCCATTAAATTGCATTATTTGAATATATGAATGCATTGATGGGAAGGTACCTGGTTTTTTTACTTTTACTGGTAAACACACTGACCTATGGTGCTACCTGCACCACTACCAGCACCACCACCTGGAGCTGCGGTACCCCGGGACAGAATGACGATCTGATAGTCAATCACAACATTACCATTACCGGAGATTTTACCGTAAATAACGGCAGTATCACAGTTAACTCTCCCAATACCCTCACAATAACCGGTAATCTCACATTTAATAACAATTCTACCGTACTGGTAAACGATGGTGGTTGCATTCATGTGATGGGAAACTTCCTGAATAGAAATAACAGCGGTGATGTAGAAATATTTGGCACCTTAAACATTGATGGTAATTTCCAGAATGGTACCGGCAGCGGCAATGGCGCAGTAATTGATATTGATGGTACCGGAAGTATCAGTTATGGTGGCACCTGTAGTAATGCCGGGACTGTAACTGATGATGATGGTTCCTATAGTGATGATTGTGATAACCCGGTATTACCGGTAGAATTGCTTAATTTCAGGGGAACAGCTACAGAGTTTGGTAACTTATTGGAATGGGAAACTGCAAGTGAAAGAAACAATGACTTCTTTGCTATTGAGCGCAGTGCAGATACTCAGAACTGGGAAAAAGTGGGCTCTGTGATTGGAAACGGAAACAGCGATCTCTTAATTAGCTATCAGTTTTTGGATGCCAGCCCGATTCCGGGACGCCTGTTTTACCGGTTGAAACAGGTTGATTACGATGGCGCATTCGAATATTCATACATTATTTCCCTGGTGACCGGAGAACTTCCTGAATTCCAATTGCAGAAAGTTTACCCGATTCCCACACCTGACCTGATAAGTATTTCTTACATCACAAATAATGAGGATCCTGTTCATTATAAATTAATTGATAATTTAGGAAGAAATGTAAACTTGGGAATAATAGTTAATCAGTTTGGGTCCCATACACGTCAGTTGACACTGTCGAACATTCCACCGGGGGGCTATCTGCTGGTTTTAACCAATAAAGGTCATAACGTGGCTGCTAAAGTTATCAAATCGAAATAGCGTTTGCGATTTTACCTCAGTTACTTTTCTCCTGACAACAACCGCGTTAACTTCTGTAAGCTTTGACGGTTTTTTCTGGAGTAAAAATTTCTTTGAATATTTCGTTTTTCCCTGCTGGTCAGCCGCCAGTTCAGTGAGGCCCTTTCGATCGCTTCTTCCTTAATCCGTTTGTTGGTATGCTCAGCCTCTTCTTCGGCGCTACGCTCAAAAATACTTCGACTTATATATTCAAATTCTACACAGTCCAAGTCGTTATCAAACCAACTTTGAGCCTTTTCTATCTGGTTGTCGTTATTAATATCCTGAATATTGCCCAAGTTATTATAGATACTGCTTATTGGGGTGAAAATCCTTTGGAAAAAGGAGTACCCAACGTTTTGCTCAATTGGTTCATCGTCCTCACTATCGCGGATCGCAACAATTACCACACCGCTGGTATTGGCTGCAATCCAGTCCCTGAAAACATACAAAAAATGTACGGCATCCGAGATACCGAAGTTATCTGAAATTCCAGAGTCCATAATTTCCATCTGTGGATTGCTTGGAAGCCTAACGTTTGGGGTAATGTATGGAAAGGATGCTCCTAATCTCAGTGCGCTGAGAAAGCGTAGATTGTTGGCTTTTTGGGCCTCAAAGAATCTTTGAAAATCAATACCCTTAATTTCAGGGTCAAGTGAATCTTTACCGCAAACGTTGCTGGAAGTCATATAGGTCACCGAATGAGGGCTGATATACAATTTACGGCCATCGTTAATTACCGTAGGAGCTACAAACAGCATAGGAATAACAGCACGCTGTTCAGGTACCCGGTAGGCTGCCAGTGGCTTGTCAAGAATATATTCAGTATTCTTATTCAGCTGTTGCTCGAAGGAATAACCCCGGTCTTTTTTGTAACGGTATCCTCCGTATTCAAAACTCTGATACCTGATAAAAAGGTCACTGACCAGAAAACTAAATATTATGGGATTCAGGTTGTCCTTCGATATGTTTTCCAGGTATTTGTGATTGCTGAGATCAATAGAATCTCCCTGGGATCTTCGCAGCGCCAGTTCCCGGTAGTAACTGGCCCCGATCACCCCACCTGATGAACCGGTAATTAAGGCAGTTTGATTAAATAACTTTCCATTGGTGGCGCTATCCGTGACCTGTAAAGACTTCATTGACCACAATGCCGCTCTCTGACCTCCTCCACTGGCGGAAATTATCACCAGTTTTGGCGGTTGATCCGGGTTGAATTTGGATCGCCAGTTTTCCAATATTGCCATTGTATTCTCTCGATCCTGCTTACGATTGGCAAACTGGCTCTTATCTTTCAGCTGTTCAAGAGAATATTCGGCGGTTCCGTTTTGATAATCCAGCCCGTAGGCTCTGTAATCGCTGGTGATCAAGTTGTTCTTAACCAATACATTGAGTACTACTAAAAATAATATTACCACGGTGATTGACCATCCTCTGAACCAGTAGGAAACAGCCCCGGTAAACATGATAAATATGGTCAGGATCAGTACTACACTGGCTGCTGCGGGGATCTGGAATATTTCATGATCTCTGAAAATCCCCAGGATCAGGATCACTAAGAATAATACAAACTCAATCAGTACCAGGTTAAGATGGTTTTGATCAAATACCTTGAGTATTGATTCTTTGTCATAGCCATGATTCGGGTTAACCTGACGTATATGAAAGCCAATATCCAGGTAGTTGTCTACCCTAATGCTTTTCTTCTTGGCAATATCTAACCTTTGCAGGACGTTCGCCCGTGAAATCGGCGACCGACGTAATTGCCTGTCGACATTTGAAGTGATCAACTTAAAAATGTCCTGATTGGTAAACCTAAAATAAGTGATCAGGAATATTACCATTGCCGAACAACCCACCAGTAATCCCAGTAATTGCACTACAATCTGCCCGGCGGATAAAAATTCGTTATTAATCTGAAATCGAACGATACTGATCATATAAACAATCAGGAAAATCACCGGAATGATGCTATTGTTAAAAGCAAATCGGCTGAATGGACGAGATAGGGTACCTAAAAAGGAAAATCTAAAACTATCAATAATATAGCAGGTGATATGAAATGCCATACTAATCCCTCCGATGGTAATGCCGATAATGAAGAAGCTCCAAAAATCGACCTTATTAATATACTCCGGGTCCAGGAATAAATAGGGTATACCCAGAACCTTCCCGAAGTTTCCGGTTACCACCATAAAAAGCAAAAGCCAGCAAAGAAGCAGTACCTGGTTCTTTTTGAGGTTGTTGATCAACAACTGGACCGGGAAACTATACAGGATCTTTTCAAGCATTTTGGAGGTGCCTTAATTTAACTGGTATAGTTTTCTTTATTACGCTGTCAGTCATTTTTTTTACTACCCTTATACAATTCATATTCCAGTAGCCGGCATTCTATTTTACCGTTATAGAAAGGCATTTTTCTGGAAGTTCGAAGACCAATGTTTTTAGATAGATCCGGGTTGCCTGAAAAAATGTAACCCCAATGACCAGCACATTTTGATTTAAAGAAGTCGCCTATGGCTTGGTAAGTTTTGGTTAGTTGTTGTACTTCACCCAAACGGGACCCGTACTCGGGGTTTAAAATAATCACTCCAGGTGGATCGGGAATCTCCATTTTAGTAAAATCGCCTGATTGAAATTTTAGGAAAGAAGTAACCCCGGCCCATTCGGCATTTTTCTTCGCAGCCCTGAGTGCTTCCAAACTCTGGTCATTGATTATTATTTCACTGGTTACCTCCTGGGTGATTTGTCGGGTGGCTTCTTCTCTAAGGGTTTCCCACAGATCTGCCTGGTACTGCCGGATATGCATAAAACCGAAATTGGTCCGCAGAAGACCCGGGGCGATTCCGGCAGCCATTAGTGCCCCTTCAATTGCCAGGGTACCGCTGCCAGCCATCGGATTGATAAGTGGCATCCCGGGTTTCCAGCAAGTAGATTTGATCAACGCGGCTGCCAATGATTCCCTTAGAGGTGCCTTAAAGGGAATGCGTCGATAACCGTGCTTTGAGATGGTTTCACCGGAGGTGTCGAAGTATAAATGACAATCATCATTAAGCCAGTGCAGGTACACTACAGACTCATCTCTGTTAGGACCTGAGTTAGGTCTTTTCCCTTTTTGACTAAATATCCGGTCGACAATGGCATCCTTAACTTTCTGATTACCGAAACGTGTATCCAGAATAAATTGATTACTAATAAATGAAGTGACGCAGATGTAACCATCGGTTCGAAGGTAATCCTCCCAGGGTATTTTGCTAATAACCTGGTAAAGCTGGTCCGGATGTGGTGCCCGGAAGCGTTTAATCAGTAATAGTACTTTGCTTGCGGTACGCAGGTGTAGATTGAGGTACATGCAATCCCTGAGATTCCCTTTCAATTCCACACTTAGTGGATTTACTTTGAGTGGCAGGTAACCATGTTCCTTTATTTCCTGGCTTAACACCTGGCTCACACCCAAGGCACAAGTGACAAGAATAGTGCGCTGCTGTTCCATTAGTCCCTAAAGGTGCGATTTCTTTCTATTATTTTGATGTCAATAGATTGAAAAGTAACGTTTAACCGAACGGTAGCGATTTGTTCTTTTCTTATTAATTTCTATTTTGGGAAAGTATTCTTTAGCTATATGGAGCACACTTTGCGTAGGTTCAATTTTTTGCAAGGTCACAGAACCGACTTCTGGTGGGTTGAACCGGCAATGGTACTTGTGGGATTGTCGTTGTTCATAGTTTATGCTACCTGGGCTGCCTTTCAGGGGAATCATTATTATACCGTTAGCTATCTAAGCCCCTTCTACTCTCCATTAATTTATGTTAAAACAGGGGTAGCTGGTTCAGCACCATTGTGGCATTCCTTACTGGGAGCGTGGCCTTCCTGGTGGCCGGATTTCCTTCCCGCGTCTCCGGCGTTGCTTATTTTGATTTTTCCCGGTTTATTCAGGTTTACCTGCTATTACTACCGGGGTGCTTATTACAAGGCTTTTGCAGGATCTCCGCCAGCTTGTGCAGTGGGGGCAGTTCCTCAGAAAAAATATCAGGGAGAGACCCTGCTGTTATTGTTTCAGAATTTGCACCGCTATGCATTATACATGGCGTTGTTGTATCTGCTTATATTAGGCGCTGATGCCATTGCTTCATTCGTTTACGAAAGCCAGATCGGGTTTGGAATCGGCAGCATAGTATTGTTGATAAACCCAATTCTCCTCGGCTTATATACGCTGGGTTGTCATTCATTTCGTCACCTTGTTGGAGGCAGGAAAGATTGTTTTTCCTGTGCAGGTGCAGGATCCATCAACGGTGTTTATCGAAAAGTTTCATGGATGAATCGCAATCACAAGTTATTTGCCTGGCTTAGCTTATTCTGGGTAGGGTTTAGTGATCTCTACGTGCGATTGGTTTCTATGGGTATCATTAATGACTGGAATACCTGGGGGGTGTAGCTAATGGATATAAAAGATTTAAAAACACATGAATACGAGGTTGTAGTAGTGGGTGCCGGTGGTGCAGGCCTGAGGGCTGCTATTGAATGCTCTGCCCAGGGCATGAAAACGGCATTGATCTGCAAGTCGCTTTTAGGCAAGGCCCATACCGTGATGGCGGAGGGTGGTATGGCAGCTGCTTTAGGTAATGTTGATACCCGGGACCACTGGAAAGTTCATTTTAGGGACACCATGCGTGGGGGAAAATTTTTGAACGTTTGGCGAATGGCGGAGTTACATGCTCAACAGGCCCCCGACCGGGTTCGGGAACTTGAGGAGTGGGGGGCTGTTTTTGACAGGACCAAAGATGGCCTTATTAATCAAAGGAATTTTGGTGGGCATAGATATCCAAGACTGGCACACGTTGGCGACCGAACCGGGCTTGAAATGATCAGGACGCTGCAGGATTATGGTGTGCACCAGGGCATTGATGTTTTTATGGAATATGCGGTACTGGATCTAATTAAAGACGGCGGGCAGGTCGCAGGACTGGTGGCTATGATCAGCGATACCGGCGAGTTCGTGGTTTTCAAAGCCAAGGCAGTAATATTTGCTACCGGCGGTGCGGGAAAGGCCTGGAAAGTGACCTCAAACAGTTGGGAATATACTGGTGATGGTTATGCTATGGCCTATGAGGCAGGTGCGGAATTAATGGACCTTGAATTCACCCAGTTTCATCCAACCGGTATGGTATGGCCTCCTTCAGTTGCAGGCATACTGGTCACCGAAGGTGTTCGTGGTGAGGGAGGCATATTGACGAACAGCGAAGGACGCCGGTTTATGTTTGATAACATACCCGCTCGATTTGCCTCGGAAACTGCCCCGGATGAAGCAGAGGCTGATCGCTGGCTGGCTGGTGATAAGAATGCCAGACGACCGGCAGAACTGTTGACCAGGGATGTGGTGGCCCGGGCAATTATGAAAGAAGTTAAAGAAGGTAGAGGGTCACCACACGGAGGCGCTTTTCTGGACATCGCAACTCGTCGGGACGGGGAATATATAAAAAAGAAACTACCCTCCATGTTCCACCAGTTTAAGGTGCTGGCGGAGTTGGATATTACTAAGCAACCCATGGAAGTAGGTCCCACACTTCACTACTTTATGGGTGGAATCAGGGTGGATGCTGATTCTCAAATGACAAATGTACCCGGGTTGTTTGCCTGCGGAGAATGTTCTGCCGGAATGCACGGGGCAAACCGGTTAGGTGGAAACTCTTTGTCCGATTTATTGGTATTCGGAAAACTGGCAGGAGTTGGAGCCAGTGATTATTGCAGGGGCCTGGATGCAATGCCTACGTTGGATGCTGACCAGGTGATAAGCATTATCAGAAATGCCACCTCAATCCTTAATCGGGAACAGGGGGAGAACCCATATCTGATTCATGATGATCTGAGAGATACTATGCAAACCAAGGTCGGCATTGTTCGTGCCGAAACCGAAATTATGGAAGGTATTGAAGCTCTTGAACAACTAAAAAAACGATATCAACAGGTAAAAGCTGACGGTGCCAGTCAGTACAACCCGGGTTGGCATGAAGCGTTAAGCGTAAGAAATTTATTGATTACTTCCGAGGCGGTAGCCCGGGCGGCATTGTTAAGAAAGGAAAGCAGGGGAGGACATACCCGGCTGGATTATGAGGGGGAAAGGGAGGAGTGGTCTAATGCCAACGTGGTAATCAGTAAAGGATCGGATGGTGAAATGCAGGTAAATCGTGTTGAACGAGGTGATCCGCCGGAACATTTGAAAAAAATCGCCTATGCGGAGTTGTCTGAACTTGAATCTACCATTAAAATAGAGGGAAAATAGCATATGTCAGAAGTCAGGGAATTCAAAATATGGCGTGGCAATTCGTCGGGTGGCGCAATGGTGGCATATCAGACGCAGGTTGACGAAGGTATGGTGGTATTGGATGCAATTCATAAAATTCAGGCAGAAAGCGCCGGAGACATGGCGGTTCGATGGAATTGTAAAGCCGGTAAATGTGGCTCCTGCAGTATGGAAATAAATGGAATGCCTAAACTGGCCTGTATGACCCGCATGAACGATTACCAGCCGAATGAGGTTATCAATTGCCGGCCCATGAAATCATTTCCCGTAATAAAAGACCTGGTAACTGATGTTTCGTGGAATTATCAACAAAATAAGAAGATAACCCCTCTGAAACCCAAAGCACGGGATAAGGATGGGAATTACCGAATGATGCAAGAGGATGTTGACCGGATACAGGAATTCAGAAAATGTATCGAATGCTATCTGTGTCAGAATACCTGTCACGTGATCAGAGATCACCAGCAAGAATCACGGTTTGTTGGCCCCAGGTTCATGATTAGGCTGGCAAGCCTGGAAATGCATCCTTTGGATACAGCAGACAGAATACCAGCAATTAAAAACGAATATGGATCAGGTTTATGCAATATCACCAAATGCTGTACCGCAGTATGCCCGGAGCACATTCAAATTACCGATAACGCAATAATTCCCCTAAAGGAGCGGGTAGTTGACCGATATTATGATCCGATAATGTGGATTAAACGAAAGCTTTTCTCAGCAAAAAAGAACTAACTCTTAAACAAAGTTTTTTTAATCTTTAAAGAAATCGCTAATTTTAGCACTCCCTGAACCAGAACTCTAATGATTTTGGTTAATAATTGTTAATAAATGTTCAATAACGTTATGAGATTATTTCCCGTCTGCTTTGTTGTTTTATTGTTTTCTTCCTCAGTACTACTCGGCCAGGCTGGTTGGAACTGGGGTGAGGATGCGGCAACCGCTAAAGAGAAGAATGCCATTTACAACGATATGATGAAGAATGAGAATTACCAGGGGGCGGTAGCTCCTTTGGAATGGTTGTTGGCAAATACCCCTGACCTTAACGCGGCAATTTATATCAATGGGGTTAAAATTTATGAGGAACTTCAGGAGAAGGAGAGTGACGCGGCCAAGAAAAAATCCTACCAAGACCGGTGTCTTGAATTGTATGATCAGAGAATAATACATTTTAATGACGAGGCCGATGTGCTTAATCGAAAAGCATTTCAAG
>BQJT01000190.1 GCA_021604845.1 Cyclobacteriaceae bacterium
GGGTCCATGCAATCTATTCGCGAACCGAAGAACGCGTCAAAAGCTTTGCAAGTCAATGGGGTATCCCTAATACCTATACCGACATGGCCAGTGCTATTCAAGATCCGTCGACGGATGTAGTTGTAATTGGGCTGCCAAACCATATGCATGTGGACGCGGTCATGCTGGCCGCGGAGGCAGGCAAGGGCGTACTTTGTACCAAGCCATTGGCCAGAACGGCTCAGGAAGCCAAGGAAATGCTGGATGTGGTGGAGAAAGCGGGGGTTTTCCATGGATACCTTGAAGACCTGGCATATACTCCTAAAACCCTGAAAGCTCTTCATGCGGTGCAAAACGGTGCATTGGGCAAAGTGCTGTGGACACGTTCCAGGGAGGCGCACCCGGGTCCTCACAGTGACTGGTTCTGGGATCCTAAGATGTCAGGAGGCGGAGCCATTATCGATTTAGGTTGTCATTGTATTGAAATAGGCAGAAATTATATAGGTAAAGAAGTTAAACCGGTAGAAGCGATGTGTTGGTCCGCCACTCAGGTAAAACCAATCGATGCCGAGGATAACGCTATTGGTCTGGTTAAGTATGAAAATGGCGCAATCAGCCAATTTGAGGTGAGCTGGACATACCGTGGAGGTATGGATCTAAGGGACGAAGTTGCCGGGACTGAGGGCAATATCCGCACCGACCATTTTTTGCGCACCGGATTTGAAATGTTTACTGATGCGGGTATGTCTGGATATGTTGCAGAAAAAGCTGAAAGTGAGAAGGGGTGGCTTTTTCCGGTGGGTGACGAAGTTCATGAACTTGGCTACACTGATATGTTTACCGACATGTTCACCGCCATGGAGGAAGGAAACCAGCCAATGGAGAATTTTTATGACGGATATGTGGTCAATGCCATTATGGATGCCTGTTACAAGTCTGCTAAGACTAAGAAATGGGAGCCGGTTGAAATAGCAGATTGGCGCGGGGAAATAGGTCTTGACGACAAAGTAGTAGCTACGGATTATGATCAACACCATCTGCTAATTAAACAGGAGTTACTTCCCGATGGTCGAAACAAAGTGATTCTCAAGCATAAAGAGACCGGAGAAGTTTCAGAAAAACTGGTCTGAATGTTATCAGGAAAAAATATAGTTATCATTGGCGGTACTACCGGGTTGGGACTTTCGGCGGCGAAAGCCTTTATCAAACGCGGCGCCAAAGTGGTGATTACGGGCAGAAATTCCGAATCCTGTAAAAACGCCGAAGCGCTGCTTGGGAATGATGCACTGGTGTTGTCATCTGATGCCGCTATTGAAGGTACAGCCGAGGAAGCCATTGCATCCTGTTGTAAAAAATGGGGGAGTTTGAGCGGGCTTTATCACGTGGCCGGAAGAAGTGGCAGAAGTGAAGGAGATGGACCTTTACACCAAATGTCACTGAATGGATGGGAAGCCACTATCAGGCTGAATCTTACTTCCATTATGCTGTCAAACAGGGCAGCAGTAAAGTGTTTTCTCGGGCAGGATTCCTCCGGATCGCTGTTAAATATGGGGTCAGTGTTGGGATTTTCACCGTCGCCTGACTTTTTCGCTACGCATGCTTATGCGGCGACCAAATCAGCAATTATCGGGTTTAGCAAATCTCTGGCATCCTATTATGCGAAGCACAATATCCGGATTAACGTAATTGCTCCGGCACTGGTTGAGACCCCAATGGCCAGGCGTGCGGCGGACAACAGTGCCATTCGCAAATTTATTAGCACCAAGCAACCACTGGATGGCGGCCGCATTGGTCATCCTGCTGATCTGGATGGCATTACCTCCTTGTTGTTTTCGGATGAGGCAAAATTTATTACCGGCCAGGTGATCGCTGTTGACGGGGGATGGAGTATTAGTGATGGACAAATTCCTCAAACATGAGCGAGCAATACATTGGTATCGACATTGGAGGAACTTACATAAAGGGTGTATTAATTGACCGTGAAAAAGCTGTTAAAAAAATTTCTAATGACACCAATGACGGAGCAGCCCACTGGCAGGATTCCGTGGCCGAAGTTTATCAGGAACTTTTAAAACTTAGCAGCGGCCGGATTTCCGGTGTCGGCCTTTCAGCCCCGGGCATCGCCAATCAGCTTAATCAAAAAATAGTATGCATGCCTGGTCGTTTACAGGGGTTGGAAGAATTCGACTGGTCCGTGTTTTTTAAACGTCCGGTTCAGGTGTTGAATGATGCGCACGCAGCCTTGATAGCAGAGTCCACATGGGGGGTTGCCAAAGACATGGCAAATGTGGTAATGCTAACCCTTGGTACCGGAGTAGGAGGGGGATTGCTGATCAATGGCCAATTACATCAAGGTTTTTTGCAACGTGCCGGCCATCTGGGTCATATCTGTGTTGACGCCTCAGTCGACACCAGAGATATCACCGGGATTAGTGGCAGCCTTGAGGATGCTGTGGGTGAAGTATCATTAAGTCAGCGCTCGTTGGGCAAGTTTAATAACACCCGGGAGCTTGTTACAGCATACAGTTCCGGGGAAACCTGGGCTACTTATGTCTGGTTGACTACGGTGCGAAAACTGGCACTGGGTATTGTGTCCTTTACCAATGCAATTAGCCCGGACCTGGTGGTTTTATCAGGTGGAATTACCAGAGCTAAAGAAAAACTACTGGATCCGTTATCAACGTTTCTCGATATTTATGAATGGAGGGTTGGAGGTTGGGCCACACCGATAAAACTTGCCCATTTTAAGGAGTATGCAGGGGCCATCGGAGCAGCCCTGTTTACTCAATCAAAGATCAACACAACCTGATAATCTTCATCAAAATGTCTGTAATTGAACAATACCTTAACAAATGTCACCAGATTACCGATAAGGTAGCTGCCCAGCAGGGAACCATACAGCAAGCCGCTGAATGGTTTGCCAATACCATCATCAAAGGACGAATGGTCCATGTATTTGGATCGGGTCACAGCCGTATCATGGCTGAGGAAATGTGGCCCCGGTATGGGTCTTTTCCCGGCTTCAACCCCATTGTTGAACTTTCCCTTACTTTTCACAACCTGGTGGTGGGGGCAAACGGGCAAAGACAGGCGATGTTTTTGGAGAATGTGGAGGGGTTAGCAGAACGTATTTTAAGAAACTTCTCATTGTCAACGGACGATACAGCACTGGTTATTTCCAGCAGCGGATGCAACGTAGTTCCCATTGAAATCGCCCAGCAGTTTCAAGATCAAGGAATCCGGGTGGTAGTACTGGTTTCACTGGATCACTTAAAGGCATCATCCAGTAAAGTGTCAAGCGGGAAAAAACTTATCGACTATGCAGATCTGGTATTGGACACCGGAGCACCTGTTGGTGATGCAGCAATCAAAATCGAGGCCCTTGAAACCCCTGTTTCACCGCTATCTACCGTTGGTGGGTCTATTATTGTTAATTGCCTTAAAGCAGAAACTGCCCGCCGGCTAACAGAGGCCGGCCACCCACCCAAAGTACTGACCGGGGCAGCGGTGGTTGGCGCTGAAAGGGCAGTCGAATTATTCGAAAGTGCCTACGACGAGCATGCGCACCGTTTGGCAAGACTCTATCAGAATGTTGGCAGGAATCATCAGGAATAAGAATAATGCCGGACATACTAATCAGTTCTGGGGTTTTCTTGAATACTGCGATATTCGGACAGTGGGGGCAGGCTTTTATTTCAAAACTACAATCACTTATTAATCAATTATGAATTTAACTCCGATACGCACCATTGTTATAGGAAGTTACCCCTTTCCGGCCTGGTTGGAATATGCTTCCGGTAATCTGGATCAATTTGGATCGGCCGATGTCGAGGAAATGATCAATGACGCGGTGGTGGCGGCGATTCATGATCAGGTAACTGCCGGGCTTGATCTGATCACCGATGGTGAACAAACCCGCCTGGATTTCAACCTGTCATTTTACGGATTTTTGCAGGGTATAAAGAAGGAAACGAAATCACCCCGTCTATGGGGGCCTCCGGCGCACGATCAAAGAGGTAAACACCAGCTGATCGGGGACCTGGTAGCTCCTAATGGTCTGGGAGTTGTGCAGGAATTCTTAAGACTTAAAACTTTGGCCCCCAAGGACCAGGCACTGAAAGCCAGTATTCCCGGGCCATTTACTTTGAGCGGCCGACTCCTGCCAAATAATCAATATCCTGACCGGTATGCAGTAACTGAAGCGCTGCTGCCGATTGTCCGCACAGAATTAGAGGACCTGGTTAAAGCGGGATGTCAGGAAATTACCATTGACGAACCGTCAATGAGCTGCTATGCATATAAAGAAAGCACTAAGCGCTTTGTTGATATTTTTAACCGTACGGTAGAATCTGTGGAGGGAAAGTGCAGGTTATCTACCCATCTCTGTTTCGGGAATTTCAAGGGACACCCGGTAGGTTATCGCAGAATCGCCCCAATGCTGCCTGATTTTCTCGATTTTAAAGTGGATGAGGTACACGTTGAAATGGCCAACCGGGAGTTTGCGGAGATCGAATTAATTTCCGAATTCGCCAAAAAGATGGACGTGGCGGTAGGAGTGGTTGATGTCAAAAGTTACTACATCGAGACACCAGAAGATGTTGCTGAAAGAATTAAGATCTGTCTGAAATACATATCACCTGACAAGCTTGCAGTAGCACCGGACTGTGGTCTGAGCCAAACGGCGCGTTGGGCGGCCAAACAGAAACTGGTTAATATGGTTCAGGGAGCTCAAATGATGCGAAAACAGCTTTGAACTTCACTTTAAAAGACCAACCAATGATCAAACCGTATTTACAGGGTGACGCATTATTGAAATCGATCAGCACCGCCGAGCCCGGTGGTGCACATTTTGCGCTTTGGTGGTTGGGACAAAGCGGATTCTTGATCAAGTGGCAGCATCATTATCTGCTCCTGGATCCTTACCTTTCTGATTCACTGACCCTGAAATACGCTCAGACCGATAAACCCCATGTTCGAATGACCGAAAGGGTGATTCATCCAACTGCGCTTGATTTTATAGACGTGGTTACATCCAGTCATAACCACACGGATCACCTGGATGCTGCAACCCTGATTCCACTGATTTCGGTCAACCCAGGACTGAAAATGGTAATCCCCGAAGCCAACCGAAGCTTCGTTTGCGAACGAATCAACTGTGCCATTGATTATCCAGTGGGTATGTCTGATGGCACTACCAGACAGGTGCAGCACTTTAAATTTCATGGAATACCTGCTGCTCACAATGAATTGAAACGCAATTCCAAAGGGGAATGCCATTATTTGGGATATGTGATTGAATTCGGACCCTGGACAGTATATCACAGTGGAGATACCTTGTGGTATCAGGGGATGGAAGACCTATTGAAACCATTTAAGGTAGATCTGGCGCTTTTACCAATAAATGGAAATAAGCCAGAGAGAAGGGTGGCAGGAAATCTGGATTATTCCGAAGCTCCCAGATTGGCTCAATCCATTGGCGCAAAACTGGTAATACCCTGTCATTATGAAATGTTTACTTTCAACACCGCGGACCCTGCGGATTTCAAAAAAGAAGCAGACCGTCTGGGGCAGCCTGCTCAGATATTGGCATGCGGTCAACCATGGAATTCCGGCATGATCCCATCAGGTACATCAAAAATTGTTTAATTTTAGTTACGGAACATTTGATCCAAAATAGACTCAAACCATGAAATACATACCTCCTTATGAATCTAAACCTGAAAGCCAAAGTTCAAAACACCTACGATGCAATTGTTATTGGTACTGGGATCAGCGGAGGATGGGCAGCTAAGGAACTATGTGAAAAGGGGCTAAATACTTTAGTACTGGAGCGGGGGCGTATGGTGCGCCACCTTGAGGATTATCCCACCATGAATTTGAAGCCCTGGGAACTTCCATACGGGGACAGGCTGACCCCCAGAGAAAAGAATGAGGATTATCCGGTTCAAAGTCAAACCGCCTATGCTGTGCTGCAGTCGACCAAGCATTTTTTCGTGAAAGACAGCGAGCATCCCTATAATCAGATTAAGCCGTTTACCTGGACCAGAGGTTATCATGTGGGCGGACGCTCATTAACCTGGGCGCGATGGTCCTTTCGATTGAGTGATATTGATTTGGAGGCTAATGACAAGGATGGAGTTGGTGTGGACTGGCCAATTCGCTACAAAGATCTGGAGCCCTGGTACGATTATATAGAGACGTACATAGGGGTAAGCGGCCGAAAAGACGGACTCAAACAACTGCCAGATGGTAAGTTCCTGCCACCCTGGGAGATGAACTGTATCGAAAGGCACCTGGAGCAAAAAATCGCTGAGAACTATACAGACAGGATTTTGACTTTAGGCAGGACCTCCAATATTACCCAGGCGATAGGGGGTCGCAGTAAATGTTTGGCAAGGAATCTGTGCCGCAGGGGTTGTCCGTATGGTGCATACTTCAGCAGTAATGCGGTTACACTGCCAGCTGCAGAGGCCACCGGTAACATGACACTCAGACCTCATTCGATCGTTAATGAGATCATTTATGATAAGGAAAAGAAGCGTGCAGTGGGGGTTCGAATAGTTGATGCTGAAACCAAACAAACGATCGAATTCTATGCCAAAATTATTTTTATCTGTGCATCCACCCTGGGTTCCGCTTCAATTTTGATGAACTCAAAGTCGGATGAATTTCCCGACGGTCTTGGTAACGGTAGTGGAGAATTGGGACATAACCTGATGGATCATCATTTCCGTATAGGTGCCTATGCCACTTATGATGGATTTACCGATCAGTATTACAAAGGGAGAAGACCTACCGGAGTAATCGTTCCCAGATTTCAAAATATTGATACGAATACTCAAAGAAAAGACTATTTGAGAGGCTTTAGCAATTACGGCGGCGGGTCCCGTGAAGGTTATTGGAGAGCTGGTGAGGAAGCAGCCTTTGCCTTCGGAGAAGACTACAAACAGCGCCTAATGTCACCCGGTCAATGGACTTTTAGATTCAATGCTTTTGGCGAGTGTCTTCCCCATCATGATAACCGGGTTTACCTGGATTATGAAAAAACAGACTCCTGGGGGCAGCCTACTTTATCGGTAGATATGGAATTCAGGGAGAATGAGATGGCCATGCGACCTGAAATGATGAGTTCTTCAGCCGAAATGCTGGAAGCGGCAGGGTTTAAGAACGTACAAACCTATGATGATCAAACCCCTCCAGGATTGGGTATACATGAAATGGGAACAGCCCGTATGGGGAAAGACCCCAGAACGTCAGTGTTGAATCGATGGAACCAAATGCATGAAGTGCCTAATGTGTTTGTAACTGACGGATCATGTATGGCCTCAAGTCCGTGGCAAAATCCATCGCTGACCTATATGGCGCTTACTGCAAGAGCCTGCGATTACGCTGTGGATCAAATGAAAAAGCAAAACCTTTAATCACAATCCGGAAATGTCCCCTAATCAACTAGTCGATCGAAGAAAAGCTATTAAGCAGGCCAGTCTTTTACTGGGATTTACCATTACCGGTCCCGCACTAACCGGAGTTCTGAATGGTTGTACTCCCAGTAAAGTCCTGGACTGGCGGCCGTCATTCTTTACAGAAGAAGAAGCATTTCTGATAGAGGCAGCCAGCGCAAGGATTCTTCCCTCAGGAGAAACTCCCGGTGCTGCAGAGGTAAACGCAGTCAGGTTTATTGACCAAATGGTTGCTGAATACTACTTACCAGAAGACCAGGTGAGGTTCAGGACAGGTATGCAAGCTCTGGAAGCTCATAGCGAAGAAACAGCGGGAAAAAGTTTTATAAAAGCTTCGGAATCCGAGCAGGATACCATTTTATCTGAACAAGCGCTCACCGCACGTAAGCAGTTTTTAGACATACCTGACAGTCCGCAGCCGTTTTTCCTGATGCTAAAAGAACTTACTATTTTAGGATTCTTTACCTCAGAGATTGGTGCAACACAATTCTTAAACTTTGATGAAACGCCCGGTGGATATCAGGGATGCGTTCCAATGGAAGATTTGGGAGGAAAAGCCTGGGCAACTTAACTAATTTCCCCCGTTTTCAATCTGTTCTCACTCCGATCCAGCTGTATTCGTAATTGGATTCGGGAATTTTCAATCTTTCAGAAACCCTTCGCAGCCGGTCAGGAAGCTTCATTAGATAGTCCCTGGCTCTTTCTCCGGCTTCATTAAGGTCTGGTACTTTATCGATGCTCCATAAGGTTAGCAGCGATTCTAAAATGTCCACATAGTCAGTTGCCGTATATACTCCCAGACGTTGAGCAGCCTCTGAAAAGTGACTGAAGGTAGAACCCAGGTCCACACCCAGTTCCCTCAGGTAGTGCGCCGGCATTACAATTTTCTTTTTCATCATGTCTGCAAACGCCAGCATCATTTCATTTGGATCCACTTCCAGAATTTTAGTAACAAATGATTGATATGCATGTGCATGGCGGCCCTCATCTGCGGCAATTTTATTGCAGATCCTGGCCAACTCAGGATTGTCCTGGGCCTTGGCAATATCGCCGACTCTTTTATGACTGATCAGCGTAGCCATTTCCTGGAAACTGGTATAGACAAAGTTTCTATAGGGGTCAGCGCCGGTTCCGATTTCAAAACCATCACTAAGTAAATACTGGGTACTGATTTCCACCTGGCGCATATCCACCCTCCCCGATAAATAAAGGTATTTATTTAATAAGTCGCCATGACGGTTTTCTTCTGCCGTCCAACCTCGGATCCACCGTGTCCAGCCACCCCGGCCGTCCTGGTTTACTCCTTCCATACCCACCAGCCACGATTCGTATGTAGGCAATGCCTCTTCAGTAATGGTATCTCCTATCAGCACCGCCCAAAAATCATAGGCTAACTCTCTTGCTCGCTCCTGTAGGCTTCGGACTTCATCAAAGAATGAAGCACTACGTGAATCCGGCAAGAAGTCAGCAGGTTGCCAGTTTTGATCCACCGGCCTGAGAAATTTCGACAGGCTTTTTTCTACAAAATTCTCAACGTGATTCATCACCTCCAATCGGCTCCCGTCCATATTATGTTAATTTTTAGTCAACAATTCATTCAAGGTAAAGATTGGCAAAATAAAGG
>BQJT01000191.1 GCA_021604845.1 Cyclobacteriaceae bacterium
CCTCTCTAAGCTTTTCCGGAGGTGGTAGATTCATTTCTTCCAACAATTCCAAAAACCTGGGGTCACCATACAGATTTTCAAGTCCCATACCTGGCCATACTCTGATCCAGGGGTACCAACCATGTTTCTCACCATTACTAAGCCATTTGATGGCACTGTCTGAGTCCTCAAGTAGTGCGTACATAAACCCAAGAGTTAGCGACCCCAGGGCTGTTGGTGGCTGCTGTTCCAACTCATTTATGATTTGTTTTCCCTCTTCAATCCTCCCGGCTTTTATCAAAACCGGACCATATGCAACATATCTCCATGTAATGAACGACTCTGAAGCTTCTTTGCCAAGAACCATAGCTTCTTCGTCTCTTCCCATGTCACTTAATACTTCTGCTTTCCAGGCTTTTCCCAATGCCCGATTTCCCATCCCGGGACTATTGATTGCTTCGTCCATTTTGTTTAAAGCTTTTTCATACTGGCCTATCCATGAATATAATAGTCCGGTTCCTGCTGTATGCAAGGGGTTAAATGGGTCTAATTGCTCAGCTAGTTGATGTTCTTTAATGGATTCATCCTTTCGTCCAAAGAGCATAAGATACCATGCTCTGTGAAAATGATTCATGGCCAGGTTAGGATTTAGCCTGTTGGCCCGATTAAAAGCCTGTTCAGCCAGTTCCCAATTCCATCCAAAGTAGGTTTCATAATGAGCTAGTGCAGCCCAGGCATCTGCTAGAGTAGAATCCAATTGAATCGCCCGCATGGCAGCTTGTTTGGCTTTTGGAAAAACATCACGCGTAGGAGACGGGCCATGGCCGATCATTACGTACCCTTCAGCAAGTGCAGCGTAGGCAAAAGCATCGGCAGGATTCATATCAACCGCCTGGTGCAAATAAGTAATGCCACTTTGCCAATCCTGTGGATTTGATTTTGATAAGTGATAAGTCCCTTTTAAGTAAAGTTCATATAGCTCCGGTTGAACCGGCTTAATTCCCTCTCCCAGAAGAATTTGATTATCGTTTAACCTCAGACCGATCGGCGTTGCTAGATCCTTGGCTGCTTCTGACCACAACTTTCTTATTTCAGATATGTCACGGTTGTATTCACCATTCCATATAGGCTCTTTTTGTCCAGAAACCAGTAGCCGAATGTTTACCATCACCCTATTGGAGGATCTTGACACATTGCCATGTATTACGAAATCAACCTCCGGTAAATCTTCTTTAAGATCAATAAACGGAAATCTCATACCAGCATAATATTTGGTAGTTTTTTGATCGATGACTTGAAGTCGATGCATCTTTGACAGTTCGGTAATTAGGCCTTGGGTCATACCTGCCTGAAAGTATTTTTCTTCTCCGGTAACCTCGAAGGGAATAACGGCTACTACTTTGTCCGGGACTAAGGTCTGCCCGTTATCCCATGGCCCTCTAATCCAATATCCGAAACCCATTAGTAGGATCACTATGAGCGCGGCAGAAAACCAAAATTTTTTCCCAGTAGTCTTTAAGACGTTAATCGGACTTCTAGAAAGGTCAATTTTTTCAGAGAGGTCTTCTAATCCTGGAATTGCCAACCCTTCGTTGGTTACGGCGTAGATCCCCACTGAATTTTCAACATTCTTCAATGAGAAGGTGCGTAGGTATTTAGTTAATATAGACGCATGGTTCTTGATTTCGTCATAAACCTTATCGGATATGAGGATACTCCCTGATATGGCCAGCGATTCTATCCTTGAAGCCACGTTTACTCCATCTCCGATGATATCGTCTTCGGTATATACTATATCACCAGAATGAATCCCGATCCGCAGTGGCACTATAGGAGATTTCCTCATTGAAGCCTGAATCGCAATAGCACATTCTACAGCTTTTACCGCACTGTCAAATACACTTAATGTTCCATCCCCATAATACTGAAGAATTTCACCACCATATTTCGCGGTCTCTGTATTGAAAACGGTACGATGTTTATCTCTTAATGCCATTGCCTGCTGCTCACTTTTCTGCATCAAGGCCGTATAACCTTCAATGTCGGTAAACATAATGGCACTAAGTTTTCTTTGGGTCTTCATTTTACAAGCTACATGTTGCAGGTCCCGTTCTTCTTAAGTTACCACTAAACATTCTGTGTACCAATAACATAAATCAGTTTTGTCTCTATTTTCCGGATTATTTTTTTATTAGATGACCTGACCCGGCTGAATAATTTAGGCTGATTATTAAAGAGTTGGAACCAACGCTATCTGCTTACCAATACCCGGTGCCGGATATCTTCCAATTTTAAAATATAACTTCCATTGGGTAAATTTTTCAGGTCCAGTCTGATAGCAAATTGATCCTGAGAGATTGGCACACACAATTCCTTTGCAGTTTTATCGTACAAGGTAATTCCTGAAAAATCAATCAGACGGTTTTTGTTGGGTATGTTTATATAGTCGGACGTAGGATTGGGGTAAGGGTAAGAATTGTCGGTTGCCGGGACATTGACGGACACAATAGGTGAGTAGTGATGGTTCCCATCCAAGTCGACTTGTCTTAACCTATAATATGATATTCCTGTATGTGGGAATAAATCATCATAATAGTAGTTTATGATATTGCTACTAAATCCTGCTCCGGTGACATGTTGCAAAGCCTCCCAGAAGTTTAATCCCGGATTTTTGGATCGTTCAATAATAAAATAATCATTGTTGGTTTCAGAAACGGTTTGCCAATACAACTGGACCAGGTTACCGGTGGCGGTGACATTAAATGTTTTCAAGGTCACCGGAAGGATAATTGACCCTTCCACATTTAAATTATCTAGGCGGATAAATTCATCAGTAGCTGAATTAATCATTTCAATCCTGATCTCCAGTGTGCCGCCGGTAAGCCCTGATACGTTGATCATAGCCGCCTGCCAGTCATCGTCGTGGTCCCTGCAGTCGCCACTATTAACCCCATCGTCACCATATAATGTATGACTGCTGCAGGAATCATAAAGACCACACCACTTTAGGTAGTTCCTAACCAGTTCCCAGGGTCCACCATCTATTCGGTATAGTACGTTCACATAATCTTCCTTCTCCTGATCCGGGCAGGAGTCCAGACCAAAATAGGGGCCCTCATGGTCGCCGGTTTCAATGATCTCCAGATTAAATTGAACATTTGTAAAGCTGGAAATGTCTATCTGTTCCGTTTGTACATAAACCAATTGGTTGACATCCCTTGCTTCTAATCGACCTGAGCGTATCTCCCACCAATCTGCAGTGTCGATACAGGCAGTACAGTCACCCGTGTTCCAATCCGCCGCAGGGTTTACCACATTATGATTAGCACCAATGGTAGTACCATCCTGATAGCTATTGAAATTTTCCTGCCAAATGACGGTTTGAGCCAGCAGTTCGAAATATCCGCCGGAAATTAACAGCAAGGTCAAAATCATTTGAAGCATAAGGTAAAGTTAGAAAACAGCAGTAGCGTAAACTGAGACTGAAGGGTGGGAAATCAGATTGAACAAATATTAAAACTTTATATTTTTGCCCAACCTGACGAATAATTAATCAAGGATTAAGAACTTACAGGTTTAAAATTGTGTATTGAATGAAATGGAAATTTGTGACTAGCAACTACAGGATTTTATATTGGTTGACTTTTATTTGTCTGTATAGCTCTTGTAACAGCGACGACGGAGGAGGAGTGGGAGGTATATCTACCGGAGACCTAATCCTGGAGGCAATTACTGGTGAGTGGGCAGCCACCAGTGCCACATTTACTACAGTCAATGTTAACCCTGTTCGAAGCCGGGATCTCATTACAGATGGCGGACTGTGTGATCTATCGATAAGCCAAAATCGCCGCTTTTCACTGGTAGTAAGGAATCCGGGTGTGGCAGGCCCTCAGTTGACCACCGGATTGTTTGAACCGAATGGTAATTTTATAGATGTGAGGCTTGATACAGATCCTAATGTGCTAGTTCGTTGGAATTTTACGTTGTCTGGCGATAACCTGTCGATTGATGGTCCGTTGGATTACGACTTTGAAGATGATGGTACCTTTGAGCAAACGTCCATGGCTTTGCAGCTGATACCAAATTAGCAGTAACCAGCAGTCCAAAGTTGTTAAATAACCAGCAAATGATTATTATTTGCCTGCTTTATACTACCTAACCTCAAATATCTACAATATGGATTTCTCAAATATCAATTATTTGTCTGTTGTTGTCGCCGCGTTGGCCAGCTTTGCGCTGGGATCATTATGGTACAGCCCGGTTCTTTTCGGAAAGTCCTGGCAAATCGAACTTGGTTTCACCGATGAGTACCTGAAGGAAGGTAATATGGGAAAAGTTTTTGGATCCGCATTTATACTTATGATACTGATCTCATTTGGTATGGCGATGATGGTTCAGGGGCATAGCACAGATAATATCAACTGGCTGGAAGGAATGTACCACGGATTGTATATAGGTTTTTTATTTGTAGGTACCACTTACGGAATCAATATGCTGTTTCAGAGGAGAACTTTCAAACTGTGGGCCATTGATGCTTTTTATCAAATTGCCTGCCTGGTAATCATGGGAGCTATACTGGGAGCGTGGAGCTAATGAATTATACTACTATTGAACATACCGACTTAAAGGTCAGCAAAATATGCCTGGGAACCATGACCTGGGGACAGCAAAACAATGAATCTGACGGCCATCAGCAGATGAGCTATGCCACAGACCATGGAGTTAATTTTTTTGACACAGCTGAGATGTATTCTATACCGCCCAAGCAGGAAACATATGGGTCAACGGAAAGAATTATAGGATCTTGGTTTAAGCAAACAGGTATGCGAGATAAGGTCATTCTGGCGACGAAAATAGCTGGTAAAGCCGGGTTTACTAAGCACATCAGAGATGAAACATATACCAGGCAGGCCTTCAGAGATGCGGTCGAAGGAAGTCTTTCCCGACTGGCTACCGACTACATAGACCTTTATCAGCTGCATTGGCCGGAAAGAAAGACTAATTATTTTGGCAGCCGGGGTTATAATCATAGTGAAAATGAGCAATGGATAGATAACATACATGAAATATTGGTAACCCTTGGTGACTTGATTAAAGAAGGGAAGATCAGATATATTGGTGTATCTAATGAGACTCCCTGGGGTGTCATGCGATACCTGAATGAATTCCGAGAGCATGGATTGCCTAGAATGGTTTCTATTCAGAATCCCTATTCTTTGTTAAACCGGTCATTTGAAACCGGATTGGCAGAGATTGCCATAAGAGAGCAAATCAAACTATTAGCTTATTCTCCGCTTGCATTCGGTGTTTTAAGCGGCAAGTATTTGAATGGTTTGCAACCTGAAAAAGCCCGCCTTACATTATTCCCCCATTACACCAGATATGCCAATCCCCAGGTTGTTGAAGCTACAGAAAGATATGTGAAGCTGGCCAGGCACCACAATCTTTCACCTGCGCAAATGGCACTGGCATTTGTTAACAGTCGCCCGTTTGTCCAGAGTAACATAATTGGAGCAACCACCGTTGATCAGTTGAAAGAAAACATTGAAAGTATCAACCTTGTGCTAGACCCAGCGCTGATTGAAGCGATTGATCACATCCATGAACTTTATCCTGACCCGGCGCCTTAGTGAATTGGTGAATTGCTGAGTGGGTGAATGAGTGAATTGGTGAATTGCTGAGTGGTTGAGTGGGTGAATTGGTGAATCTCTACTGGTAAATTTTCGTACCTATGAACACCTGGTAAGTTTAAATCATGAGAATGACTACCATAATTATAACCCTGGCGATATTCGGGCTGATTGACCTGTATGTTTATAAGGGCTTATCCGGACTGACCATGGGGTTCCAAAACACCCCCAGACTGGCTATTGCTATTACCTACTGGCTAATCAGCGTTTTTACCCTGGTACTGCTGATTTATGGTATTACCTACCGTCATAGCTTCTCTTCAATGAGTACATTAAACGTTATCATAGGAATCTTCATAACACTACTGATTCCAAAAATCATTTTTCTCTTTTTTCATGGAATCGACGATCTGTATAACCTTGCCGGTCTGGCAGTCAACCGGTTGACCTCAGAAACCGATTATTCACGAAGGCATTTTATCTCAAAGGCCGGACTCCTGGTATCGGGGTTTATGCTTGGTTCAATGGTTTATGGGATTGTGTGGGGTAAGTTCCGGTTTCGTGTCATCAGGAAAGATATCAGTTCACCAAATATACCCAGGTCATTCGATGGGGTGCGGATCGTTCAAATAAGCGATGCACATCTGGGTAGTTTTGGTAGACGCTTTGATCCGGTAAAGAAGGCAGTGGCAATGATAAACCAGCTGGCGCCAGATTTCGTGTTTTTTACCGGAGACATGGTGAATAATCATGCCGAAGAGGCCGTGCCCTGGGTGGATATTTTCAAGGGTATTGAATCTGGGAGTGGTAAGTTTAGTGTGTTTGGAAATCACGATTATGCTGATTACGGCAGTTTTAGCGAAGAAGAAAGACATTCTAGTGTTCAAAAATTGAAAGATATTCATCAGCAGATGGGTTTTAAACTTCTGGAAGATGAGAACGTAAAGCTTAGCCGTAACGGTGAAAGTATCACGCTGATCGGAGTGCATAATTGGGGTAAAGGGTTTCATCAGGTGGGTAATCTGAACAAAGCGCTGAAAGACACAGATCCCGATGATTTCCAGATCTTATTATCCCATGATCCTACCCATTTTGAAGAACAGGTTAAGCATAAAACAAAAATTGATCTGACGCTATCTGGCCATACACATGGTATGCAAATGGGAATAGAGATTCCCAGTCTGGGCATAAAGTGGAGTCCGGTGAAGTTCAGATATCCCAGGTGGGCAGGACTATACCAGGAAAATAACCAGAGGATTTACATAAACAGGGGGTTTGGTGTGCTGGCTTTTCCTGGTAGGGTTGGTATGTCTCCTGAAATAACTTTGCTTACACTTCGCAGCGAAGAATAAACCCGCAAATCCAAATCCTTCGTGTATTTATTCAGATAAACGTTTTTTTAATTCTGTTTTTTCATACCTAAAGACAGTACGCATTTGCAGGATTAGACAAATGCACCTGATCGGTAGCGAATCCTAAAAGTTTCAGTAATTTTAAAAATACAATAATTCAGATCATTTATGACCAGATTTAATACCAACTTGATCCTGTTAATAGCCGTCTTGTGGGTTGTTTCGAATATTAGTGAGGCACAAAATCAAATGCCTGAATGGCCCGCTGAGTTGGAGGTAAGAGGACAAAAAGTCACCATCTATCAGCCACAAACCGAAAATTATTCAGGAGAAATCATTGAAGCCAGGGCTGCTTTCTCAGTTACAGTTGACAAGAAGCCCATATTCGGGGCCATGTGGTTTTCCAGCAGGGTATCCACCGATAAAGACAACCGGCTGGTTTCCTTCGATAGACTTAAAGTAGAAGATGTGAAATTTCCGGAAGACGATCAGGCTAAACTAGATACGTTTACTGAAGATCTGAACGAAATATTTAAAGATATAGCTTTGACCATGTCATTGGATCAGTTTCTCGCAGATCAGCAGCAGACTACGGATCGAAAGGCTATTGACCTGGAGTTTAACAATGCAGCGCCAACCGTATACTTTGAAACCACTCCTTCAGTTTTGATTTCAATCGATGGTGATCCTTCCCTGAAAGAATTGGAAAACACGAGTTATAAATATGTGGTTAATACCCCTTTCTTTATTTTATCGGATACCAAATCCGGAACCAATTATTTAAAAGGGGGTAAATGGTGGTATAGCTCGTCAACATTAACCAGTGGCTGGAAACCTACTGATAACGTACCAGCGGAGGTAATCAAAATTGCCGACCAGGCATTTACCAGCGTTGAGTCTGAGCCGGATTCTGTTAGCCTTGAATTATCCGCCCCACCTAAAGTAATTCTTGCGACTGTGCCGGCAGAGTTAATACAAAGTGACGGAGAGCCAAATTTCAATCCGGTAGCGGGGACAAATCTGCTTTTTATCGACAACTCGGAAAGTGATATTATTATGAGTATCGACACCCAGGAGTATTATGTATTGATTTCAGGAAGGTGGTATAAATCCAAGTCGATGGATAGTGGCAGCTGGACATTTATACGATCCGATCAATTACCTGAAGATTTTAAAAAGATCCCTGAAGATTCTGACGTTGGCAGTGTAAGGACAAATGTCGCCGGCACTCAGGAATCAAAGGAGGCAATTCTTGAAAACTCAATTCCTCAAACTGCTGAAGTAGATCGAAAAACAGCCACCGTACAGGTTAAATATGATGGGAATCCCAAATTCGAAAAAATTGAAGGCACCAGCTTTCTTTATGCTGCCAATTCCGACAAGACAGTATTAAAGAGTAACCAAAAATATTACTGTGTGGACGACGGAATTTGGTTCGAATCAGACCAGGCAGAGGGACCGTGGCAAGTGAGTGTGGCAGTTCCGGAAGGTGTAGAGGATATACCACCCAGTTCACCTGTGTATAACGTAAAATACGTATATATCTATGATCATACACCGGATGTTGTTTACGTCGGGTACACACCAGGTTACTATTGGTCATTTCCATATTACGGTTCAGTGATCTATGGCACAGGGTATTACTACCGCCCGTGGTATGGCGCATATTATTACCCACGACCGGTAACTTATGGATTTGGTGTTCACTATAATCCGTGGACTGGTTGGGGTTTTTCATTTGGAATGAGCTATGGTTGGCTGAGTTTCTCATTTCATGGGGGAGGCTATCCAGGTTGGTGGGGCCCCGGCGGCTATCGATACGGATATCGGCATGGATATTATAACGGGTACAGACACGGGTACTGGCAGGGTAGGGTAGACCAGGCTCGACGGGACGGTCGGCCAGCCACCTTGCCTAACCGTCGACCTGGAACGGTGGCTAGTAATGATCGGGCCAGGCCCCAGGCAAAGCCTGCGAACGCTTACCGGGATCGCCTCAATGGAGTTAAGAGCACAGGAGTACGACCTTCTACCAGACCGGTTCAAAGGCCTGCAGCCAGTGTCAATCCTGCC
>BQJT01000192.1 GCA_021604845.1 Cyclobacteriaceae bacterium
ACCGAAATCGTCGGTCACTGTAAGTATATAGGTAGTAGTGATGTTGGGGCTGGCCATTGGGTTGGCTGTAGTCGGGTCATCCAGGCCGGCGGCAGGACTCCATTGATATACCAGGCCGCCGCTGCCAACTAGTTGCGTAGCGTCTCCCTGACATATTGTGACGTCAACCCCGGCATCGGCTACCGGTATTGAATTAATTTTAACTACCAATGTATCCGATTTGGGCAAGCACCCCAGAGAAGAGGACGGGTCATCAATATTCAATATTATCAGAATACTGTCTGCGGCGATATCCACGGCAGTAGGCACATAGTATGTATTTAAGTTATCGGGATCATTAAAACTACCGGACCCATCGGTGGTCCAGGTTGTACCATTTGCAACACATGCCGCTGACCCTGTAAGAAAAACAGTATCTCCTGCGCACAAATTTTGATCAACCCCGGCTATAACGGTATTGCCGGTAATGATCAATGCACTCATCAAATCACTTTGAGAAGTACATGGTCCTGCTGCTCCGTCCGGATCATTTGTGGTTAGGATTAGAATAACACTTCCAGAAAGAATGTCAGCAGCACTGGGTGTATAAACAGCGTTCAGAGAGGTTACATCATCAAACACACCCGAGCCATTGGTGCTCCAAATGGCACTGGTGGCACCTCCTCCTATTGTCCCGGAAAGACTGATGGTATTCCCTGCAGGGATTGCCTGGTCCGGACCCGCATCTACAGTGGGCAAACTATTTATGGTAATTTCTACCGTGTCTGAACCGGCTTCGCAGCCACCAGGACCGTCTGGATCATCGGTACTAAGGACCAACAGCACCAGCCCTGAAGCAACATCAGTTGCATCCGGAAAGTAGGTAGCGCTAAGATTAGCCGGGTCATCAAAGGTACCTCCGCCTAAAGTAGTCCACCTGGGATTGTTGGACAAACCCGATACCGACCCGCTTAGGACTACATCCGATCCTTCGCATATGGTTTGATCGGGGCCTGCATCAGCAAATGCTCCCGGGTTTATGGTTACCGTTAACGAACTGCTCTGAACGCTGCAGGGTCCGGGGCCATCCGGGTCATTTGTAATCAGGGTGAGCACTACGCTGCCGGCGGAAATGTCTGCATTACTCGGCGTATATATAGCATTTACATCGGTGTCATCGTTAAAAGTACCGGACCCGGTACTGGTCCAGAGAACTGAGGTAGCTCCTCCGCCAAATGAACCGGCTAGTGCAGCCTGATCGGTCTCACAAATTAGCTGATCCACTCCAGCGTCGACTACAGCAGCATCGTTCACTACCAATTGAAGGGTATCCGCTCTACTGCATGAGGTAAGGGTATAATTAACTATAATATCAATTGCTCCCGACAACCCGGCTGGATCAAAGCTATTGCCGGCCACCCCGGGACCAGTGAAAGTAAGGGTTCCTCCTGTAGGATTAACCGTTACCATGGAAAGCAAGTTCTGGACACCCTGATCATTACAAAGTGCACTGGGTGGATTAAGGTTAACCGTAGGTACAATTTGAACATCGACCGAAATTGTATTGGAAGTGGTACATACACCGGCAGTATAACTTACACTAATACCGACAAACCCTGATAACCCGGCAGGATTAAAGGAATTTCCCGTAACCCCAGGCCCAGAGAAAGTCAAGGTGCCTCCCGGTGGGTTGGTAGTTACCCAACTGGTAAGATCCTGTGGTCCGGCATTTTGACACAGGGGGGTGTTGGGATTCAACACCATCGTCGGCGCCTGTTCTACATCAATTACCATGGTCTCAATAACGGTACAAGCACTTAATTGATAGGTAACTACAATATTAACTGTTCCGCTTTGACCCATCGGGTCGAAAATGTTGCCGGATACCCCTGGACCGCTGAAACTAAAGGTTCCTCCGGGAGGATTGGCACTCACCCAGGACAACAGATCAACCGGCATGTTTGAATCACATTGTGGTGTTACCGGAGAGAGTGTAAGTACCGGTGTCGGTTCCACATCTATCACCATGGTATTGGTCACCATACAAGCCCCCAGATCATAGGTTACGTCAATACTTATTGCACCGTTTAATCCTGTGGGGTCAAAACTATTGGCGGTAACTCCCGGACCAGAAAACGAAAATGTCCCGCCAGCCGGTGTGGCACTAACCATTGGGATCAGGTTTTGAGGGCCGGCATTCTCACATAAAGGAGTAGTGGGGGTTAAGGTTAATGCCGGTGTCGATTGTACATCAATAATCATGGTATTGTTTATTGTACAGGCCCCCAGTGAGTAAGTAACAACAATACTTGCACTGGATCCTCCCAACCCCGAAGGATTGAAATTATTGCCAGTAACACCCGGGCCGGCAAAACTAAAGGTTCCTCCCGCGGGATTAGCGTTTACCATGGTCAACAGGTCCAATGCCGCGGCATTCTCACAAACAGGTGAAACAGGGTTCAGAGTTAGAACTGGAGCCGCTTCAATATCGATAACCATTATTTCAGTAGTAGTACAACTACCCAAGGTATAGTCTACAGTGATGTTAACCGGTCCACCCCCCAAACCTGTTGGATCCAAAGAATTTCCACTAACCCCGGGCCCGGTAAAAGAAAAAGTTCCACCGGCAGGGTTGCCACTGACCATCGTCAAAAGATCCTGGGGACCGGAATTTTCACATATGGGAGATGTAGGGTTCAAGGTGATGGTAGGAGGGTTTTCTACGGTAATTGACAAAGTTCCTACCTGCGTGCATGGTCCAAGAACATAATTGACATTTATGTTCACCGTACTACCACCCAGTCCGGTAGGATCAAAATTATTTCCGGAAACACCGCTTCCTGAAAAACTAAAAGTACCTCCGGCGGGATTTGCGGATACCAGCGTATTCAGAACTACCGGTGTAGAATTTTCGCATATGGTGGCAGGCATCAGGGTCAACACCGGCAATTGGTTTACGGTGATATCGAAATTGTCATTTACCGTACAGTTACCAAGAATGTATGCAACATCTATAGTAATTGGTCCGCTCAATCCAGCAGGATCGAAATTGTCTCCGGTAACCCCACTACCCGCAAATGAAAAAGTACCTCCGGGGATGTTGGCAGTAACCAGGGTCTTCAAATCTATTACCGGGCTATTCTCACAGACCGTCCTCGGATTAAAAATAATGATCGGTGCAGGCTCCACATCAAAGGTTACGATATTGCTCACCGTACACACTCCCAGGGTGTAGGTGACATTAACATTTTCGAATCCACTTAATCCCGAAGGATCAAAATTGGTACCCGAAACCCCCGGTCCGGAAAATGTAAAAGTGCCACCAGGTTGATCCGCACTTACCAATGTCAAAAGATCTTGAGGTCCGTCATTGCTACACACTACGGTTGGAGTTGGAGGAACGGAAATAACCGGCTCCACGATATCCAGAGGTACGAAGACTCCTGGAGCAACGGAAGTCCCATCAGTATCAAACACATCAACAAAGTAATTACCTTCTGAGAGCCCTGAATAAACAATGATCTTGGACGTGGTTTGATCCGTTTGTATGAACGATGGAGCGCCCGATGGAAATCCCTGTAATCTGAATACTACGGTATCCGGAAGCCCTGCTCCGGTCAACTCTATTTCGAACTCACCACTGGACGGACTGGTACAGGTTGGAAATGTGGTGCTGTTTACTTGTAAACTCTGGGCCTGCAGCATTCCCAACGGAGCTAGTAAGCAAATAACCATCCACCCTGTACGTAATACCTTTCTCATTCTTTATTTCACTTCGGTCTCCAGTTCGGTATAACAACCACCTGCGTCAAAAATCACAATCTTATAAATGCCTGCAGCCAACTTGGTGAGATGCTGTGTTGCTGCATCTACCGCAGACAGGTCCCGTCCGTTATTAGCCATCCATGAGTAATGATAAGGAGGAGATCCTCCGTTTACCAATATCTGAATGCTTCCATTGACTTTACCTGCTTTACTGGTATTTTTTACTGCAGCTGAAGCGTGCAACGCAGGAAACTGCTGCACATTGAAACTGCCGGCAACCTCACATCCTAATGCATCGGTTACGGTAACCTGATAGATACCTTCAGCCACAGTCCTTTCTGTTTGCTTGCTTCCATCCTGCCATTGTACCCGGTAGGGAGGTAACCCCTGACTGATACGAAGAATCACTTCCCCATATGCACCGGCCTCACAGGCTGGAGTAATATCAGCGTTCAATACAATTTCTTCACAATCAACTGTTTTAGATAGCTGGGCTTTAAGGTCAAAAGGAAGAAAAAAGAAAGTGAATAGAACTAAAAAATGAAGCATTAACTTACTTTCCATACTGAGGTGGTTGCAGATCCTCCGCTGCAGACTAATTAGTAACCTAACAATCTTGAAAATGTCTAATTTCTCTTCTGCTCCCTAAATATTCAAGATTTATATAAATAATACAATTGATTGTGGTTTTTTTTCTGTCAATGATTGGAATAAAACAATTTTTGGTGTTACATTGTATCTTGGATAAATACCCGCTCTGATAAATCAACACAGGTTAAATTTCAGGGACCATAAGTAGTCCTGACGCAGATCCGAAACTTCCCGGGACGGTATGCTTTTTCGTCACAGGTTACAAACCAATTGAAGCTTGAATTCTGCAAATTATGGTTATTTTAACTACATTTGCTATCCTTTAAAACAAGTTCTAAAACCTCGTTAATCATACGTCTTATGGTATTTGATTTAGACATGATCAAAAATACTTACAGCCAGATGCCCCAACGAATCGCGGAGGCCAGAAAGGTTGTAAATAAACCACTCACCCTATCAGAAAAAATACTGTATTCACACTTGCATCAGGGCCAGGGTCTTGAAAACTTTGAAAGAGGAAAATCTTATGTTGATTTTTCCCCGGACAGAGTAGCCATGCAGGATGCTACCGCTCAAATGGCGCTACTGCAGTTTATGCAAGCCGGTAAAAAGAAAGCAGCTGTTCCTTCAACGGTTCACTGTGATCACCTGATCCTTGCCAAAGACGGAGCAGTAGAGGACTTGAAGAATTCAATCAATACCAGCAAAGAGGTGTTTGATTTTCTGGCATCGGTAAGTAATAAGTACGGTATTGGATTTTGGAAACCGGGGGCTGGAATAATCCACCAGGTTGTGCTGGAAAACTATGCTTTTCCCGGAGGAATGATGATAGGTACAGACTCACACACGGTGAATGCCGGGGGGCTGGGCATGGTGGCAATTGGTGTGGGAGGCGCGGATGCTGTGGATGTTATGGCTGGTATGCCCTGGGAACTAAAATTCCCCAAATTAATAGGAGTGAAATTAACCGGACGTCTTAGCGGCTGGACCGCCTCCAAGGATGTGATCCTGAAGGTAGCTGGTATATTGACCGTAAAAGGTGGTACCGGGGCTATCGTTGAATATTTTGGGGAAGGTGCGGAAAGTCTTTCAGCTACCGGTAAAGGGACCATTTGTAACATGGGCGCCGAAATTGGGGCCACCACTTCTACTTTTGGTTATGACGAAAAAATGGCTCAATATCTCCGGGGAACCGGACGAGCGGAAATAGCAGACCTGGCTGATGGCATTAAGGAACATTTAACCGGAGACTCAGCAGTATATGAAAACCCTCATGATTTCTTTGATCAGGTGATTGAACTAAATCTCTCGGAACTTGAGCCGCATATCAACGGACCATTCACCCCGGATTTGGCAACACCTATTTCTGAATTTGCCAATGCGGTAAAAGCCAACGGCTGGCCACAAAAACTTGAAGTTGGATTAATAGGTTCCTGTACCAATTCGTCTTATGAAGATATTACCAGGGCAGCCTCTATTGCTGAGCAGGCAGTTGCCAAAAATCTAACCACCAAGTCGGAATTTACTATTACCCCAGGATCTGAGCAGGTTAGGTATACAGTGGAACGGGATGGATATCTGGGTACATTTGAGAAAATCGGAGGTGTGGTTCTGGCCAATGCCTGCGGCCCCTGTATTGGACAATGGGCACGACATACCAGTAATCCTGAAAAGAAAAACTCAATTATTACCTCCTTTAACCGGAATTTCGCCAAAAGGAACGACGGAAACCCTAACACGCATAGTTTTGTCGCTTCACCGGAAATCGTTACCGCCATGGCCATTGCCGGTGACCTGGCTTTCAATCCGTTAACCGATACGCTGACCAACAACGATGGTGAACAAGTTACCCTGGATGAACCGAAAGGGATTGAACATCCGGTACAGGGGTATGCGGTAGAAGACAATGGATACCAGGCACCAGCCGAAGATGGCAGTGCCGTGCAAGTTAAAGTAGATCCTGCTTCTAAAAGATTACAATTGCTGACACCTTTTACTCCATGGGACGGGGAGAACATAACCGGAATGAAACTGTTGATCAAAGCCAAGGGCAAATGCACAACCGATCATATCAGCATGGCAGGTCCCTGGCTGCGATTCAGAGGGCATCTGGACAATATATCAAATAACCTGTTGACAGGTGCGATTAACTTTTACAATGGAAAGACTGATTCAGTTAAGAACCAACTTACCGGAGAGTACGGTACAGTGCCGGATACCGCCAGAGCCTACAAGGCGGCTGGGGTGCCAACGATTGTAGTGGGTGACCACAACTATGGGGAAGGATCTTCCAGGGAACATGCCGCTATGGAACCCCGGCATTTAGGCGTACGAGCGGTGCTGGTAAAATCTTTTGCCCGAATTCATGAAACAAATCTTAAAAAGCAGGGTATGCTGGGTCTAACTTTCAGCAATGAAAGTGATTATGATAAAATTCTAGAAGGTGATACCATCGATTTAATAGATTTGAACGAATTCACCCCCGGTAAACCCATCACCATAAAACTGACCCATGAAGACGGCAGTGAGGATATTATTATGGCTAATCACAGTTACAATGATGGTCAAATCCAGTGGTTCAGGGAAGGATCTGCCCTAAATCTGATTAAAAAACAAAATAAGTAAAGGTATGGGTTAAAACCTGCAACCGGATAAAAAGAGTTGTCACACCCTTGGTGTGACAATTTTTATTTGGACTGATTATAAATAATTATTAGTTTTGTTTGATGTCAAATCCCAGATTGCCGGCAAAAAATTTGGTCGAATTGTTCCGAACACCCAAAGGAGTTGTTTATCAGGACGACTGTAACAATGGGTTTTTGCTTGAATTTATGGGAAAAGAGGTCCTCTTTAAAGTCCAGGAATTCCTTCATTTTAGAAAATCAATTGACCGGATAAACCTTGAGGATCTCTTGATGAACGATTTGGATCCAGATCTACAGATAATACACCATAAAAATACCGGCCAATTATTTTTAATTACACTTTGTGATTTGGTAGCATTAAAAGAATTACTTTCAGGTGCTAAGGTGATGCTGGAATTAAACAGTATTATTTGCTCAAGACTTTCTCCATTCGTTTTATAATCCTGTCCAACAGTTGCATTGCTGAACGTGCTTGCGGTTCTTATCAAGACTGATTCTAATTTGCCGTAAGCCTTTTTATAAGTGTCTGGTAATTGGTATTTTTGACTATATTTCAACCAAAAGAAATACTCATGAAAGATATAATCAGAATGAAAACATCTCTTTCTGAAGAAATAGAAACGATGTTAAATAACCAGGTGAAAATGGAAGCCAAATCTTCCTCAATTTATCTGTCTATGGCAGCGTATTGTGATCAACTTGGTTTTGAGAACAGTTCAGAATTTTTCTTCAAACAGGCCGACGAGGAAAGGCAACACATGTTAAAGATCTTCAGATACATTGCAGACGCAGGTGGCACCCCGGTAACTCCTGAAGTCACTGATATACCTCAGGAGTTCGAAAGCTTCAAAGGTGTATTTGAATCTGCGTTAGAGCAAGAAATTGAAGTAACAAAGGCAATTAATAAAATCGTTTCGGTTGCTTATAAGGAAGGTGATCATGCCAGCGCCAATTTCCTGCAATGGTTTGTACGTGAACAACAGGAGGAAGAGTTTACCGCCCGGAAGCGAGTTGAGCTTTTCGAGGTTATCGGCGAGGATGGTGTCGGCAGATATATGATCGACCAAAAAGTCCCGGACATAGGTCCCCCGGCGGAACCAGCCATGTAATATTAGAAAGCGGTCATCGGGCCGCTTTTTTACTTAATAGTGCGTCGATGTCCTTGGTACTGACCTTGCCATACCAGCAGTTGTTAACCACCACAGAAGGTCCTTCTTTACAGTGATCCATGCATCTGGTTTCAACTACCTGATAACTGTTTTTCAGTTTCCGGGACTTTATCTCCCGTTCAAGTTCTTTCCGAAGGGCCCTGGACCCGTTTTTCAGGCAGTCTTTTCCATTACAAATGAAAATGTATTGCTTTTGATTTCTGTCCTTTTTCATGGTGTCGCTGCAGCCTGCATTAAGATTCCACAAAGTATTGCCCCATAGGTCCCCAATGCGTACCCCAGCACCGCCAGCAATGCCCCTACCGGAGCCAGTGACGGGCTAAAAGCCGCTGCAACTACTGGCGCTGATGCCGCCCCTCCAACATTTGCCTGGCTGCCAATGGCAGTAAAGAAAAATGGCGCTTTAATCAACTTCCCTACCGACAGCAATACAGTTACATGGATTGCCATCCAAATCAGGCCCACCAGAAACAAACCCGGATTGTCCAATATGGCGGTTACATCCATATTCAGTCCAATAGTTGCTACCAATACGAAAATAAATACACTGCCAAAGCGCGAAGCCCCCGCTCCTTCTAACTTTTTAAGCGGTGAGAACGACAGGCTTACCCCGATTGCAGTAGCAACCACAATCAACCAAAAGAAAGTCGATGACAGTGATTGTAAATTGTACTGATCCAGAAATGCCTGACGTTGCTGAAACCAGGGGCCTACACTGTCGGCAATAAAATGTGCAATACCGGTACCACCAAAAGCAATTCCCAGTCTGACAGATACCATGGCAATCCTGGGAATTGCTTTTGGT
>BQJT01000193.1 GCA_021604845.1 Cyclobacteriaceae bacterium
GCCCAGGCCAGCAGCAAGTATAACTGCACAATCCACTTTACCCATTAATAAACTGCTTTAGTCGTAATTTAACCTCATGAGGTTTTATCGATGGTCTTCCTAACTCTTCTTTTGATCCTTTAGCCACCTTCAGATACAGGAAAGTAAGCGCAGGAGATTTCTCCCACTCGGTTATGGCCTGTTCAAACGCTGCCAGTGTGGAGGCGTAAATCACCCTTTTGTAACCAGCTGCAGCAGCCATTTTTACAAAATCCAAACGGTTGGAGACCGTTGCCTGTCCCCCGGTGGAATCATGAGAATTATTATCCAACAGCACGTGTAGTAAATTTTCAGGCTGATAAAAGCCAATGGTGGGCATGGCTCCCATCCTCATAAGTAAGGACCCATCTCCATCAATTACTACCACGTGCTTCGAAGGCTGCGACAATGACAAACCCAATCCCAGCGAACTTATACAACCCATTGATCCAACCATATAAAGATGGGATCCATGGTCTTTGACTTCATACAGTTCCCGGCCGGTTTTACCGGTAGTAGCCAACAAAATTGTATTTGCCTCGGTACGGGTGGTTAGACTTTCCAGGGCCTCAATCCTTTTCGGGTATGAATCTTCTGCCTGTTTTAGTTGCACCTGAGGCATCATTTCCTGGTCATCTGCTGGTTTTTCGACTAGTTTCACCGCCTCGAAAGTATTCTTTCTTACAATGAAAAAATAAGGTTCATCATTTTCGATATGCCGGTTTGCGATTGACAATTGTGATGGTATATCGGCAGGGTTATTGGACAAATAGTCCCATTTTACTTCCATGGTGGAAAGTAAGGCCGGGGTAATTTCACCCATTAACTGATGCTGCGGTTCATCCATCAATCCCGGTTCTCCCCTCAGACTCACAAACCCAAGTACCGGCAGTTTAAACGTATAGTTTAGGGAGGTGAGTGGGGAAACAGCATTAGTCAACCCTGAGTTTTGCATAAGTACCACTGACTTTCGTCCACCAAGATTTGCTCCGGAGGCTATTGCCACGGCATCGCCCTCATTGGCTGCCATAATATAATCGCATTCATTGATCGCATAGTTTATCAGGTACTTTAAAAAAGAACAGGGCACTCCGCTGTAAAAATCAAAACCTAGTTTTTTCAGGTGGTTGCCAAATTCAAAAGTGTCCAGTTTCATAGGTTGCCGGCTTTTTGTAAGTCCACAATAGTATCAACATCAAGCCAGGATCCGTTGATATAGCGCACTGCTATAGGATGATCTTCAGAAATTTTATTAAACAAATCAGCACAGGTCATTTGCTTAAAGTTCTCTTCTTCCGACAACTCAATAAGTGTCTCTTTCACCAGGTTCGAACCCTTCGAGTTCACCTTCCATAGGCCGATAAATTCTCCGTGAATTCCGGACTCCTCCATATCGGAAGACATAAATTTAAATTCAACACTTTCGTCATATATCCTCTTCGAATATGGCTTCGAATTCTCTACCCAGTCACGTGCATCGCCTCCTGGCTGTATATCAGCATCTATAATTAATGTAATATCATTTGGATCATTCAGTAACTCATTAAGGATATACTGTTTGAATATGATATCCCCGTAGCTGATTACGGTATTTTCCTTAATCTCCTCTATAGCAAGGAATAAACTATACAACTCCTTGGTACTGTGGTAAATATCATTGTCCACAGTCTTTATATTAGAATAGTTTACCAATTCCTTTCCAAAACCCCGTACAACGGTAATATCCTTGATCCCAATACGATTAAATTCTTCGATCTGGCTTGAAAGTATGGTCTTACCTTTTACGTTTAACAACGTTTTCGGTTTGTCCTTAGTCAGATCACCCATATTTCCCTGACTGGCCGCCAGGATAATGTTATTTACCAATTTCCCCTGTGTAGGTAAATACTTTGCTTCCGCTTCCTTCAATTCATCCGCTCCCTGGATCCGGAAAATGTCAGACACTCCCTTGATAGAGCCTTCCACATTAATTAAAGATTGATCCGTAAATATAGTGCTGGTGGTCTTTTGCATACTGGTCATTGAACTTCTCAGGTTATGATTGGCCCATATAATCATGCTTACCCCTAAATTGCGGAATTTTTCGGTAGGCTCTGAGTAATATTTCGTAGGTACAATGACCACAGGTAACCTGCCTGCCCACTCCTTCATAAACTGCTCAATTTCTGATGAGTCATTTCGTTTGCTATGACAAAGCACTGCGTCAGCACCAGCCTCCATGTAGGCTTCTGCGCGCCTCAATGCCTCACTTAGACCCCAGCCGGCAATAAAAGCCTCAAGCCTGGCAACTACACAAAAATCATCGTCGGATTGAGAATCTTTTGCTGCTTTTATTTTTCCAGCAAACTCATCAATATCTGCTAGTGGTTGTGCTTCCCCCCCAATGAAAGAATTGGTCTTGGGGAATAATTTATCCTCGATGCATACGGCAGCAACCTGTCTTTGCTCCAACTTTCTAATCAACCTCCTTACATTATTGAAATTCCCGTATCCGGTATCTCCATCGAGCATTAGGGGAATGCTGGTAGCGTCACTCATGAATTCTACCATGTCCAATACCTGAGTCCAAGACAGCTCGTTATTATCTCTTACGCCCAGGGCAGCGGAAATAGAAAGACCGCTACCCCATATTCCTTTGAACCCCTGCTCCTCAACAATTTTAGCCGATAAGCCGCTATGTGCTTCCATGATAAATTCCAATTCATTCGAATTAATCATGTTCTTAAACTGGGTGGTTTTTTTTAACTTGTCGTTTTTAGATATTCTTAAACTATGCATATAACTGATTTTCCTATAAACCGCACAAATGTAAAGAATCTTTTACAGTACTTTAATTTAACAATTAGATAATCCTACCTGCTTTCAGTATGATTAGAAAATATAGCTATCAGTGCAGGGATTATTCCATACTCACTCCAATTTTCAAGAAGTATCTGGTCGAGCCCCTGATTGTACTGATACCGATTTCAATACCGGCAAATATCGTCACCATTGTTTCAAATTTATTTGTTTATCTGTCAGTGACATTAGCGTTCATCTATGGAAATGATGCTCGATGGAATTTTATCCTGATCCCAATATCGCTAACCGTTTATATCATCGGCGATCACCTGGATGGGCTCCAGGCAAAAAGAACCGGAACCAGTTCGGCCCTGGGTGAATTTTGCGATCATTTTCTGGACACTTTCAATACCGGATTGATTCTGCTGATCATGTTTCAACTCTTTAATGTGCAATATGAATATTTGATGATATACCTAATGACCACATCCTACCTGGCTCATGCATCCATTTTCTACCATCAATTCAAAACCGGATGGCTGGTATTCGAGAAATTCGGTTCCCTGGAAGCCATGGTGCTTACTATCATCCTACTATTTTTAAGTTTTTTGCCAGGAGTATATGACCTGCTGACCACAGCAGTATGGAAATTTACCATCATAGAGTACCTGTTGATGCTATCTTCGGTTGGAGCACTAGCTACATTCACAAAAACCCTGGTTGACACAAAAACGCTATCTACGTGTTGGTTATGGTTTTGCCTGCTTTTTATTGTTTTAGCCTTATTCCTCGCTGCCACTGATCCGGGTAACTATTTGTATTCGGTACTAATTTTGTATCCCAGTTTGTACATTGGGGGTTTGATGCACGGACACCTGATAGATGGCCGGGAACTCTTCCCTGATATTCTTTCGGTGCTGATGTTAGGCGCAGTATTCTTTATCAACCAGGCGGTGTCATTACATAGCTATCTTTTATATTATCTGGTATTGAGGGTTTGTTTTCTCACATTCACCACTTTTTACGCCCTTCGGTCGCATTGGGTATGGGTAAATCCTAAAACTGCAATAAAATGAAACTGGAAATAAAACGTAACATACTATTAAATCCGGGTCCGGCAACTACCAGTGATGCTGTTAAGCGGGCCCTGGTGGTGCCCGATATTTGTCCCCGGGAAAAGGAATTCGGAGACCTGCTGGCGGGAATTTGCACCGATCTGCCCGCTATTGTGCATGGGGATTCAGAATATCTTTCAGTGTTGTTTACGGCCAGCGGAACCGGCGGTCTTGAAGCGGCAGTAACATCAGCCATACCGAAAAATGGCAAACTGATGGTAATTGAGAACGGCGCCTATGGCAAAAGGATCCAAAATATCGCACAGACTTATAAGATACCAACAACCAGTTATTCCTTGGAATACGGAAGTTATCCCGACCTGTCCGAGGTAGAACGTATGCTAAAACAGGATCCTGAAATAAGTCATTTAGCGGTGGTCCATCACGAAACTACTACAGGAATGTTGAATCCGGTAGGTGAAATATGTCAGCTCGCGCACCGGTATAATGTTGAGGTTATCATCGATGCCATGAGTTCCTTTGCCGGAATTCCCATCAATATCAGGGACTGGAACGCTGAATACTTAATTTCATCATCCAATAAATGTATTCAGGGTATGCCCGGACTGGTATTTGTAATCTTCAGAAAGGACTTGCTGGCTGGATTGAAGGAAAATCAAAGATCTTTTTATTTCGACATGTTTACTCAGTTTACCGGATTTCACAAAACCGGACAAATGCCCTATACGCCACCGGTGCAGATTGTCTATTCGTTGAGAAAGGCAATCGATGAGTATTTTAGTGAAACCGAGATTGGCAGGTGGGACAGGTACCGGACAAATTGGGAAACGTTGTATTCGGGACTTTTAAAACTTGGCTTTAAATTCTTACTTCCTTTGGAGCAGCAGTCCAAAATTCTGCTTGCAGTGTTGGACCCGGTTGATAGTAAATTTAGTTTTCAAGAAATGCATGACTACCTTTATCAACGCGGGTTTACTATTTATCCCGGAAAAGGCGCCAGCAAGAAGACCTTCCGACTGGCGATTATTGGCGACCTGTACCAGGAAGATATTGAGAATTTCCTGGTTACTTTAAAAGAGTATATTGATCTGAATGACTTAAAGATCAGCGATTAGAGCTTATCAGTCCAATATTTTTAATCCAGTAAACTCCAGTTGCCGTTTTTTACCTTATTCAACGGCAATAATTCTAAACCAATTCTGCTTGGATATGGTGGAACAAACGATATTTGCACCTTATGAGCTTGCCTTTAATCAATCTCGAAGATTATAACTATTCCCTGCCTCAGGATAGCATAGCGCAATACCCGCTGACCCGGCGGGATGACAGTAAGCTGCTGGTATACTCAGATCAGCAAATCAGGCATGAAAAATTTAAAAACCTGGGTGACTATCTTCCCCCAAACACCACACTGATATTTAACAACACCCGGGTAATCCCGGCACGATTGTACTTCAGGAAATCAACAGGTGCGGTTATCGAGATCTTCTTATTAAATCCTGTTGCACCGTCCTCAGATATTAATATTGCCATGCAAGCCACCTCCTGCTGCAGTTGGTCCTGTATGATTGGAAACCGTAAACGATGGGGTTCGGGGCAAACGCTGGAATTGGTATTGAGTATTGGAGGCACGAAAGTTACCTTAACCGCTACCAGATCCGATGACCTGGTAAGTTTCCGTTGGAGTGCACCGGAATTAAATTTTGTGGACATCATTCGAAATGCCGGACAAATACCCCTGCCACCCTATATGAAAAGGCAGGCTGAGCAACAGGATGAGCACCGGTATCAGACGGTTTATTCAAAAGTTAACGGCGCAGTAGCCGCTCCTACTGCCGGATTGCACTTTACTGATCGTATGCTGAATACACTTGAATCTCAGGGGGTAACTAAAGAATACCTTACCCTGCATATAGGAGCCGGTACTTTTCAACCTATAAAGACGCATACCGTTACTGAGCATCCCATGCACGGGGAGCAAATTGAAGTTACTCTTGCGAATATTAACAAAATGCTCGAAGCAACCTTTTTGGTAGCAGTAGGAACCACTTCGTTGAGAACCATGGAAAGTCTTTATTGGTTTGGGGTGCAATTGTTAAACGATCAGGGAGAAGAGTTTAAAATTGGCAAACTGGTAGCTTATGAGAATCACCCGGTCAAACCAAATTTCAGGCAGTCTTTGCTGGCTGTCAGGTCCTGGATGGAATCCAGGCAACTTACAAGATTGGCTGGATATACGGAAATTTTCATTTTTCCACCATACAAAATTAAAAGTTGCTCAGGGCTTGTTACTAATTTTCACTTACCTGCTTCCACCTTGATCCTGCTGGTTGCAGCCTTTATTGGTAAGGATTGGAAACGGGTTTACCAGCAGGCTATTGAACATAATTATCGGTTCCTGAGCTACGGAGACAGTTCACTACTACTACCAGGTATTGCTAGCTAAATATTATGGATAAAGGCTTTATTTTCTTATTTTTCAAACACAAATAATGGAGTGGATTGAAATCTTAAAAAATGCCCTGATAACTGGGTATGATCTGGTACGGGATCTTTTTACACGCACTCTGTTTACTTTAGGGGAAAGTACACCAATCACGCTACAGGGGATCTTTTATTTCCTCATCTCGATCCTGCTGCTGATCTATATTACCGACAAGTTTCACAAGAAAATAGTAAACCGTATTCTGGCCCGTTCCAATATCGATATTGGAGTCAGTGAATCAATCGGGACCATTTTTCGCTATGTGGTAATCACAATTGGTCTTTTTGTAATTGTTCAGACCGCTGGCATTGACCTGACTGCGTTGGGTTTCATTGCCGGTGCATTAGGTGTTGGTATTGGGTTTGGTCTGCAAGGTATTACCAATAATTTCATCTCCGGATTAATTATTCTTTTTGAACGCCCGATTAAAGTTGGTGACCGCATTGATGTTGGTGATATTTCGGGGGATGTGGTACGAATTGCTGCCCGGGCTACCACTATTGTCACCAACGACAATATTTCCATTATCATCCCAAACTCTGAATTTATCAACGAAAGAGTGATTAACTGGAGTCATAACGACCGCAGGATTCGGTTCAACTACCCAGTAGGTGTCTCCTATAATGAAAATCCTAGAATTATTCGCAAGTTGCTATTGGAAGTTGCCAAGGAAAACAATGCGGTACTGAAGCACCCACCACCGGACATACTGTTTCAGGAATTCGCCGACAGTGCGCTCATTTTCAATTTGCGGGTGTGGACTTATGAGTATACCGACCGGCCCAATGTGCTTAAAAGTCAACTGTATTACGCGATCTTCAAAAAATTTGATGACAACAATGTCAGCATTCCATTTCCTCAAAGAGATCTTCACTTTAAGTCCGGTTGGACGCAATGGAAATCAGGAGAAGAAATGCCCGAGGAACCTAGTTAGGCAGTTTTTCCCGGAAATCAGACCAATTATTCACCAGCTCTTTTACTACCGGGTTTCCAGCCAGCCAGGCAGCTTCCAATGCCGGCAGGTAAGCTGAATATCCTGCTCCCCCCAGCTTTTCACCAGCCAGGCTTTGAGCGGCGGTAATCCCTGGATGCTGCATGGTAAAATTAGACGCGGTCCTCAGTACCAGCACCCTCCGCAGGTCGACCAGGCCAGCAGTATTCAAAAAGGTGAGAGACTGCAGGGTGCCGGTATCTTCCATTGCGGAAGTAACAAAGTTACCCTGACCCGACGTCCAGTACCGCACCCATTGGTTAGCCCAGTGGTTCATCAGCTCACCGTGCCAATAGGTCATAGCCGCCAGTTGATCACCTTTTATTACTTTAGGAGGCAGCATTGCATTCGGATGGCTGCTATACTGCTGTCGCATGGCGGTGATTTCATCATTATCCGGCAATTGGATCTCTTTGGTTAAATTATATGCCCAGTTAACCAATTGTGGATTCAAATGATATACGGCCCCTTCACTGTTTTCCGGCAGTGGAGTTTCATAGGGTTCGGATTTTCTCAGCGGTACATATCCGGTAGTCCACTGTTCCGGAATCTCCCTGGCATCAATTTCGTGCCCCAGATCGCCGTCCACCACCCATTCCGCCCATGCAGCTGATCCGGTTGAAGCATCCTCAGGGTCGACACCAGATATCCCTGCTATTAACCAATAGGCCTCGGTCAGATCAAACCTGGGATCCATACCAAGGGCCATAAGGGAAGCTGCGGATTTTGCGGTTCCAATCCCGGTAACCATGCCCAACACCCCCATTTCCGCATTTAATCGCAGTTGCCGGTACCCCTGAGGAAACGGCAAGCTGTCGGGCAGAGGCAGTCGCTCCACCCATAGCTGAAATTCACCAGGCCGGTCTCCGGTATCATTTCCTATCTCAAACATCGATACCACGACAACCTTTACTTTTATGCGATTCCTGGCTGGTCCATCCGAATCAGCCGGGATGCAGGTTAGCAGTAAGGGGCAGATCAAGAGTAAAATGAAGGACTTCATGAATTATGAGTTTTGAATTATGAGTTTTGAGTTGAATAATGAAATTGTTAATTGTTAATTGTTAATTGTTAATTGTTAATTGTTAATTGTTAATTCCATCAGCGCATTATCTACGAATGACTTCCATTTTACTTTAAAATGATCAATTGCCTGGTGTTTTTCCTGCTGATTTAAAGCGCTGTATTCCAAACTATTTAAAACCAGGCCTTTCAGTTTACGCAGACTCAGTTCCCAGGCCATAAATACTTCCCAGTAATCATATGAAAGGCCCTGATAATCAAAAATTAATGGGTCATCCGAACTAATGGTACAGGCAACACCACGAGTAAGGTATGTGTTACCGGGATGCATTCTCAGGTCTCGGACATAACCCAGAACCTGGTTACTTATAGGGTTTAGCTCAAGGCAAATATCTCTTTTCTTTACCTCCTCCAGAAGGTTGGGAAATCTAAATAAATTAAACCCGTGACCGATCCTTCGACTGTCAAGTAAGACTGCGTCGTATAGATTGTTCGCGGACACCCAGTTACTTTCGCCATCGTGCAGGAACAACGGCATATCGATCCCATAATGCTGGCGCAATGAATCCATTTTA
>BQJT01000194.1 GCA_021604845.1 Cyclobacteriaceae bacterium
GACATCGGACCTGGGTGGTTCAGGCTATCTGGCCGCTGTCCCTACCGGGAGAATTAATGCCCGTACACCGTTGGAAGTAGCAGTATACCTGGACAAACTTATTGAAATGGAGTCTGCCTCGTTTAATGAGTTGTGGCGAAAAAGACTAATCCATTTAAGCGGGGGGCTTACTCAGGGGGAATTGGCATTATTTAAGAATTATGTAGATCAGTTCAAAACTGTGGCAGAGGGTCAATATTTTGGTGGCCAGGTAACTACTATCAACAAGCAATCCAATGAGGCTACCGTGTTGATCGATATAGCTGAAGAAGTGAACCAGGGGGTTTCCCTAATAACATTTTTTGGACATTCCAGCACCCAGGTTACGGACATAGAAATTGGGAAAGTTACCGATGTTACCCTTGGCTATAATAATGCTGGCAGATACCCTATGATATTCGTAAATGGCTGCAACGCCGGTAATATCTTTTTCACTGCTACTGGCTTCGGAGAGGATTGGATACTGGCACCGAACAAAGGGGCTATTGGATACCTTGCCCACACCGATGCGGGATTCGCCAGCAATCTTAAAAGATATTCCGATATTTTTTACCAGCTGGCTTATAGTGATTCGGTTTTCATAAACAAGCCCATTGGCAATATAATCCAGGAGCTTGGACGTCGATACCTGGATAACGTTCAGCTGGATGAGACCCAGATAGCCCAGGTGCAGCAGGAGGTTTTTCAAGGAGACCCGGCATTTAGTTTTTTCCCTGTTAACCGGCCCGATTATGAAACTAATAACGATCAGGTCTTTCTTCAGGCTTTCGACAATGAATCAATCAACGCCCAGGTAGATTCTTTCCAGGTGGGAGTAATAGCCAGGAATTTTGGTCGTGCGATTAACGATTCACTTAACGTTACGGTTAGGCGGACATTTAGCGATGGTCAGGTTTTGACTTATGACTCGGTCTTTTTTGCACCTGTCTTTTACCAGGATACCTTGTTTTTTACTATTCGTACAGGTGAACAAAATAACTTCGGGAACAATCAGTTCGAGGTGATCCTGGACTATAACCAAAGCATTGAGGAGCTGGATGAAACTAACAATACAGGGATCCTGAGTTTCTTCATCCCACAGGGAGGTACGGTAAATTTAAATCCGTTCGATTTCGCCATAGTTAACCAGCAAAGCCAGCTTTTAACTGCCCAGGCCAGCGATTTGCTGGGAGGTAATCGTACATTTCTTTTTGAAATTGATACTACTGTCCAATTCAACAGTCCGTTCAAACAGGATCACCTGCAAACAGGTCATGGGATAGCGTCCTGGGAAGTTTCCATGCTTCCATCGGACAGTACTGTATATTACTGGCGCACCCGGTTTCAGCTGCCTAAAGAAGGAGAGGATACCACCTGGACATTAAGTTCCTTCATTTATATCCAAAACAGCCCCGAAGGGTGGTCCCAGGCACAGTTTCCGCAATTCAATTCGAACTTTACCGATGAAGGGCTTACCCGTAATCAATTTAGCAGGCGCTGGGAATTCAGTACTACAGAAAATGAAGTTAGGATCGTTACCTATGGCAGCGACCACCCTCAGTCAGAACCGGCAAACATCAGCGTTACCATCGATGGCCAGCCTTTTATTGTCAGCACCAGATTATGCCCCCAGAATTCATTGAATGCCATTGCATTTGACAAAGCTTCCACTATACCTTATGCTGTTTTAACTGACGGGGGGTTCGACGTACTGGATCCGAACCGTTGTGGGCGAACACCACAAGCTATTAATACCTTTCAGGAGGGTGATATAAATAATGACTTGATGCTGGACCGTTATCTGGATCAGGTACCCACTGGTGATCAGGTAATTCTATTTTCAATTGGTACGGTGGATTACTCTTTGTGGAACAGTACTACCCTGGGCAAACTAGCACAGATAGGTGTTTCTTCCAGTCAGATAGCCACCTGGCAACAGGGGGAACCGGTTATTATAGTGGGCAGTAAAGGGGGTTCGGCGGGGTCCGCGGTGGTGATCCGTGGAGATGAAAATTCTTCAGTACCCCTGATGGAACAGGAGATTACCTTGCTGCATACGCTTGAGGGAAAATTCGAAAACGGATTTATTTTGAGTGCTAAAATTGGTCCCGCTGCCAGCTGGGGAAGCTTGCACCATCACATCCAAAGTGAGGCTACTGACCAGTCTACTGTTGAAGTTTTTGGAATTACCAGCAATGGCGTAGAGCAGCAGCTATTTGAGAATGTTACCGCTTCCACCCTGGATATTAGCGGCGTTGACCCGGTAATTTATCCCTTCCTAAGGTTAAAACTTAGCGTGACAGATGCTGCCGAACTTACCCCGGCCCAGCTCAGGCGTTGGCAGGTGATATTCGATCCCTTGCCAGATGGGGTGTTACTGTTCAGGGGGAACAGTGAAAAGAAAACTAAGAACATTTCACTGTTGGAAGGTCAACAGCTGCTTAGCAATTTTACTTTTTATAACTATACCAATAAAATATTCAGCGACTCGTTATTGGTTCGCTCTACGTTATTTAACAGGGAAGTAAGAACCTCTGACATTGAAGAAATCAGGATTGCTGCCCCGGAGGTTAGAGACTCAGTCAGTTTTTCATTGAACATCGATACCAGAGATCATGCCGGTGTAAATGATTACCGGGTCTACATTAATCCCAATATTATTCCGGAGCGACTTTTTAACAACAACATTAACGATTTCCGGGAGTACATTGAAGTATCATCCGATGATACACATCCCATCCTGGATGTGACCTTTGATGGGATCCGTATACTGGACGGAGATATTGTCTCCCCAACACCGATTATCTCGGTGCTGCTGAAGGATGATAATCAATTTGACCTGAAACAGGATACCATTGGCATGGAGCTGTTTCTAAAGCAGACAGGTGCTGATTGTTCAAACTGCGAGTTCCGGAGAATCAATTTTTCCAGCTCAAACGTACAATGGACACCGGCGTCTGAAAAGGAGGATTTTAGAATAGAGTATCAGCCCGAACCACTGGCAGACGGAATTTATACTTTGAGGGTACAGGGACAGGACAACAGCGGCCGGAAGTCGGGCTCAGAACCCTATACTATTAACTTTGAAGTGGTTAACGAATCTACCATTAGCAATTTCTACCCTTATCCCAATCCCTTTTCAACCAGTACACGTTTCGTTTTTACCCTGACCGGAGCAGAGATACCGGATCAAATCAAAATCCAGATAATGACTGTGACCGGCAAGGTAGTTCGTGAAATTACCCAGGATGAGTTGGGATTGATTCGAATCGGCAACAACATTTCCGATTACGCCTGGGATGGAAAAGACGAATACGGAGACCAACTTGCTAACGGAGTATATATCTACAGGGTGCTTATGGATCGCAGCCCGGATACCTTTAAACACCGGGAAACTTCTGGTGACAAAGCATTCAAAAAAGGTTATGGTAAGCTATATTTACTAAGATAATGGATGTGGTATTAGTGGTCTTAGCGGGCATCTTGTTGCTTTTAGCGGTAATAGGGTGCTTTTTACCAGTACTTCCCGGACCGCCGCTGGGATACGCTGGGATATTGTTGTTGCATATTTCATCTTATGCCCAATTTTCAACGTTATTCCTGATCTCCCTGGGAGCAGTAGTGCTGGTGGTATCCCTAATCGATTACCTGGTGCCGATACTTGGGGCGAAGCGCTTCGGGGGCTCAAAGATGGGGGTCATAGGATGCCTGGTTGGCCTGGTAATCGGGATTTTCGTACTTCCCCCGATAGGGATCGTTGTCGGACCTTTTCTTGGAGCAATCGCCGGAGAATTGATTAACGGGGATGATCTAAAAAAAGCAATAAAATCGGGGTTCGGATCATTTATAGGTTACTTATTTGGTACTGGAGTTAAACTGGCGGTATGTCTGATTATGGTATATTTTTATGTGGCAAGGTTGATTCAATAGAATATGAAAATGTGGAAGTTATTAAGTGTACTGATGGTATTGGTAGCGGCGAGTTGTCAGAATGCAAGGCATGGCACTCTGGAGGCGCAGCATCAATTTAATAATCATTTGGTTGGTGAAAGCAGTCCCTATTTGCTACAGCACGCCCATAACCCGGTAAATTGGTATCCCTGGGGCGACGCTGCCTTGGAAAAGGCTGAAAAAGAACAAAAGTTAATAGTGATTTCGGTAGGATATGCAGCCTGTCACTGGTGCCATGTAATGGAAGAGGAGTCATTTGAAGACAGCCTGGTGGCCAAAATAATGAATGACAACTTTGTTTCAATAAAGGTGGATCGGGAAGAACGGCCGGATATCGATAAAATATATATGGATGCTGCTTACCTGATGACCGGCAGAGGCGGGTGGCCCCTGAATGTCATTGCTTTGCCTGATGGTAAGCCGATCTTTGCAGGCACCTACTTTCCCAAGAGTGACTGGGTTAAAATACTGGAGCATGTAGGGAACGAATACAGTAAGGACCCCGACAGGCTGCGAGAAATGGCAGAAAAAGTTACTGAGGGAATTAACACCATCGAAACCGTTGAGCTCAATACGAATAAGGTAGCAATTACCAAAGAAGCGCTGGAGTCACTCCATGCGGATTTTATATCGGAAGTTGACTTTGTTAAAGGCGGCCGCCGCGGGGAGCAGAAGTTTCCTACCCCAAGTACCTGGAAGTATTTAATGCATCATTACTACTTTAATAAAGATGACCAATCTTTAAACGCTCTAAATACTACTTTAACCGCAATGGCAAATGGCGGCATTTACGATCATCTGGGAGGAGGATTTTCCAGGTATACCACTGATGATGCCTGGCGTGTCCCTCATTTTGAAAAAATGTTATATGATAACTCACAACTGGTCAGTTTGTATTCCAAGGCCTATCAATTGACCCAGGATCCATTATATAAGAAGGTGGTAATGGAAACAACTGCCTTTATAAAGAGGGAGATGACCTCGCCAGAAGGGGGATTTTATTCCTCCTATGATGCAGATAGCGAAGGAGAAGAAGGGAAGTTCTACGTTTGGACGGACCAGGAAATCCGGGATCTACTGGGTGACCAGGCCGAAATCATAGTAGATTATTTTGGTGTGGAAAAAGAGGGTAACTGGGAGGATGGAAAAAATATTTTGATGCCTGTTGGAAACCTTGAAGAAGTCAGGGAAAAGCACGGGCTCGGCGAGGCTGAATTAAAGGAGATAGTAAATCAGGCAAGAACTAAAATGTTCCAGAGCAGATCAAAAAGAGTTGCGCCGGGCCTTGATGACAAAGTTTTAACTGCCTGGAATGCGTTAATGATCACCGGATACCTGGACGCTTACCGAGTATTTAAGGAGGATGAATTTCTGCAGATGGCACTTACAAATGCAAATTTCCTGGTAGAAAATGCCATGTCCACAGATGGACGGTTGAACAGAAATTACAAAGACGGAAAATCCAGCATCAATGGATTTCTGGATGATTACAGTTTTTTGATCCAGGCATTTATTGGGTTGTATGAAGCTACTTTTGAAGAAGAGTGGTTGAGGAAAGCGGAAAAGATGACCGATTATGTACTGGAACATTTTTTCAATGACCAGAATGGAATGTTCTATTATACTTCGAATAATGACACCGAATTGATTACTCGTAAAATGGAACTTTCCGACGGAGATATTCCAGGCAGCAATGGAATTATGGCTCAGAATTTATATTACCTGGGCACCTATCTATACCAGGAGGATCATATAGAAATTGCCCGGCAAATGGTGCATAATATACTACCTACCATGGAGCAACAACCTATTTTTTATAGTAATTGGGCGATGCTATTACTGCAATTAGACCAACCACTATACGAGGTGGCAATCGTCGGGGATCAATGGATGGATCGTCGCAATGAGTTTGATGCGTTTTATCTACCCAATGTAATTTATCTGGGGGGGCCTTCTGAAGGAGGTCTGGAATTGCTGGCTAACAAGCTGGTAGAAAATCAAACCACTATCTATGTTTGTGAGAATAAATCCTGCCGTCTGCCGGTGAAGGAAACTCAAAAGGCACTGGAATTGATGGACCAGGAATTATTAAAAGGAATTGTGGAATACTAGTGAATTTCCAACACCGAACAAAGAATACTCTTTGAGGGCGGGAGCTTGAACATCAAATATTCAAACATCGCGGAAGCCGGCAATTACCGGCACCTGGTACAAGCCGAGGTGCCGGATTTATAAGTTAGCGGGAGGCAATTAAGCGATTTGAGAGAATCAAACTGGATGTCTGTCAAAATTCTCCGGATAATGTGGTAATAACTAAGCAGTCGGTTATTTTTGTTTCACACCACTAATCTTATTAAGCATGTTAACCGCCACTGATCTAACCCAACTGAAATCCAAAGGAATTCAGGAAGACCAGATTCTCAAACAAATAAATAACTTTCAGCAGGGTTTCCCATTTATGAAACTGATCAGGGCTGCCAGTATTGACGACGGCATTATCAGTTTGTCCGAGGAACGGGTAAATAATTATATTGATTATTACAGCAATAACCTGAAAGGAAACCAACTGGTGAAATTTGTACCGGCCTCGGGTGCAGCTAGTCGCATGTTCAAAGAGTTTTTTGCCTTAATGCAAAATCCAACAGAAGTTGACAGCTGTGCGGCTGCGGTTTCAGCTCTGCGGAATATTGAGCGCTTTTCGTTTTATCAGGAGTTAAAGCAAAAAATGTCCGACGATGGGTTGGATTTAATCAATGAGTTAGAGCAAAGCAATTTTCGGGTGGTGCTGGAATATATACTAACTGACCGGGGACTTAACTATGGATTCCTTCCCAAAGGGTTGTTGGCTTTTCATCAATATGGATCAGAATGCAGGACTCCGGTTGAGGAGCACCTGGTGGAGGCTGCCAATTATGGGAAAAGTGAGGATGGTATAGCCAGATTGCACTTTACCGTTTCACCGCAACATCAGCAATATTTTGACGAATTGGAACAAAAAGTAAAAGCGTCCTACCAGCGGGAATTTAATGTGTCATATCAGATTTCCTACTCGGCGCAAAAACCTTCTACTGATACCATAGCGGTTGATTTGGAGAATAAACCTTTCAGAAATGATGATGGTAGTATCTTGTTCAGGCCTGGTGGGCATGGGGCACTACTGGAGAATCTTGATGAAATCGACGGAGACCTGGTTTTCATAAAGAACATAGACAATGTGGTCCCCGATCACCTAAAAAGTGAAACTTACCGATATAAAAAAGCGCTTGGAGGTCTGCTGCTGACTATAAAAAATGAATTATTCAGATTGCTGGAGCGATTGGACTCCAATGACCCCGGTGCTTCAGAGGAGGCTGCCCGGTTTTTGTCGGATACCCTAAGTGTGAAGCCTCCACAGGGTACGGAAATTACCAATGAATACCTGCATTCAAAACTTAATCGCCCCATCAGGGTCTGCGGTATGGTGAAGAACCTGGGGGAACCAGGAGGAGGCCCATTCTGGACCACCAGTCCGGATGGATCCACTGCATTGCAAATAGTGGAAACCTCGCAGGTGGATCCGGATGATCCCACACAGCAAGAAATTGTGAAAACAGCTACTCATTTCAATCCTGTGGACCTGGTGTGCAGTACCCGGGATTACCAGGGTAATAAGTTTGATCTGCTTAAATATCGGGATCCCAATACCGGGTTTATCAGCAAAAAGTCCAAGGACGGTAAGGAATTGAAGGCGCTAGAGCTCCCTGGATTATGGAATGGCTCCATGTCCGACTGGAACACCATTTTCGTGCAAGTACCGGTTGAGACTTTCAATCCGGTTAAAACTGTCAATGATCTACTGCGACCAGAACACCAGCCGGAATCTTAAATCTGAGATCTAAGATCTAGTTTGCTGGTTTCGATCCGGCATAGGTTGGTGCGGGACAGGCTAATTTTATGAATAAAAAAAGCCCGGAATTACGGGCTTTGATACTGTTGCTATGCTAAAAAACTAGGCTCCGTTGCCACCTGGCATGCTGTAGTAGAATTTCTCATCAATAATCTGATCGTCCTGCCATTTTTGAACAGCGACTTCAGACATTTTAAGCTTATTTCCGTCCTGGAAAGTTACATCTACCCATGATTCGATGGTTGTTACTCCGTTTTCCTCATCTGAGCAAATTGAATCACATCCACCTCCGTGCATTTCCTTTACCATCCCCTGCCAGCCTTCAATGGCTTTGCGTTGGGCTTCTTTCCCTTGCCGTACCTCTCCGGTCGGAACTTCGGTAACCTTAACATCATTGTGATAGAATTTTTCAAAGGCTTCCATCATTTGACCTTGCCCCATCATTTGCTGGAGCTGTTTTGCATTTTCTAAGTAGGACATTGTTTATTATTTGGGTTGAATCTTTGTGAAAAGGTATTTTTAACGTAATAGTTAATACGATTAAATACAACAATTGTTGCTGCATGCCAATAGGGATCAATAAAAACCAGCTTATTTGCGGTAGGAGAATTTTAGCATTTCAAGCCGGGTCGGCTTGTCAGGATATTTCGCTGCGAGGCGGCCCGAAAACCACCTGAAGCTTTTTCCTTACTCCTTTGACTTTGGCTACATCCCGAATCAAATCGGCCCATTCATGAAAGCATAAATAGATGGGTGAATAGGGTTTTTCCACCTTTTTGGTAATACCATATACCGGGGTTTCAACTTCGGGCTGGAAAGTACCGAACATCCGGTCCCAGATAATAAATGTAGACCCATAGTTCTTGTCAATATACTTGTCGTTAGTAGCGTGATGTACCCGGTGATGAGATGGAGTAGTAAAAAAGAACTCTATGAATTTTGGGAGTTTGTTGATATACTCGGTATGTATCCAGAATTGATAAAGTACTTCGATCTGATGACAGATAAAGAACATGATGGGGTCGAAACCGGTGAAAATAACCGGTAGAAAAAAGATTATCTTAATATACTGGGTCCATCCCAGACGAAA
>BQJT01000195.1 GCA_021604845.1 Cyclobacteriaceae bacterium
AGTCGAATGACTCCTCAAAACTAAATACCCCCATTGACTCGGGAAGTGTGGCAGCAATAAATGCCCAAATGGGAAATATTGCGTACAAAACAGGTGAAAAACTTTACTGGGATGCCGAAAAGGGTGGTTTCAGGGATAACAAGTCAGCCAACAAGCTAATACAAGCAGAATATCACAATGGATGGAAACTCCCTACTGCCTGAGACTAGTTAGGTGGGGTGTTCCAGAAAATTCTGAGCACTTCAGCTTGGCCACCCCCAGGATTGTTTTCTATGGCAGTTTCAACGGTTTCCCCACCCATGCTCTCATAAAATTTGCGCGCCTTGTTGTTTTCTTTTAGCACAAACAGGTACATTTTGAAATCACCTTCCAAAGTAGCTATTCTCTCAACACAATGTTTTAGCAGGTTTCTGCCAATGCCTTTCCTTTGCCAATCAGGGTGAACATGAAGGTTGTCTATTAGTGATCCATATCGGTCATCATGGTTCAGGAAGGCACACCCAAACCCGCAAAGATGGTCCTGATCATTGGCCAGTACAATAAACTGATCCTTGGATGGAGTTTCAAAACGTCGCTTCCAAACCAAGAGACGTTCTTGGACCACATCATGATCCAAATAACTATCATTAAAAATACCCCTGTAGTGGATCTGCCAGCTGTACGCATGAAGTCTTGCAATCGCCTCCATATGTCTGGCGGATGCAGGGGAGTACTCAATCAGACTTTCATCTTTTATCATTAGGTTCTTAGTTATTCAGAGTCATTAAAATTACAAAAATTCCTTTCTCAAAACTGGCTTTATAATAGTTTAAGTTTTTGAGGTGGATGGACCAAATCGAATTTGTCATTGATGATTCACCACCATATTATTTTTATTTGCAAGCTGCATTTTAACACTTACCATAAAAAATCACTTTTGTTTGGTGATTATACTGATTTCGCTGCTGGGGGGGTGCAGTAAAAATCAACCTGAGGTCCTGTTTTAGGAATTGAATCTGTTCCACTGACTGACCTGGAATTAATATATTCTTAGGTTTCAGCACTGATCTGGACCATTATGCACGCAGTCTGGGAGGTAAATAGTGCCGGAGTTATTCTGAAAAAACTACCGGTTGTGTCCAGGCTAGCTCATAAGGCATATTTTCAATTGGATTGACCGGTGGTTTGGAGGAGATAATCTTTGCTCTGACAAATAAATGATCGGAATTGAGCTTGTAAGAAGCCTGATAACCGGATTCCTCTTTTAAAATTCGGGTTTTACTATCGTCTTTTAAACATCCAATGAATTGAACCCGATAGCTGTTTGTTGAGTCAGCGATTTCAACATAAATGGTATTTTCAATTACTTCTGTATTCACTAATTCTACCCCGGTGGATGCATAGAAACGCCCTTGTTCCATCGACCTTATAAGAGACTCAGGGCTTAAAGAATCGGCCTGAACATTTATCCAACCCCTCCCTGAGTTACTCCATCGATTTCCAAATGTGTGATAATTATGACTGTCATCGGTTGCCAATCCATACAATGGAGGTTTACCACTGGTTAGATAAGCGATATTTATTTGATCCCACATGGTCTCCGTATCTATGTGCATGGAATCGCCTAAATTATAAACCATATGATGGCCGTTATAGACCTCGAAGAATTGCTCGCCCTGAAGTGCTATCATGTCCTCAATGGTAATAGCGAAGTAGAAATTGGGGTGATTTATATGGATCAGCATGGGTTTACCGAAAGTTTCGCGCTGTTCCATTAATGCATTTATGTTTCGTTGCAGTACATCTACAACACTCGACCCTCCCTGTGGTTCAATCAACTGCTCAATATTGGTGGCGTTCAGGTGTAAGGGTTTGCCCTCGTAACTGTCCGATATTTCCTCAGCCGGTAAAATTAAGAACCGTTCCTTTTCCTGAAATAGCGAGAGATATTGATCTAATGTCTTGAGTTTAACCATGATTCTTCCGGAATCTGATTTAAAATCAACCCAATCATTACCATACTTATCCAGATATCTTTGAAATGTTGCTTGCCTCAGGCTATCTTTCATTTCTACCCAGTGCTCCTTATTGGCTAATATATTGTGGTCGGTGAGCGCTACGAAATGGTAACCATGCTCCTTGTACCACTCCATAATGACTTCCGGAAACTCATCTCCATCGCTCCAAAAACTATGTGTATGGAGGTTGCCTTTATACCAATTTTGATTTATTTCATCAGGCGATCCTGATGGACCACAGGCAGTAAAAAGCAAAACAAAAAAGCACAGAGTTATTTGAACCCGGTAACAATGTCTCATAACCGCGTTTCCCTGGGCTGAAGATCTGTTAAGGCACCGATCTTGATTGGGTCACCGCTTTCGATACTTTTACGGGCAGCAATGCCGATCAATATTGACATGGCTCCATCACGGACACCCGCAGCCCTATCGTAAGGGTCTTTTTCATCAGGGTTCACGAAAATCTTGTCATGGAGCCTCTTATCGCCTCCACCATGACCGCCTTTTTCGGTGCTTACCTGAATGGTTTCGAAATCATTCCACAGCTTATGGACGATAATTGGTTCACTGTGCATCTCATCTTCACCGGTTTGGGCCATTTCACGACTGTGCATTTCGGCCTGGCTGACGTTCATCTGTTTTTGATAGGGTATATCCAACCATGCTTCCAGTCGCCCTTTAGTGCCATTGAATGCCGCACGCCAACCTTCGAAAGGACTGTATGTGGTCAGTGAATAATTGAGAATAGTATTGTTTTTATATTTAACCTGGGCAGACATCTTATCATAGATGTTAATCTCATCCCTGTAAAGACAATTATCTCTTATATAACCGTCATACTTTTCATTCTCAACATACAATTTCATATCGCGATCATTCTTGGTAATATCCCAATAAAAATCACATTCTGACTTATGCTGACAAGTCCGGCATTTATCACCCCTAAAAGGACCGTTAGAACCATAGAATTCCAGATCGCCATAGGCAAATACCTCTGAGGGATCAGAATCGATCCACCAGTTTAGTATGTCGAAATGATGTGTGGCCTTATGCACCCACAGGGTACCACCGGCTTCCCGTAGTCCATGCCACCGTCTGAAATAAGAAGCCCCATGGTAAGTGTTCAGATACCAATGAAAATCGACAGATGTAATATCGCCGATTACTCCATCCCTTAACAATTCTTTGACCTTGGTGGCGTATGGACTCCATCTGTAGTTGAACCCTACGATCAGGTTTTTATTTGACCGCCGCTCGGCATCAATAATGGCCTGACATTTTGTTTCATCGGTGGTTAATGGCTTTTCCGTAAGTACATCACAACCCATGTCAAGACCCTTTATTATGAACTCATGATGGGTAGAATCCTTAGTAGTTACAATCACCAGGTCGGGTTTTGTCTCATTGATCATCTGATCAAAATTGGTAAAGGTGGGACATTTAGCTCCGATATACTTTTTACCGTATTCCAACCTACCGGGGTTAATGTCGCACAAACCCACAAACTCCAATATATCACCGTACTGATCTACTAAACGTTTCCCCCAGAAGCTTGTTCCCCGGACCCCGGTACCTACCAGTGTTACCTTGAGTTTGGCATTAGGACTAAAACTGAAAGAGCTTAGCGGTACTACGGTAACAGCAGAAAGCATGCTAACTGACCGTAGAAAATTTCGTCGGGTATGATTCATAATATGCAACTTAATTGATTCTTTTTAAAAATCCATTCGATAGCCTTTCAAAGTGGGGTGTTTTGAAGGAATACCAGCTTAATGGTAAGCCCAATGTAGTAAATCCCGATTATGAATCGTACCCAGATTTGGTCGATATAGGCACAAGCCATTAGTAACGGTATTGCACTAATTCTAATCCATAACAAATGATCGTCAAACACTACAAACTCTATAAGTATATTGAAAACAACTGCACCCAGGACGGTAAGGAAAAAGTTTTTTCTGGTTCTGAAGAAATATCCTCTGGTATCGGTATCTTTTTCAGTAGGAGTAATAATATTTGCAGCCTTAGCGTATATCATAGCCTGCACAATGATCAAATAGAAATTGAGATTGCTGTCTTCAATGGCATCCAGTTGCTGATAAAGATCCATCCAATGGTTGATAATCATCACCATGAGGAGTACTCCCCAATACACCACTTCCCAATAATTGACTTTGTGCTGTACAATTTTAAGCAGGTCAACTATCGCAACCCCATAAATTATACCGGGGATGAGTAATAGAAACTCTTGTTTATCCATAGGTTAAAATGGCGGAACAACCGATGAGTGAATGGGCAAATATTGCTGCCCTAGACATCAAGACGCTGATGGTAATCAACTGTTTCACCGTGCTCCACATACCTTTTCATAATTCGTAGATACATAGCCCAGCAATAGCAGGATGTATAATAATGGTCATTTGCTTCTTTCCAACCTTTGTGATAGAACCTGACATCAATGAGATTTTGATTACCAGAGAGCTGAAAGCCCACAGTACTATCAATCCAGTCAGGGTCCGCTTTGGTAAGAATTAATTCAAACTCCGTCGGTGAAACCATACCGGTTACCTGGGCTTGCCATTGATATCCCGGCCCGAAATCAAGCTCCAGTATCGCTCCCAACTCGGAATGCCCGGAAGCGGATAAAGACCACCAACTGGCTATACCTCGCGAGGTGGAGATTGCATGATATACATTTTCAATGGTACTGTTAATCTGAAGGTAATGAACAATGTCCATGAATCTTACTTGCCTAGCTCACTTAATTTACAAAATATTTTAATTCATAGTGCTGAGCTGCTGTTTTAGAGAGATGTTGTTATAATTGCAGCACACCCAATGGTAACGTAAGTATAAAAATGTCTAAAATAGTTACCCGACTGATAATCACCACCACCCTGCTGGGAGCACTTGGTTTTTTACTTTTTACTAAAATCGATCAGACCCCATATCACCAGGCGGATTTTTACAGAAATACACTGGCCAGAATTGATAGTCTTGCGCAGCGGCTCAAACTTCAGCAACAACAACTACAGGAGCTCCAGCAAAGGCAAATTCAAGACCTGCCGCAATCCCAAAAGCAAAGTCTGCAGCAGGTACCAGAGGAAGGGCCAGCGGAAGAACCTGCTCAACCGCTTGAACCAGTGCTGGATGCGCCAGGATTGAAAGCGGGATGGGGCAAGGTCAACATCACCCCACCGCAACCGGTTCGACTTACCGGGAAGAATTTCAAACCATATGAACAGGTATTTGATTCGGTTTATGTTCGGACTTTTATGTTTGACAACGGTGTCAACCGGGTACTTATGATTAATTATGACTTGTGGATTATGCATCCAAAGTTGGCTAACGCAGTAAGGAATAGCATTCACAAGGCATTTCCTGAAGTAACCGGAATCTATTTTACCGCTAATCACAGCCATACCAGCATCGGGGGCTGGGCATCGGGTTTGTTGGGATCATTGGTAGTGGGGGGAAATAGCCCTGAAACGCTTGAATTCATCATTGGACAAACACTGAATTCAATTCGCACCGCACAGCGATCACTGGATGTAGTTCGGGTTGGATTTGGGGAAGTATCAACTGAGGGGTTAGTAACCAACCGGCTGGATCAAAATGGTCACATCGATAATTTATTGAGGGTGCTAAAATTAGAAAACCAGCGACATGAGCTGGCGGTATTGAATACTTTTTCAGCACATTCTGTGTATATGGACAAGGACATAAACACCCTTTCAGCGGATTACCCCGGAGCTTATTTGGATTTACTGGAAGAGCAGGAAACTATAAATTTTGCGGCATTTGCGCCTGGTGCCACCGGCAGTCATACCCCGATCGGACGCAAACCGTTTGAGCTGAAAAAGATGATTGGTTATTCCAGGAACCTGGCTGGTTATTTCAGTGACTTACAGGGCAAAATAAAAACACAAAATACTTCTGTGTTAAAGTATGTAGAGCTCCCGGTCGATCTGAGGTCTCCACACTTTCGCATTAGCAACTACTGGCGGTTCAGGCCCTGGATTTTTCAAAAGATCATGGGTGAGATGCATCCTAAAATAACTGTAATAAGAATTGGCAATACGGTACTGGTGGGGCTACCTGTTGAATTATCAGGAGAATTCTATCCGGAGCTCCAGTCCTTTTGTCAGCAGCGCGGTTTGTCACTAATGATCACTTCTTTTAATGGCTGGTACCTGGGTTATGTCAATCCCGAACGATATTATTTCACGGTCAGTAGCGCCGAGACGCGGGAAATGAATTGGTTCGGCCCTCAGAATGGAGAGTATTTTGTGGAATTAACGAAGCGCATTTTAGACATTATCTAAAATGAACCACGACCAATGGACATTTCTTGACCAGAGAAAGATTAGTTGCTTTTATTCCACCGCCTGGACAAACTGGGAAAGTTGTCCTTCAAATTCTGAATTGAGTTGTTCATCGGTAATTCCATGGTCCCCATCAAAATTATCTTTGAATAAAGGCAATGAAAAAGATGCTACCACATTACCGCCTTGAAATGGCAGCCTGGATTTAGCCGCCTGTAGTACAGATTTACCGCCTCGTGCTCCCGGCGATGTAGCCATTAGTAATATTGGTTTATCTTCCCACATATTCCCCTTGATCCTGGAAACCCAGTCGTATACATTTTTGTATGCGGTGGAATAACTTCCGTTATGCTCGGCAAGCGACATGATGATTCCATCTGCTTGCTCTATTTCCGATTTGAATTTCCGTGCTTCTTCAGGAATACCGCTGTCAATTTCACGGTCTACACTGAAAAGAGGCATTTCGAAGTCGTTCAGATCGATGATTCTGTTATCTGTATCTTCTAGCTGGGATGCAGCGAATCTGGCTAATTTTTTGTTTATCGAGTTACGGCTGGAACTACCTGCAAACACTAAAATTCGTTTCATAATCGGAGTAACGGAAAAATCTAGGATTAAGTTTTTTCTGTGTCCTATTGGTTAGTTAGCACTACTTCTTTTTCTTGAGATCGCCCCGGCGCAGGGATTTGATAAAACTTGCCCAGTTTATGGGATTAAGCAACGGATTGTTGAACCGTTGTTGGGAATAGGAATTGTGTAACTGGTAAAACTGCTGATTCATGTAATACTTGTAATTTTGACTGGCATCCATTGTCATGGTCTCTGCCATGCGGGCTAATACCTCCTGGCCTAAATTGTCTTCCTGATTATCGTCATCAATCGGTAGGTTTAGCGCCAGGATCGCTTCTTTGAACAGCTCCTCAGTGGGATACGGGAATATTTCCACCGTTGAAAGTATAGTGGTATCTGTAGCAAGTTCCACCAGGACGGTAAAACTGTCACCTTCATCACCTGGTATTATAAAATGCTGCTTTTGATAACCAACGGCACTGATCATTACACTATCGCCTTCAAGCACTGGCAGCGAAAAATAACCGTATCGATTGGTTACCGTTCCCCTTCCCGCCTTGGGTACGTAAACGTGCACTCCGAAAAGACCTGTTGATGTACTGTCTTCATCGACCACTACTCCGGAGAACTGGATTATTTCTTTTTGGTTCTGACCATATACACCCGAGGACGCTAATATTAACACCAATAATACTAAAGGTACCAGGTAAGCGGGCAGTATGGGGTGACCTGAGGATTTCAAAGCGTTATGGCGCATTACGACCTATAAAGATACTTAAATGCTAATATCTATAATTAAATACGGGCAAAATAGTTCCTCAGGTTAAAAAATGTTAACCCATACCACTCATTTTCAATTCTTCCCTGTTCATTGTCGACTGTGAATAGTAACTTAACCATAAAGAAAGCTTTATCATTTTATGCGATTGAAAAACTTCACCCTTGTTTTTGGAAGCCAGTTATTTAAGGCTTTTTCCGATGAATCCAGAGTGCGGATTTTATTTCTGCTTCATTACTATCCTGAGCTTTGCATATCAGATCTGGAACACATACTGGACTTTACTCAAACCAAAACTTCGAGACACCTGACATACCTGAAAAATTCAGGATTAGTAGGTTCCAGGAAACAGGATCAATGGGTGTTTTATCAGATTAAGGATGAAGTAAAAGATTTCGTAAGTCAAATTTTTAAATACTTGCACAGAGATCTGGTACTAAAGAAAGATTTGGACATCTCAAAGGTACTGGAGTCCAACCGGGAGTTTGCTATTCATAAAATCCATGGTAAGCACTTGCTGGTTTGAGTAAGAAATACAAACACCTGTTCTTTGATCTGGACCACACACTTTGGGATCACCAGCGCAATGCAAATGAAACCCTGGCAGATCTGTTCCTTCAATTCAAACTGCATGAATTAGGGGGGTTCAGTGTTGAACGCTTCCAGGAAGTGTTCCATGTGGTAAATCATGAACTCTGGGATGGTTATCACACCGGACTCATTGATCAGAAATTTATAAGAACGGAGCGATTCAAGCAGGTACTTCAGGTATTGGGGGTACAGAATTACCCGTACTACCCAAGTCTTGGTCATGAGTATTTACACAGATGTCCCAGAAAATCCAATTTGATGCCCCACACAATTGAGACGTTGGACTACCTGAAAGCCAGCTACCCCATGACTATTATCACCAATGGTTTTGATGAGATCCAGGGTTTGAAATTGTCAAGCTCAGGCATAAGCAGGTATTTTGATCTGGTTATTACCTCGGGTCAGGCAGGGTGCCTAAAGCCCCACCGGGGTATCTTCGATTTTGCTTTAGATCACGCAGCGGTTAATGGCTCGGAGTGTATTATGATAGGAGATAACCCGGTTACAGATATCTCCGGGGCCAGAGATGCCGGTATAGATCAGATTTATTATAACTCGCGTGCCTGCGAAGACCATATTGAGCCAACTTATAAGATTGGCAGTCTGCAGGAACTAAAAGAGTTGTTGTAGGAACAGCAAGAGCAACAGTTTAGAGCATACAGTTTA
>BQJT01000196.1 GCA_021604845.1 Cyclobacteriaceae bacterium
GGTGAGTTGGAGAGCTGGTGAGTGCCTTGTTTAAAGATTTGAAAACTTTGTTACATTGTGGCGGCTAAAGCAAATCCATATGAACAGAGCCGTCTTGGTAACCGGTGAATCGGCATTATTTGCTTTCAAAAAGCATTTAAAATGGGGTGTTCCTGGTATTTGTCTTACCACTGGTGGTATCGGGGATTGGCATATTAGTCAACCGAAAAGAACTAATGGGAGCTTACAAAGCCGGGTGGCTGCTCAATGTGGGACTGGTATTGGCCTTTATTTTTTCGATGGCGATCTCGTACCAGGGAATAATTGTATTGATCAATTGGAGAACCCTGGTAGCATTAAGAGTTAAACCCTAATTTAGTCTTATCGCTGCATAAACCAATTGGACAACGAAGACCAATAATGCTCTCGGAAAAGCCCTTAAATTCCATCTACCAAATAATTGCAAAATGAAGCTAACCTCAAAAGACCAAGATGATATTCTTGAAGTTTTAAGAGTTCGTTTTAAAGAAAACATGAGTCGTCATCAGGACCTTGATTGGAACCCCCTCGAAAATAAGCTCAAAAACCATCCAAACAAGTTATGGTCTCTTAATGAGATGGAAAAGACCGGAGGTGAGCCGGATGTAATTGATTCAGAAGATGGAGTGTATATATTCTTTGATTGTTCACCGGAAAGCCCAAAAGGTCGAAGAAGCGCCTGTTATGACCGGGAAGCCCTGGAGTCAAGGAAGCAACACCCGCCCAAACATAATGCACTGGATCTAGCGAAGCAGATGGGCATCAAAATGCTGACAGAAACGGAATATCGAAAATTACAGAAAGTTGGTGATTTTGATACAAAAACATCAAGTTGGCTGCTCACTCCGGCTGACATCCGGAATCTCGGTGGTGCAATTTTCGGCGATTTTCGATATAACCAGGTTTTTATTTATCATAACGGGGCCGATTCCTACTACGCCGCCAGAGGTTTTCGCGGGTCTTTACGGGTCTGATGCTGATCGAAACCACCGGCAAGAATAATAGTAATGATAATCTCCAACATGCCCCCTGAACTAAAGCTGAAGAGATCTTAATCAACTCACCGCCAGACAGTTTGAATAATACGGAAAATATGATACCCTGATATCAAGACGCTTTCGTACCCTACTTGTTTGATTTTTTCCAATGGCTTGAATACCTTGGACTTTACAACAACAATACACCTTCGCGAGTTAATGTACCAGGAGAAACTTGCATTATATGATAAGCTGGTGGATATGTGTCCCAGGTTTGAACGTAAAGGTAAAAGCATGCCTTATACTTCAGCTAACGGCTATATGTTTTCCCTATTGAACAAAAATGGCGAACTGGGTATTCGGTTTTCCAGAGAAATTCAGGAAAAATACCTGAAAGAGTTCGATACTACACTGTTCAAGTCCTATGGAGCGGTAATGAAAGGTTACATTCTTATTACGGAGTCATTGCTTGAAAATCCGGATACACTGTGCAGGCTGCTGAATGAAAGTTATGATTATGTAATGTCGCTCGAACCAAAATAAGGGCAAAATTCAGGAGATCGCAGTGGTTAAACATCCGATTTCAATTGCCACCGGAGTAAGATCGGATATATGTATCTGATTCCTTATATTTCAAACATGACTTCAACCTGCAAGATCTATCTTACGCTCACAGTATTTGCTGCTATCATTTTCCAGTGCAAACCGCCTGCTGATGAAAAACCTCCTGTTAGCAACCCCAATATTATTGTTATCCTGGCTGATGATTTTGGAGTAGGTGATATTCAGGCACATTACCCGGACAATAAAATACTCACTCCTAACCTTGACCGGTTGGTGGCAGAGGGAATGAGTTTTAACGACGCCCACAGCAGTTCAGCTGTCTGTTCTCCTACCCGCTACAGCTTACTAACCGGGAGATATGCCTGGAGAACGCCGCTACAGGAATGGGTACTGGCCAGCTATGAGCCTCCTTTAATCCAGCCCGAGCGTATCACCCTGCCAGAAATGTTGAAAAACCAGGGGTATAACACTGCCTGCATCGGGAAATGGCATCTGGGCTGGAATTGGCCAGGTCCCCAGCAAAGTCAGAGAATTGAGGAAAAGAACGCACTAAAGAATTTGGACTGGGACTTTACCCAACCCATAACCGGCGGGCCCATTGAGCATGGATTCGACTATTACTTCGGCACCCATGTGCCTAACTTTGCCCCTTTTACGTTTATCGAAAATGACCGGGTGGTTGAATTACCAACTGAACGTTACCGGTATGAGCCCCACCCCGATCACGTGGTAATGCCCCGGGGTTTTGAAGGCACACCTATGGCACCCGGTTGGAAATTCGAGAGGATACTTCCTGAAATTACCGAAAGGGCCGCTAATTATGTTAAAGAGCAAAGCAAAACCTCTGAACCTTTCTTCCTGTACTTTTCAATGACTTCTCCGCACGAGCCGGTGGTACCCTCGGAAAATTTTGCGGGAAAAAGTGGCATTGCCCCAATTGCTGATTTTGTAATGGAAACTGATTGGTCAGTAGGAAGAATTATGCAGGCGGTAGAAGATGCCGGGATATCAGAGAACACCATCATTCTGTTTACCGCAGATAACGGCCATTCCCATTACACCGGCTGGGACGAGTTGGTGGCAGCTGGTCATATGCCCAGTGGGCAGTTCAGGGGGCACAAAGGGGATATTTGGGAAGGTGGTCACCGGGTACCCTTAGTAGTAAAATGGCCTGGCAAAGTCACCCCATCAAGTACCAGCGATCAGCTTGTATGCCTTACTGATGTGTACGAAACATGTTATCAGTTAACTACTGGCCTATCCGTTCCCAAAGGCCAGGGGGAAGACAGTTTCAGTTTTCTGGATATCCTGCTAAATAATGAGGACCATTCATCTCGCCAGGATCTGGTAAGCCACTCGGTCCATGGTGAATTTGCCTATCGTAGGGACGGATGGAAAATAGTTTATCGAATGCCAGCAGAAACCTTGCAGGAATCCAGGGGCCGGCCGGCGAAAGTAGAGTTATATCACCTGGGCCAGGACATTGCAGAACAATTTGACAGCACCAGATTTCATCCGCAAGTAGTTGCCCGTTTGACTGATGAAATGAGCAGCCTGGTAAACCGAGGATCCAGTCAACCAGGTGATTTACAGGCAAATGATGTTACCGTTGACTTTACTAAAGTACAGTTGCAAAGATGGGCTACACCTTAGACCTTGGTTCTATATCTTCACCCATCTTTCTTCTTTTGCGCTTTCTAAAATCGCCTCATTCAACACCAGTTCCCGGAGCCCATCTTTAAATGTGGGAAATTTCGGTTGATCCGGCTGCCTACCTGCTCTGATGGCTGCATAAACCTCTTTAAATAGTTGCTTTGAGGTATCCGGGAATCCCTCATTGTGCCCACCCGGATAGGACACCAATTTCGCGGCTTCAGGGTCAAACAAAGAAGGATCCCTGAGCATTACTCCATTTGGCTGGTCTCGCTCACCCAACCAAAGTTCATTAGGTGCCTCGGAGTTCCAGGAAAATGTCCTGCCGGATCCCGCTATTTCCAGGCTGAGCCTATTCTTACGGCCGGCAGCGACCTGGGAGACTGTAATAACTCCACTATTACCATTATCGAACCGCAACAATACACTGGCGTAGTCTTCAGTATTAATTTTAACATCCTGATAGTCATCTGGTTGCAGTATCTTACCTGAATACGTTTCTACAGGCTTTAGCGGTTTCTTTCGGGTCTTGTGCACGGTGTTCATGTCGGCCATAACCGCACTAATGTGACAACCTGAAACGTACTCCAGCAAATCCAGCAGGTGTGACCCGATATCAGCCAGCGCCCTGGATTCGCCGGATTGTTCAGGTTCCAGCCGCCAGTTATAATCGGTTTGATAAAACAGCCAGTCCTGTAAATAAGAACCGATAATGGAATAAACTTCACCAAGCGCTCCCGTCTCCCGCATCCTTCTCATCTGTCGTACTACCGGATAATACCTGATGTTAAAGTGTATGGCATTTACCAATTTTGTCCGGCTGGCCAGCTCAACCAGTTCCTCCGCCTGCTCAATAGTTGTAGCCAATGGTTTCTCACATACCACATGAATGCCCTGTTCCAATGCTATTTTAGCTTCCTGAAAGTGCAGGTTGTTTGGAGTACAGATATGAACGCAATCGGGTGATACCTGATTAAGCATGGACCGGTAATCATCAAAATACTGTTCAACCCCCAACTGCTGAGCTTTAGATTTTACCTTTTCTTTGCCCCTGTTGAATATGGCAGCTACCTCTATGTTCGGAAGTCTTCTTAAAGCTTCAATATGAGCCGGTCCAATAAACCCAACTCCGGATACCGCCACCTTTAGCGTTCTCATAATCTTATCATTTGTCTCTGCACTTTCTATAGTTCCTGCTGCCACTGAATCAGGTAATCTCCCAAAGCGTCTAAATCAGGGCTTCTTCCGTTTTGCACATAGGCGCCCGAAGTGGCCATAGCCAGCGCCATCGATTGCAGGCTGGAATAGCCATTTAACTCGCCAAAACAAAATCCGGCGTTAAAATTATCTCCACCACCGGTAGACACCCGGGGGTTATGAACCAGCCGTCCGTCCAAATAATATTGATCTGTGGCATTGAACAAAAAGCAGCCATCAATCGGGTGAATTAACAGCTGTTGAATATTCATAAAATTAAATAATAGCCGTCCTATTTTCAACAGCCGCTGGTGATCATCCATATCAGAAACTTCCAATCCCAGGAACTCGGTTAGCTTAAGCGCTTCATTTTCATTGAGGCCCAATATCACATTTCCATAACCCGAAAATCGATCTATCAAAGAAAGTACCTGTCTGACATCAGAAGCAGCCTTTTTAGACGGATCCGCCAGGTCAAAAAAGAAACGAGGTGCCTGGCCCACAGAGGGCATAACGATATCCTGCAAAAACCCCAGCCAAATATCACTTGCATGGGGAAGATTACACCAGTCAACCAGTCCAATCAGTCCTGCTTTGGACGCACTGGATGCTAAGTGTTTTAAATTGATTTGTGTTTTAATTTGCTCCCAATCTAAATTGGAAAAAGTTGATAATTCGGAAAGTATCAATTTCCCATCATTAAATTCCAAGGCATTTGTTTCAGCGGCAGCTCCTAGTGAAATTAACTGGCAATCCGCATGCATCTGCTTGAAAACCGGGTGGATTGTGGGCACCCCAAAGGTCCCCAAACAAAGGTTCTTCACTGCCAAACCCGCCAGGGCATTGGCGAATATGGGCGCATTGCCCCCGAGTTTCACCGTATTAGTGTGTAATTCAATCTGAGCGCTCTGATCTGATGCTTCACTAATGCGCCGTCCAAAACTGTCCAGCGTATGGTAATACGAGCTGCCGCTGATATCCTGAGATTTTACCGGCTGCTGGATTTTGTCAACGAATCCATCCACTCCGATAATTCCAAAGTGATTTCCGACCCTGTTATTAAGTTCAGGCAACAGGGAAGCAAGAGTTACTTTAAGTAATTCCGAAGACATCAATACCCCGCTGTATCTTCCTGTGGTACCACCCTGTCTGATCCCCCTTCAAAACGATCTTTTGCCTCTTCCAGCATGGAAATGGTGGCAGTGGCTCCAACTCTGGTTACTCCCAACGCTTGCACTGCCAGCAGATCGTCCAGGGTTCTTACACCTCCGGCGGCTTTCACCTGTACGCCCGGGGCAGCATTTGCCCTCATTAGTTTTAAGTCCTTATGCGTTGCTCCCTGGTAGGAATATTTACCATCCTCCCCTTTTACAAATCCGTAGCCGGTGGAGGTCTTGATAAAATCAACCCCAATTTCAGAACAAATCTGGCACAATCTGATCTTGAACTCATCCTCAGGCAAAAAATCATTTTCGAAAATCACTTTCAGAATAGCGCCATGGGCATGCGTAGCTTCACAAACTGCTTTTATTTCATCATGCAGGTAATCCCAATCTTCCTGTAATACTTTACCAATGTTAACCACCATGTCGATTTCCGTGGCGCCCGCTTTACAGGCGTCAATAGTCTCGGCTACCTTTATCTGTACTGAGGAATTTCCCTGTGGAAAACCAATTACCGTTCCCACCATTACCCCGGATCCTTTTAAAGCATTTACCGCTAACCCAATCGCGTAGGGTTTGATACAAACGGAAGCCACATTATATTCCCTTGCTATCTCACATCCTTTCAAAAGGTCCTCATCCGTCATGGTTGGATGAAGCAGGCTGTGATCTATCATTTTTGCCAGCTCATGTACTTTGCTCATTGCTTTTTTATTTTGGTAAGTAATAACTCCCGGTTTCAAATACGGGAAACCCATTATACCGGGTACTGCCATTCGCCGCGATAATCTCTTCTTAACAGTTTATTTGCTTCCGGGTCATTCAATATCATTTCCTTCGCGCCATCCCAGGCCACACTACGGCCCAACTTCAGGGACATCATTGCCAGCAGGCTCATATTGGTGGCGCGGTGTCCTTTTTCGATATCACAAACAGGTCTGGTATCGGCAGCTATTGACTGCATGAAATCGGCCCACAATTCCCTGATGTTCTGCTTGTCCGGATCGTGTAAAGTAGCCGGGAAATTAATAATTTCCTTATTCTTACCTGCAGGGTAAAAAGTCCAGCCATCGATCCAACCCAAATGCAACGTTCCTTCCGTACCGTAGAAATAACAACCCACGTTATGTTCGGTATTGGCGCCCGGTGCACATAACCGCAACTCCCAGGTCAATGCAAATGATTCAAAATCGAAATTTGCCATTTGAGTATCCGGTGCATCCGTGTTGTCCTGTTTAATGAACCGGTCACCAGTAGAATAAACAGCCTTGGGATATTTCTCTTCGGTCCACCAAAGCACCTGATCAAACCAATGAATCCCCCAATCCCCAGTGGTTCCATTGGCAAAATTAAGGAACTGACGAAATCCCTTAGGGTGTATTTTGGGGTTATACTCCTGATAGGCAGCAGGTCCCACATACATATCCCAATCCAGGCCTTCCGGAGGTTCCTGATCCGGGGTCATTTCCCCTGGTTTCTGATTGTAATGAATAAACGCTTTAACCTGACTTATCTCACCCGCTTTGCCCGCTTTTAAAAATTCCATTGCAGAAATATTATGTGGTGAAACCCTGCGGTGCGTACCCACCTGTACCACACGATTGTATTCACGAGCCGCACGCAGAATAGCCTGGCCTTCGCCAATGGTATGGCCGATCGGTTTCTCCAGATAGACATGGGCTCCCTGGCTGATGGCCGCGATTGCAGGTAAGGCATGCCAATGATCCGGTGTACCCACAATCACGATCTCAGGTTTTTCTTTCTGCAACAACTCCCGGTAATCGCCATAGGTTTTGGGATTATCTCCTGACAACTTCTTTACGCTATCCCTGGTATCAACCAATGCCTTAACATCTACATCACAAAGGCCCACTACTTTGCAGTTGCCAAACTTCATGGCCTCTCCAAGAATATTATTTCCCCACCAACCACAACCGATCAGCGCTAATTTGTATTTCTCTGTTCTTTGCAGCGCCGGCAAAAATGGCAGCGCCGACATGGTCATGCTGGTTTTTTTAATAAATTTTCGCCGTTTCATTTTTAGTTAGTGAGTTATTGAGTTATTGAGTTGTTGATTTATTGAGTTAGTGAGTTAGTGAGTTAATGATTTGATGATTTAGTGATTTATTGATTTAGTGATTTATTGAGTTAGTGATTTATTGAGTTAGTGAGTTGGTGATTTAGTGAGCTAGTTGCTCTGTCACCTGCTTGTCTGCCGGCAGGCTTTTGCTGCGGACGACAGGCTATTGCTGACTATTCCGGACGCCACAATGGGTTGCCTGCCGGAACAAACCGCACCGGTACCTCTGGCACCAGCTGTTCCAGCCAATCGGCAACATACTCCATACCGGGTTCTTCGGAATCGGCATGACCCAATACGATCAAAGCGGTATGTCCGCCCATCTCCAGAGCATCCCGTGCATATTCAATGGTTTCCCATTCCCTTGCTTCCCCGACAATCAATACATCAATCCCCGGTTGTTTGTAGGCTTTCACCTGTTCCTTAGGTCCATATGCACCAGGCAGAATCCCAATGCTGGTAATACTCATTTCGGGATCACCTACCACCCGTAAGGTAGTAGCCCCAAAATGATCCTTAAGGAAGTTCGACAATTCAGACAATTTTTTGAAAGGGGACTGAAATACCATTTTATCAATTTCAAATTCTTTCCAACCCAGTTTCTCCACCAACCCTGCATTAATCATATCTTCGTGGGCCTGATGGGGAAGATCGTGGTAACGAAATATTACCATATTGTTTTCTTCGATAAACCGCAATTTTTCCAGCACCAATGGGTCCGCCTCACCATAATGTTCCCGGTGGTCCAAATGATTATAAAAGGTCGGTTCATGTGTAAGTACCAGGTTCAATCCCTGACGCTGGGCTCGTTTAATGACATCAAACGTCGCCATGAAAGTAGTGGCAATCCCCTTAACTTCCTGACCCCAGGTACCAACAATCAGGGTGTCTACTGCTCCTTTTTGAATAGGGGTTTGCTGGTCTTCAATCATACGGTTTACCACCGCTCGTACATTGAGAGTTTGTGCAAGAGAACAGCAGTAAATAAGAAACACTGGAATGGTTAAAATCAGTTTCATATAGAACCTTGTTTTGATTGAAGACAAATTAAACAACAATCCTGAAAATCCGGGATATCGTTCACCAACGTACCAACTCACAACTCACAACTCACAACTCACAAAATCACCAACTCGCCAACTCACCAAATCATCAACTCATCAACTCATCAACTCAATAAATCACCAACTCGAAAACTCACCAATTCACAAAATCACCAACTCACAACTCAC